>NVTT01000017.1 GCA_002401655.1 Gammaproteobacteria bacterium | reverse complement strand
ACATAGACAGATTGTTAAAACCAAATGGTTTTATTGTCTATCAAACCTTCTTAGAAGGATGTGAGAAATTCGGAAGCCCTAAAAACCCTAGGTATTTATTAAAACATGGCGAATTAGCAAATATTTTTTCCGGTTATAAAATATTTTACGACCAACTAGAAAGACTAAGTGATGGTCGCCCAACTAACGCCTTTATTGCGCAAAAACAAAATGCAATCGACATATTGGGTTAAAGGTTCAATATCACCTAAAGGTTCAATGCTATAATCTATTCACATATTTCATTAACTCAAAAATTGCCTAACTAAACCGAATGCTTCTCAATAGAAAAAAAAATAAAGCGGTACTATTCGCGGATATCTCTGGAAGCAGTGCGCTATATAAAACTAAAGGTAATAGTTACGCTAAATCAATTATTGATCACCTAATCTTAGAAATAAAAAAACTTTCAGTTAAATATAAAGGTCGTGTGGTAAAAACCATTGGTGACGAAGTAATGGTTTGTTTCAATGATGGAAAAGATGGGATCATAACAGCCATCGCTATTCAGCAAAGCTTTGAAGCTAGTTATTCCCAGCATCGGTTACAGGTTAGTATTGGAATTTCGTTTGGTGAAGTTCTTGAGGAAAATGGTGATCTTTTTGCCGAAACCGTTAATGATGCCGCTTATTTAACAAAAATGGCAAAGGGAAGCCAAATATTATTTTCTGAAGGTTTATTAGCCGAATTACCAGCATCTCAAAAATCTGGGGCTAGAGAATTTGACTGGGTTACTTTCAAAGGAGCAACTGAACCGTCAGCTGTTTTTAGAATGTACTGGCAAGGCGATAGTGATTTACATAATGAAACACGGTTCTTGTCGACGGATGTTGTACTCGAACATATTACCAATCAAATCTTAACGATCAAAAAAGGTGAAGTAGAAATAGTCATTGATGTAAAAATGACACCTTTTATGATTGGTCGAAATCTATCAAGTTGCCAAATGACAATTGAAGGCACACAAGTCTCAAGAGAGCACTGTCATATCGGCTATAACCGTGGAAAATTTGTTCTAATCGATCATTCTACAAATGGTTGCTACCTAAAGCCAAAAAATGGTCTAGAATTCTATTTAAGAAGAGAAGAATTCCCTTTGTTAGAAGATAGTGATTTATCTCTAGGTGTTCCTACCCATAAAGCGGGCGATAATCTAATAGAAATACTTTATGGCTAGCTGTTATTGCATCAGAGCTAACGGAAATTTAAGATATTCATTTATAAGAGTACATGAGAACCTAATATGAGAAGAATTGCTTTCTGGTCTCCTAAAGGAGGCGTTGGAAAAACAACCTTAGCATTAAATTTTGCGGCTGCCGCTTATTACGCTGGAAATAAGGTTATTTTATGTGACCTTGACCCTCAGCGTTCTGCATTTGATGTATTTGCTGGGAGACGATTACCTTTTACGGTATTAGCCGATAAACCGCAAGTAATGCCCAATGTTGATTATTTAATTTGTGATTATGCTCCAAGCTTAGATCGGTTACCAGAAGAGGAAACGATTATTTTACCTATGAGAGCGAGTATGCTTGATCTTAGAGCCGTGAATCGTGCGATCCGCTTAATTAGAAATAAAAGAATAATTAAGTGCGTTAATGCGGTTGACACTCGAAGGCATGATGAACGTATGATTGCTATGAAGCTTTACAATGAAGGAGCACATTTAATAAAAGACCGATCGATTTATGTTAGAAGTATTTTTGATGGGGAAACAGTTTTCCAACAGAATAAATACGGATCGAGCGATGCACAAAATGAAATACGAAGGTTACTAGATCGTGTTGAACATCCTAGAACCCTTACCGCCAAAGCCAGCTAAAAAGGTATTATCGAAATTTCAACAATAAAAAAGGAAGCCTAGGCTTCCTTTTTTGCTAAGTTTTGATTAAAACCTATTTTTTTTCAGGAGCCGGAGCTGCTGCTTTTTTCTTCGCTTTTTTCTTTGCTTTCTTCTTAGGCTTAGCTGCCGCTTTAAGAAGTTTAGCTTCAAGTTTACTCATTGCATTAGCTTGCTTGCTTTGTAGCGCTGAAACTGCTTTCGCATCTTTAGCTGCTGCACTTGCTAACTTAGCACTAACTGCACTTGTTGCATTGTGTAAAGTCATTGCTGCTTTTTGCGCATCACTAGCGGCTTTCACTTTAGCTTTTTGGCCTTTAACATTAGCAGATGCTTTTGCTTTTGCTGCCATAGCTGATTTAACTGCTTTCTTAGTTGATGCTGATTTCTTTTTAGCTGCAGCCGCTTTTTTAGCAACTACTGCTTTTGTCGCTGATGCAACTTTAGAAATCATAGCTTTCAAAGAAGATTCAGCTTTTTTCACAACTGCTACAGCTTTAGCGTTAGCACTTGAAGTTTTAGCCATTGCAGATGCTGTTGCTTTACTAGCTACGGCTGCTTTTTTAGGAGCTGCTTTCTTAGCCATTTTTTTAGGAGCTGCTTTCTTAGCCATTTTTTTAGGGGCCGCTTTCTTAGCCATTTTTTTAGGAGCTGCTTTCTTAGCTACTTTTTTAGGAGCTGCTTTCTTAGCTACTTTTTTAGGAGCTGCTTTTTTAGCAATCTTTGCTACTTTCTTTTTCACGCCACCTTTGGCCATAATATTCTCCACTTTTTTGAGATGTAGTTTTAATGTAGTTGGTTCCATGCGAAGTGTATAGCTTGATTTCAGAAAATACAAAAAAAAATGCAAATAAATGAAAAATAAACGCAAATAAATGAAAAATAATTACTTTTTTACTGTATTTGTTTGTTTTTGACAATGAGTAGGGCTTTTTGAAAAAATAAATTTCATTTTTTTTAGATAACATTCACTAATATTGTTAGGAAAATAAAAACGTTTTTTCCAAATGATGGCGTTTTAATTTTTGTTTTTTCTTAATTTCTCCGCCCAGCCAGTAATCCGTTTTGCAAGACCCGTATCTTCTAAATTTAGATTTCCCCTAGGTAAAATTCCTTGACTATATCTCTGATTTTTAGATCGCCACTGATTGCTAGATAGTGCTTTTGAAAATGAAGCCATTTTTGTATTAGCGGTTAATTGCGAATAAAAAACATAAAATGAGCTAGATTGTTTAGAAAAAATATCCGCTAGATCGTTTTTGACACCAAAGGGCAATTGAGGGTCTAATAAAACAGTTGGCATTCTAATATTTTCTAAACAGCTTAATCCCCAATAACTACTCGATTGATTTAGAATTAAAATTCGAGGCTGTTTCATCCACTCTGGATCTGCAAAAATTTTATCGCATACTTCTTTTACGTAATCTTGGTATTTTTCCGTCGAATCAAAATAATGTGAAATTTTCTGTAGTTTTGATTTAGTTGCCTCTTTCTCCGTCGTCGAATCATCAGAGTTTGAATTTGATGGCTTTTCTTTTGCTAGCTCTTTATTGGTTTCGTCGGATACGGACTCATTCGAAGCTGTTTTTTCTTCGTTAAGATTTTGCACAGAGGAGTCGATGCTTTGAGTGCTCGTTTCAATTATTTTTCTCTTAGTGCCAAACTTTGGTTTGGTGAAATCCTCTTTTGCAATATTAGGTATAAAAACGTTCCATCCTAATTGACTTAGTTGAATAGAGAGCGGTCTAACAATCCGACGATGATTAGCACTCTCACCATTTGTATGTAAAAATAAAACATGACCTCTTTTCTTTCTATTTTTGGCATTATGTTTCAGTATAAGTAGTTCACCATCAGACAGAGTCTCAATTTTTGACTGGTTAACTCTAGAGTCATATTTAACATCTTCAATTAAAGACTGATTGTCAATGAAGTAGGAAAGCGTCAATGGATTGAAATTTGATGAGTTGGTGTTTGATGGCTCCGAGCTATTTTCATTTAATGCTTGAGTTTCTTTTACTGCGGAACCCTCTTCTGATTGACCGGGAGCAGAAATTAACAAGCTCAATGTAAGACAATAAATGACTGAACACTTTGAGAAATGATGACAAGCTGTATTATAAACTCTCATAAGTCTTTTTACTTCTGGATTTTGTTTATCAATTGAATTAAGTATGGCACAAGATTAATAACAATATTTAACCCTTTATTGGCTTTCCACCGTTTTAAATAGAACTACTAGTTAAATAAAGGGTTTAACGATAAATGTTCCTTCAAAGCTCACTAGGTAATTGTTTCGAAATGACATCGGTTAAACAGCATCAAAAACCAAAAGAAAAACTGAATAACAGACAGTCATCTGATTATTCTAAGGATGAGTCGGATCTAATTCAATTGTCGGATCAGTCCGATGAGTTGTTGATGCAGAATTATGCGAAAGGAAATTCCAACGCCTTTGAAGAACTTTATAGGCGTCATCAGTCACCTTTATATAGGTACTGTGTTAGACAGTTTAGAAATTTGTCGATAGCGGAAGAATGTTTTCAGGAAATTTGGATGAAACTAGTTCGTTCTCGTAGCCGTTATCAATCAACCGCTAAATTTACCACTTATTTATATCGCATTGCACAAAATCATGTCATTGATACTTATAGAAAAGAAAAAAAACGACGGTTAGATTGTGAATATGAAGATAATATAAATGATACAGACTATATAGCACAAAAAAACACTCACTCTTTTGAGCATCCCGAAGCGAAATTAATAGGGATTAAAGTGCAGTCTTTGAGAAAAGCAATCGGCGAATTACCTTTTGAACAAAAAAATACACTTTTATTGAAATTGGATAACGGTTTATCGATCGATCAAATTGCGGAAATTACAGGCTGTAAAAAGGAATCGGTTAAAAGTCGATTGCGATATGCAACTACCAAACTGAAACAACTATTAAATTCTAATGCGTTATGTGCAGAAGAAGTGAATAGAGGTCAATAAAATGAAATCACCATCTAAAACTAACCTTTTAAGTTCAAATAATTCGAATGAATTAACTGATAGCGAGAGCAACAAATTGGTTGATGAGGTCGCTACGTTACTATCAGGTGATTGTGATTTGGTTGTTGATAAGGACGTCGAAAAACAAATATTTGCATTTTTACATCGAGAACTATCAGAAAATAGTGATCATTATGTTGAAGAAGATGCGTTAGTTCCCGAATTACAATTTGCGGGAACTCTCAATCCTAAACAGTGGTGGAGTCGTCTGGCTTTACCTTCTTTTGTCGCTGGGGGCTTTGTTTTAACGGTTTTAGCTTTTCAAGTTTTGTGGCAACCGCTGTTTAATAATACAAACCAATACGATCTATCTGAGATGAATGCCGAGCTTAATAGCCAAACTGAAATCAAACAGCATTTAATTGAATTTGTTATTGATGGCGAAGATCCTAGCAATGAAATTTCAAAAGTATCACTATCGAGATTTAATAGAGAGAAAAATAAACTCAACGCCATGGCGGATTTTAACGAAAATAAAAAAATGCCCGAAATGGACATGCGTATTACCGATAGTGCAGATGAAAATATTTTAAGTGAGAATACTGTGCGAAAAGGTTTCATTTATGTGGAACCAACGCAAATAAATAATAGGATAGTAGTCAATGAAACCTTAGAGGAGACTAATAACAATAAAGTCTATACAGGGAGTGAATTGTCTAAAACACCTTTTGCAGAAAAAGAAGGTTGGTTTAAAAGTATCGTTGCTAGTTTACAAAAACAAGAGATTGATATAGCGAGGAAAGAAATTATCCGCTTTAAATCAGCATATCCACACTATAAAATTGAAGACAAATTGAAGAAACTCGATATTTTTCCTAAAAATTAAGTACCAAATATGCTTATTTTTTAATAAAGAGCTTCTTTCTTATATTACATTTTACTAATTTAATGGTGTAAGCCACCAAATCTCTCAAATATTCTACAGTTTTTGCTTGATTCCTCAACACCGATCCTTATAATTCCACCACAATAAGGAGGGGTACRGAYAAATATTYRGCAAAACTGCAAAGTCTTTGCTAAATTTAATGTAACTTTTTGTTTAAAAGCGTCAGTTTAATCTTGGATTGATCTAGGTTAAAGCTAGCATAAAGTCCTAAGTTCCTTATTTTCATCAAATCCTAAAAGACGGGTAGGCCCGTTTTACAATAAAAATTGGAGATCTMTCAATGGCCATTCGACGCAAGTTGATTGCTGGTATRACTTCATTATTARGCKTTATGCTTAGTGGTGCGGTACAAGCAGCTTCYRAATTGAATATGCGCCCYGGAGTRACAGAAACTAGTATAGAAGCCTWTGAATTACACATGATGGTTGTGTGGGTYATGGTTGCTATATCAGTRGTTGTTTTCGGAGTCATGATTTATTCGTTTATTTTTCATCGCAARTCCAAGCATCCAACACCTGCTACRTTTTCKCATAGCACYAAAATGGAAATTATTTGGACWGCAATTCCTGTTTTAATTCTAATTTATTTGACGATTCCAGCGGTGAGTTTGTTAATTAAGATGGAAGATGCTTCTAACTCTGAAATAAGTGTTCAAGTAACTGGTTCCCAGTGGAAGTGGCATTATAAATATTTAGAGGGCGACATCATAAAGAATGAAATTAGCTTTTACAGTAATTTGAGTACGCCTCGAAACCAATTTGAAGATTTCAATTCCGATGCCAAAGAGAAGGGCGAAAATTATTTACTTGAAGTTGATAATCATCTAGTCATACCGGTAGATACTAAGGTTAGGTTTTTGGTTACTGCTGATGACGTTATTCACTCATGGTGGGTTCCAGAATTAGCGGTTAAAAAAGACGCTATTCCAGGGTTTATTAACGAAACTTGGACCAGCGTCCCAATCCCTGGTATTTACAGAGGTCAATGTACTGAGCTATGCGGTAAAGACCACGGGTTTATGCCCGTAGTGGTTGAAGTATTGACTAAACCTGACTTTGAAAAATGGTTAGCTGCTAAAGCAGATGAAAAACGTATTGCAGACGAAGCCGCGATCGCTGCCGCATCTCAAAATTGGGATATGGATAAGTTGATGGCGTTAGGTAAAACGATTTACGATGCAAAATGTTCTGCTTGTCACCAAATCAATGGCGCTGGTTTACCTCCGGTATTTCCAGCACTCAAAGGAAGTGCTATTGCAACAGGGGCGATTGAAGCTCACATTAGTATTGTTGTTAATGGTAAGCAAGGTACCGGTATGGCTGCATACGGTGCGCAATTAACTGATGCTGAAATGGCTGCTGTGATTACCTATGAGCGAAATGCTTGGGGTAACAACACTGGCGATACAGTTCAACCCGCTGACATTCAGGCTTTTAAAGCCGGTAACTAAAGGAGACGATCAATATGAGCGATCATCGCCCAACCGGCATTAAACGCTGGTTATTTACAACCAATCACAAAGACATCGGAACGATGTAYTTRTGGTTTTCTTTTATYATGTTCCTTACTGGTGGMGCAATGGCAATGGTTATCCGTGCCGAGCTTTAYCAGCCAGGRCTACAATTTGTAGARCCYGSATTYTTTAACCAAATGACMACYATGCATGGTTTGATTATGGTTTTTGGTGCGGTTATGCCAAGTATGGTAGGTCTAGCTAACTGGTTAATCCCAATGCAAATTGGTGCACCGGATATGGCACTACCAAGAATGAACAATTGGAGCTTTTGGATTTTACCTTTTGCTTTCACTTTATTGCTTTCGTCATTTTTTATGGAGGGTGGAGCGCCWAACTTCGGYTGGACYTTYNNTNNACSYCYYKCTRYSNCWYMWSCWMCRCNCCAGWANNCNTGAYNTTCTTYATCTTKGSCRTYCAYWTGATGGGSATYWSWTCKATCATGGGCKCGATMAAYGTKRTYGYMACSRTYYTCAAYMTGCGYGCWCCHGGCATGACMYTRATGAAAATGCCKTTGTTCGTCTGGACTTGGCTAATTACCGCATTYCTATTAATTATGGTAATGCCAGTATTAGCGGGTGTTGTCACAATGATGTTAACGGATMGACATTTCGGCACAGCATTCTTTGATGCTGCKGGTGGTGGTGATCCAGTYATGTTCCAGCATATTTTCTGGTTCTTTGGCCATCCTGAAGTTTACATCATGGTATTGCCAGCATTTGGTGTGGTTTCAGAAATCATTCCGGCATTTTCTCGTAAAAAACTATTTGGTTATTCATCTATGGTTTATGCGACGGCGTCTATCGCTCTATTATCATTCATCGTATGGGCTCATCACATGTTTGCTGTGGGTATGCCAGTAGCCGGTGAATTATTCTTTATGATTGCGACTATGCTGATAGCAGTTCCAACGGGTGTTAAAATCTTTAACTGGATCGCAACTATGTGGCAAGGTTCTTTGACTTTTGAAACGCCTATGTTGTTTTCAATTGCCTTTGTTATCTTGTTTACTATTGGTGGTTTCTCAGGCGTTATGCTTGCAATGGCTCCGGTTGATTTTCAATACCATGATACTTATTTCGTAGTAGCTCATTTCCATTATGTATTGTTCCCTGGAGCGATTTTTGGAACAACTGCTGCGGTGTATTACTGGTTCCCTAAGTGGACAGGTAAAATGTACAACGAAACCATCGGTAAATGGCATTTTTGGTTATCTATGGTCTTTGTTAACCTAACGTTCTTCCCAATGCATTTTAGTGGATTAGCGGGTATGCCTCGTCGTATTCCTGATTACAATATGATGTTTGCTGACTTTAATATGTGGGCAAGTATTGGTGCATTTGGTTTAGGTTTAACCCAGGTATTTTTCTTCGTGACTATTATCATGGCTGTTCGCAATGGTAAAAAAGCAGAAGATAAACAATGGGATGGAGCAACTGGATTAGAGTGGGATGCAATGCCAACACCGGCACCTTATCACACGTTCAGTACACCACCTAAAATCGATTAATTAGAGCCGATTAGGAAAATAAGTTAATGACTGAGCAAGCACAAGAAAATAAGAAGCTGATCAAACGATTAATTGGAATTGTTGCTGGTATGTTTCTATTTGCGTTTGCTTTAGTTCCGCTTTACAACGTCTTTTGTGATATCACCGGTATTAATGGTAAGACCCGAGGTCAAGCTTTATACCAAAATGTCGATATTGATAAAAGTCGTGTGGTAACGGTAGAATTTTTGACTCGTGTTAACCGCGGAATGCCGTGGAAGTTTGAATCTCAAGTCAAATCGATTGATGTTCATCCAGGTGAACTTAACGAAGTTATATTTTATGCTAAAAATAATTCTAAGTTTGACATCGTGGGGCAATCTGTCCCTAGCGTTGCACCAGGTGAAGCGGCATTATATTTAAATAAAACGGAATGTTTTTGTTTTGATCAACAAACACTATTGGCAGGAGAAGAGATTGATATGCCAATGAAGTTTTATATAGATGCGGATATTCCAGAACACATAACACGATTAACTTTGTCATATCAATTATTTAATATCACGGATGCAGTTAGTACTGTTTCGGTGGGGACCAAATAAAGCGAATACAGATGATTCGTTTAAATGGAGAAATAAAATGAGTACAGAAACAGAAGAAAAGTACGAACATTATTACGTGCCAGAACAAAGCCCTTGGCCAATTGTTGGTGCAGTTGCATTGTTCTTTATTGCATATGGTGCCGGCAATTTCATTCAACAATCTGGAACTGTTGTAGAAACTGGTGAAGCAGGTTGGGGGAAGTTTATTTTTATGGCTGCAATGGCGGTCATGATTTATATGCTGTTTAATTGGTGGAAAGATGTTGTTAAAGAATCAGTTGAAGGATTATATAGCGCACAAATGGATCGTTCTTTTAAACAAGGAATGCTTTGGTTTATTGCGTCAGAAGTGATGTTTTTCGCTGCATTTTTTGGCGCGTTGTTATATGTTCGTCAATTTGCTATTCCTTGGTTAGGTGGTGAGGGCAACAATGTGATGACTCATGCTTTGTTATGGCCAGAATTTATACCTGAATGGCCTTTAATTAAAACACCAGATGGAACAACGACTAGTGGTATGGGCGCGTGGGGATTACCTGCAATTAATACAGCGCTTCTTTTAACAAGCTCTTGGACTTTGACGATTGCACATCACGCATTAAAAGAAAACAATAGACAAGCTCTGCTTAACTATACGGTTTTAACGGCTGTATTGGGTATTGTCTTTTTGGCGCTGCAAGCACTCGAATATCATCATGCATATGGTGAAATGGGATTAACTTTAGGAAGTGGTATTTATGGTTCAACTTTCTTTTTGTTAACCGGATTTCATGGATTCCATGTAACATTAGGAACAATCTTTATCATCGTATTATCAATACGCTGTGCAAAAGGACATTTTACTGAGAAACATCATTTTGCATATGAAGCGGGTGCTTGGTATTGGCATTTTGTTGATGTTGTTTGGTTATTCCTGTTTATCTTTGTTTACTTGATGTAGATAAGCAAAAGAGTGAATAAAAAACCGAGTGAATGCTCGGTTTTTTTATGGCTGATATTCTTTTATTTTGTTAGTCAGGTTTCACCATTGGTAAACCATGTGGCTCAATCCAGCCCATGTAAATTCCAGTAATAATTAAAACAAATAGTGAAATCGACAGTCCAATTCGCCAACTTAAACTATCAACTGCTTTTTTCGAATCTGATTTGCCCGTTGCAAGAAAATATAGCGCTCTAAACAAGGTGAACAGAATCGCAATCATAACGATACCAATTAGGGTTTTAAACAGCATTTGTAGGGGTTTCCTTAGGTTGAAGTCTTATTTTAGTGATAGAATACGCGCCTTAATAAATTTATGCTAGTTGAGTTTTAATTGCGCCACTCAATCACTTTCTCATTAGGAAAATACCAAATTAGTATCAACTATTGGTTATTTATTTTATTCCTATTATTTCAAACATTATTAAATGAGTTAGGTTACTGGCAGCTTGATCGTGCTAAAGAGAAAAATCATAGAATCATGTTATTAAAATCGAGTGCCAGTCAATTAGTCACCGATTTTTCAAAAATCACTCAGGATGATTTAGTGCGGTTTTCACCAGTTAGGTTCGACGCTTTTTTAAGTGATGATAATACTTATTTAATCGAGAATAAAATTCAAAATGGAAACCTTGGCTACCATGTTTTAAATCTAATTACCGAAAAATCAACCGGTAGAAATATTTTTGTGAATAGAGGCTGGATTAATGCGAAAGCCAATCGTGAAAATCTGCCCAAAGTGACTAACCCGCCATTTGATTGGACCATATTGGGGCGTATTTATCCGATTAATCAAGATATATTATCTTCAGCAGCCGTAATCGAACAGTTTGATCAGGTTTATCGATTGCCGGTAATGGATGTTGGTATTTTAACCAAATTAGAAGAAAAGCTTGGTCGTAAAATTGAACCATTTTTAATTAGACTGGATAAAAATCAGGATAATAGTTTTGAAATTGACTGGCAGTGGATCAGTATGTTGCCAGAAAAACATTTGGCTTATGCATTTCAATGGTTTGCTTTAGCATTCACCTTGCTAATTATCAGTGTTATTGCATCCCTTAAACGTAAAGACAACAATAATTTAGCGTAAAGAAAATAATAGAGAAAATAGAGGAAATCCCTTTGGATATTAATCAAGAAAAAGACACATCAAAGCCGAATAATTTGAAAAAAAACAGACAAACCTTAGTTCTTCTTTTTGTTATGTTTATTACCCCAGTTGCTTTAGCTTACGCAGCTTATTTTGGTAATTGGTTTTCAGGACCTGGCGGTGCACAAGGGGATTTAGTATCTGCTGATTTAGTTACTGATATTGAAGATTATGATTTTATTCGTCAAGACGGAAGCAAGATAACCGGTAAAGAATTTGAAACTCTCTATTGGTGGATTGTTCCAATCAATCCTGATACCTGCGATGAAGCCTGCGCAAAATTAAATTTATATACGGTTAATCAAGTTTTTGCGGGTTTAGGTAAAGAGGCTTCTCGAATTAAAGAGCTGGCTATTTTACCTACCGGTTTCCATGGTTATAAAGATGATTTTCCTCACGCCACTAGTGAATTCACCTCAAATGGTGTGGAAGCACTTAGAGAGTCTCAAAAGAAAGCGACTCATGATTTAGAAGCAAATTATATCTATTTGGTTGATCCTCTAGGTAATATTTTTATGCGATATCCATTTATCAAAGATAAAAATGACGCACCGATACTAGGTAGAAAATTAAGAAAGGATATTTTACATCTATATAAGTATTCAAGGTTAGGTTAAACCAAAATAGTCAGAAGTAAGAGACTAGCAATAAGAGATCAGAAGTAAGAGACTTTTATGAATTTAAGTATGACTAAAAAATTGGCTATCACCGCAACCGCGTTTGCGCTAGTGGTTGTTTTGCTGGGTGCGTTCACCAGGCTTTCACATGCAGGATTAGGATGCCCTGATTGGCCTGGTTGTTACGGATTTTCAATTATTCCCACAGAAAATCAAGACATAGCCATTGCAAACAATGCTTATCCAGAGCAACCTTACCAGTTTGAAAAAGCTTGGCCAGAAATGGTTCATCGTTATTTTGCAGGAACGCTTGGTCTATTCGTTTTGGCGCTTGCGTTATTGAGTTTTAAATCTGAAAACAGACCAGTCAGAGTCCATTCATTTGGCCTTTTAATTTTGGTGATTTTCCAAGCCGCGTTAGGAATGTGGACCGTAACGATGAAACTTCATCCAGGRATTGTTATGTCGCACTTRATGGGCGGTATRRSCACWTTRGTCTTGCTTGCTTCTTTAAGYTGGCGCTATTWYAMMGAATTYCGATCWAGTATTTCAGAAAAAGTGAAAGRTGRTTTTACTCGATTAACTATYTTTTCWCTGATWGTTTTAGYWTTACAAATTGTTTTAGGMGGWTGGACTTCYGCYAACTATGCCGCYACGGTTTGYTTTGAGCTTCCTATTTGTCAAGGTGACTGGTTTGCCAATAGTAATTTTATATCAGGTTTCACCGTTTGGGGGCACGGCGCGGACAATTATGAATTTGGTATTTTAGATTCTGCGAGTCGAATAGCGATTCATGCGACGCATCGAATCGGAGCGATCATAACGACATTTGTTTTAGTTTTTTTGAGTTTTAAATTGATACGCCAAAAAGAGCATCGGATGCTAAAAAAATTCGGACATTTAATTTCTATCTTGCTAATTATTCAAGTTTGTTTGGGTATTTTCAATATAACTTTTCAACTGCCTTTATTTAATGCGGTTGCACATAATGGAGTGGGTGCGCTATTACTTTTGAGCGTTGTCTTATTGTTAACAAACCTTTTACAATCAACAAAACTTGCAGCTGAATCCATCAGTGTTGAAGAGAATTAAAAAATGAATGACTCAGCAATCAATAACCCAGTTAGTAGTAACACAGCAAGTAATAATCAAGTTCCCAAAGCAAGTTGGAAAGACTATCTTGAATTAACCAAACCAAAAGTGGTTTTTTTACTGTTAATAACTGCTGTTGTTGGTATGTTTATGGCAACGCCTGGAATGGTGCCTTTGGATATCTTAATTGTAGCGACCATCGGTATTGGCTTTGCTTCTGGCGGAGCTGCGGTGGTTAATCATATTGTCGATCAAAAGATTGATTTAATAATGGCTAGAACGCATAAACGACCTGTTGCAACAGGAAAAATCAGTGATAAACAGGCAATTACTTTTGCCGCATTTTTGTCAATTAGTTCGCTTCTAACGCTTTATTTTTATATTAATCCTTTAACCGCGGTATTAACCGTTTTTGGTTTAGTCGGTTACGCGTTTGTTTACACTATGTACTTGAAGCGAGCAACACCGCAAAATATTGTCATAGGTGGTCTAAGTGGCGCGATTCCACCGTTGTTAGGCTGGACTTCGGTTACCGGTGGCAGCGGCGAGATTCATCCTCACGCGTTATTATTGGTATTAATTGTTTTCGTTTGGACTCCCCCACACTTTTGGGCGCTCGCCATTTTTAGAAGAGATGAATACGCAAAAGCGAATATTCCAATGTTACCGGTAACTCATGGGATCGACTTTACAAAAACCAACATAATTCTTTACACTATTCTTTTGATTTTTGCAGGCCTATTACCTTATCTTGTACATATGTCGGGACTTATCTATTTAGTTTCGTCAACCATTTTGGGATTAATATTTTTAGTTTACGCAATAAGACTAAAATTATCCGATGATCGGCAATTGGCGATGGATACGTTTAAGTACTCTATCCAATATCTATTATTGATATTTGTAGCTTTGCTTGTTGATCACTATTACTTCTTTTAATTAACTTTTTAGTACTTACTATGAAAAAATTCACACCTTATTTGCTAATCGTTGCGGTCATAATCATTGGCTACTTTGTTAACGCAGAAATATTAAAGCAATTTAAACAAAGTGAAGGTTCTGAAACAAAAAGTGTTACAGATAAAAGGGTAAGCATCAATGATAACCTTAAAACACTTTTGGTTTACCCTAAAAAAAAGAATCTATTAGAGTTTGAACTGTGGGATTTTAATCAACAAAAATTCTCGAAATCAAACTTTAAAAACAAGTGGAATTTAATTTTTATAGGTTATACCAATTGTCCAGACGTATGTCCTAACACCTTGAATGACTTAACGCATTTATATCAAGCATTAAACAAAGAGCTTAGAAAAAAGTTCCAGTTTATATTTTTCTCGGTTGATCCTATGCGCGATACGCCGGAAAGAATGAAAGCCTATTTAGATAATTTCAACAATGATTTCGTTGGTATTAGCGGTAAAAAAGAGCAGATTGACAGCCTTGTACATCAACTAGGAGGGCTTTATAGCCTAAACACAGAGGAAGGCGACTACTACACGGTTGATCATTCAGGTCGCATATTTATTGTTGATCCAGAAGGTCGACGTTTTGGAATTTTAAAATCGGACGTCTTGCAATCTCTGGATAAGTCAATTTTAGTCAACGAGTTAGAAAGTCTTTTATGACCGGTTTTAGTTTATTACCACAAAGCTTTTTTGGCAGAAACACCCTAATGATTGCGATTCTTCTCACGATCAGCCAGCTTATTTCTTTTATGTCAGTTCAGCATTTTGTTGTCGATAGAAAAAATAAAACCATCATGTACTTGGTAACGAATCAAATTAAAATTCAATATATTGGTATTAAATCGAACATTCCTAAAGATCTATCTGAAGGCTTTATAAAGACTACTGAGCTAGAATTGTTTTGGATAACCAGCGGTCCAGTTCCTTCAGGCCTAGTTTCCGCTAGAGATGATGTTGCCTTTACTCAAGCAGCGGAGAGTTTTCTTGGAAAAGGCACTAGAGTTAAAGTGGAAGTTTCCGATCGAATTTACGTATGGGTTAATGAACCATCTCACCCCGACTATTGGGTCAGAATGCCAATTGGAGAATACGATGGAAGTGCGCCAGTCTCTTTAATTATATTTTTCGGAGCGTTGCTATTTTTAAGTTTAATYGGYGCATGGATGYTAGTAGGSCAATTGCATAGGCCACTTAAGCGTCTTTCTTTTGCCGCCAGAGAAATTGGACGAGGTGATTATCCCGGCAAACTAAAAGAAACTGGTCCACAAGAATTAGTTGCGGTCACTTCCGCATTTAATCAAATGGCAGCCGATGTTCATCAATTAGAAGAAGAAAGAACGTTATTGCTCGCAGGTATATCACACGATCTAAGAACACCAATTACCCGAATTAGGTTGTCATTAGAGTTTCTGTCAGAGCAAGATGAAGAGCTTAAGCAAGGTTTGATTGACGATACTCAGGATATGGAGGATATTATTGATCAATTTATTGGTTATGTTAGATATGGAAGTGAAGAGCAGTTTGAATTATCAGATATGAATCAATTGGTTCAGCAAACTGTTGATGCAGCTCAAAAACAGCATGCAGAATTATCAACAGATTTAGGCGAATTACCCTTTCTTACATTTAAGCCTTTGGCATTGAAAAGGCTTCTTAGCAATTTAATAGAAAATGCTTTTCGTTATGGTAAACCTCCTGTGATAGTTACTACTGACATTGTAAAAGGTCATTTGTTGGTAAAGATAAAAGATCAGGGCAAAGGTATAGAGGATTTAGATAAAAAGCGTTTATTTCAGCCTTTTGCTAGAGGCGATAAAGCTCGAGGAGGCAAAGGCTCAGGTTTAGGGCTTGCTATAGTTCAACGAATTGCTGAAATGCACAATGGTGAAATATCCTTGAATAACCTGTCTGAAGGTGGTTTAGAAGCCTGTTTCTCAATGCCTATTGAACGAAAATCTAAATAACGCCCCAGCACTAAAATAATCAGCCGATTTGAGATTAATCACCTATAATTTTAAATACTAGGTTTTATACTTTTGGATAATTCCCTAGAAAATTCTTTATTTGGTCCTAACCATACAGCCCAGAGCCCTTGATTTATGCAAGTCTCGATGATTACCATAATTATCGCAGCAGAAATTCTGCTAGTAACGAGCGTTGCGTGTATTTTCATGTTTTTTCTTTATCTCAAGAAGAAAAAGCTATGGCAAAATTCGTTAAGAAAAGTCAAAAACCGCATTAAAAAACTTAAAGATGTCAAACGACGTTATTCCATGGTAAAACAAAATCTGCATAAATTAATGGAGGAAAAAAAGGAATTACTTTCCGAGTTAAAAGATTCTGAAAATGCGCCTGAATTAAAAAATTTAATATTGGGATTGAATGCCGAGATTATCGAAAAAGCAGAAAAATATAAAAAAATAAAAATGGAATTAAAAGAAAAGCAAAAAGCCGTAGATGATTTGGAAAAGGAAGTAAAAGAATCACCGGTAAAATCTCAAGAAGAAGCACCTAAAAATGAAGCTGAAGAAGATTGGGGGGAAAAAAGTAGCGAAGAATTTTCTCGTCTTAAAACTATGAACAGTGAGCAGCAAGGATTAATTTCAAAACTCAAAACAGAGCTTTCTAATTTTTCTATGGATGGTGATGCTCCTGACGAAACTATTTTTCCAAAATTGGAGCAAATGTTAAAGGAGTCAGAAACCTGTATTCAAATGTTAGAGTCTGAATTAGATATCGTGATTGCAGAACTAAATAAAAAATCAATTTTATTGGAAGAGTCAGCAAAACAATCAGATACTAATGAAGGAAGTGAAGATATTGCAAGCATGAAACAGCAACTAGATGATACCAACGCAATGACAATGACTCTTATGTCTGCAAATGGTGATCAAAGTAATATTATATCCTTCGCTAGAAACTCTATAGCTAGTGATTCATTAAGCATACTTTCTGATGAAGTTCTTAAAATAGTAACGGGCTACGGATTAGAAGGTAGCATTCAAATGAGAGGGAAGGCAGAAAAACTAAATCAATCTACAAATGATTTGGTTTCAGAATCTCAAATGTTGTTGTTGGAGGATGATTTAAATGGTGAGCGTTTTTTATTGGAAGGCTCTCGTCTGGTAATAAGGTTTGATAAAATATCATTGTTAGTTTTAGGTATGCCCAAGGAGGATGAAGATACTTGCTCGCGTTATCGAGATAGTCTGGCAATAATTTTGGAGTTGGCAAATGATAGCATGTGCTCTATTGAAGATGGGCATGCAATGAATAGTCAGCAAGAAGTATTGAAAAAAGTAATTTCTACAACGCAGTCGACATTAGAAAATGTTGAACAGCAATTTAAAGATCAAGCAACACAGTCTCAAGTTATTATAAATAGTATGACCGATGTATTAGGTAATCCGACGTTCGTAAAAGAAATGAGTGAATCATTTAGACCTATCTATCAAGGGATAGTTGAAGAAACCAAAGAACGTTTTGATAAGTTGCATGAAGAAACGGCTGCTGTCGATGCTTCTTTTGCAAAAATAATTAGTGATTTAAGTAAAAGAATTTAATTTTTGATGTAGCACATCTGCAATTGGAGATTATTTAAATGGAATATCAATATTCCTAAGTGTAGTCAAATATTAAACTGAAAACTGAAATTGAATCGGTTTATGAATTGAATTCGAAAACTACTTAATGGATTATTTGCATGAAAATTATATCTGGCTAAAGTCTTACTTTAGCAGCAACACTTCGATCTCTTCCATTGAATCAAGTACATCTCCGGCATTGATACGACGTTCCAGTTTGTCGCTATTAAACCCTGAAGTTATGTAATACAAAATAAAAACACGATCTCTTTTCACTGCATAAATTGGGTGACGCGTCCTAAACATACCAAAATATCTATGTTTGCTCCCTTTATAAGGCTTCAAATTCATTGTGCGTAATATCTGCTTTTTGACAGTATCTACATGTCGTTGTGATAATTCAGGGTGACTAGCATCTGTTATTTGTATGACTTCATTTGAGTCATTGACATCAACGCCATCAGGCGTAAAGAAATGATTTGATACTTTATTATTCGTTGTTGATTCAACATATGTATACATTTCATTTTCAAAAAATATTGGATCATATGATTTGTTTTTCATTTTGAAAAGAATAATCACAACAATAATAACTATTCCGACAAACAATTTATTAATCTTCATACTTAATTTCTACCAAATTATTAGTGCTAGTCACAATATAGCAAACCTCTCACATTATAAATGAACAATCATAGCCCCCCTAAGCTAACTAAAACTAAAAAATCAGCCGTGATAGTATTAGAAATAAGAGTTACATATTTTGTTGTTAATGAATAGATAATATAGTTATTTCCATTTTCTTTCTATTGCTTATCAAACATATACCAAGGGTACCTTGTGCCTCGGAGATTCCTCGGCTTCTGAGCCTCTTGGTTAGTGTTGTTTAATAGTATTCTATAACTTTCAGATTACATTTAACAGAACGCTGGATATTTATTATCTGATATTCCAGAAAAATATCCACTGCAATTATAGCGACTTAACGCCAGCCGTAGTTGAAAATGAATTTTGAAGTAATTTCTTGCCATGGTTTGACTCCCATTTTGTGGCTAAAATGAGTGTCTACTTTTGTGGGGGGGGGGGCTATCCTTCAAGCTGAGCTTATTTCGATGTACTGGGCGATCTTTACATCGTCTTCAATGACTAAAGTTTTCATAAGGATGCCTGTTTTAGCGTCTAGCTGATTATTCTAGGGAGAATCATACAATCTGCTCTAACTAATATTAGCTTATTGTTAGAGATCTTGCGGTGAAAGGCAACACAACAATGATTAATAATATTTAATGTTAATGAATTAGTTTGCATGCTCTCTGTTATAATTCTTAAAAATTTAGTTATCAAATTGATTTAATAGGTACAACATGAATCTCGCTCCTGTACGACTCAGAAAATTTGAAGAAAAACGTATTAAAAATGGTCACCTTTGGATCTATAGTAATGAAATTGACAACAAGGTAACGCCCATTAAGTCGTTTGAAGTGGGTCAAACGGTTATTGTGGAAGATAGCCATGGTAAACCACTTGGTTTAGGTTATATCAATCCTAATAATTTATTGTGCGTCAGAATTATTACTCGTGATTACACCAGATGCATCGACCGTTCGTTATTTGTACACAAAATTAATATTGCTTTATCGTTAAGACAACGCATTTTTGATAAACCTTATTATCGGGCGATTTATGGTGAAAGTGACGGTTTACCGGGATTAATTGTTGATCGTTTTGGTGAGCACTTAGTCGTACAAATCACCACGGCTGGAATGGAACAACAGAAAGACAATATTGTTGATGCGTTAACCAAGGTCTTTAAACCAGAATCTATTTTGCTCAGAAATGATTCTAATTCCCGTAAAGCCGAAGCATTACATGGCGACATTGAACAAGCTTTAGGACTTACACCAGATACTATTCAAATTGAAGAAAATAATACTCAGTTTTTAATTCATCCTTTTACAGGTCAAAAAACGGGTTGGTTCTACGATCATAGAGTTAGTCGCCAACAAATCGCCAAATATGTTGGCGGTAAACGAGTGTTAGATGTCTTTAGTTATATTGGTGCGTTTGGCCTGCAAATGGCTAATGCTGGCGCTAGCGATGTTTGGTGTATTGATATTTCTGGTAAAGCGTTGGATGAGTTACATCAAAATGCGGTGCTTAATAAAGTTGAGGATAAAGTGGCTTGTTTAGAAGGTGATGCTTTTACAGCGATGAGTGAATTGAAACAACAAGGCGAAAAATTTGATGTCATTATTGTAGATCCACCAGCGTTCATAAAAAAGAAAAAAGACCAAAAACCAGGTTTAAAAGCTTATAGAAAAGTGAATGAAGCGGCGATGCGTTTATTGAACAAAGRTGGCATATTATTATCAGCCTCCTGTTCAATGCATTTAAAAACAGATGAATTAGAAAATGCTTTATTAGCTGGAAGTCGTCATTTAGAAAAAGGTTTACAAATTATAGAACAATGTCATCAAGGGCAAGATCATCCTATTCATCCTGCGATTCCTGAAACTCGATATATTAAAGGGTTTATTAGTCGAGTGTTAACCGCGAGTTAATTAAGCTCAATTACGATTGATTTTACGAAACAATGTTCAACATTTCTTTTGCGTGGGATAAGGTTTTGCTGGAAATAACCTTTCCACCTAACATTCTTGCAATTTCATCAACTCTTTGTTCTTTGTTTAATTGAAACACTTGAGTAGTTGTTGACTGTTTGAGTTTGGTTTTACTTGCAATTAAATGGTGGTGTCCACAGGATGCCACTTGCGGTTGGTGAGTAACACATAAGACTTGTCTGTCTTTGGCTAACTGTCTTAATAGTATTCCTACGGTTTCGGCTGTTGCTCCGCCAATGCCGACGTCGACCTCATCAAATATGATGCAAGGGACTAATTGTTGTTCTGAAGTTATCACTGCGATGGCTAAACTAATACGTGACAACTCACCACCGGACGCAACTTTGGTTAGTGCTTGTAGTGGCTGTCCAGGATTAGCAGAGACTAAAAACTCGACTTCCTCCATTCCTAAAGCGGATTGATTATTTTCCCTACTATTTAATTGAATTGAAAAATTTCCACCTTCCATTGCCAAAGGTTGAATTTTATCAGTGACTAATTGAGAGAGTTTTTTGGCGACTCTTTTACGGCTAATGGTGAGTAACTTAGCTTGATTCAAATATTCGTTTAAACAATTTTTTTGTTCTTTTTCTACTTGTTCCAGTTCATCATCATCTGCGTGAAGTCGTTTGAGTTCATTTTGCAGTTTAGCAAAATAGTTGGGTAGTTCTTGTAAACTAACATGATGTTTTCGAGCCAAGTCATGGAATTTTTCTAGTTGTTTATCAAGCATTTGCAATTGTTCAGGATCACATTCTAATTGATCGCGGTAGTCAGACAACTCAAAATGTGCTTCTTGAATTAATGATTCTGCGTCGGTTAGAGTTTCTAAAAGGCCTGCGATGTTTTTATCAAGTGTTGCTAACGTTTTAAGATGGCCAATTGCTGAATTTAAATAACTTAAACTGGAAGTGCTTCCATCCCCCATAATATCAGACAAAGCATTTTGCGTTAATGCTAATCTATCATTTGAGGTAGCGGCTTGTTTATGTTCCATCTCCAAATTATCTAGCACTGATTGTTCAGGGTTTGCCGTATTGAGTTCTTCAACTTGATAGCTTAATAATTCCCGTTTCGCATCTCTCTCTCGTTTTTCTTGTTGCAATTTTTTTGCGCGTTGTTCAATCGTTTTTAATTGTTGATAAGCGATTTTCACATTATCCAAAAGTTTTGAGTGATCCGCATAACGGTCCAGTAAATTAAGTTGTTCTTTATTTTTTAATAGTGATTGGTGCGCGTGCTGACCATGAATATCAACTAATAAACTGCCTAACTGTTTTAATTGGGATTGGGTAGTATTACGGCCATTAATATAACATTTAGATCGACCTTCTTTTACGATGACTCGACGTAATATACATTCAGTTCTAGGCTCTGGTTTAGCTCCTGGTTTGGGTGAAACATTTAAAATAGAATCTAAAATTTCGTCATCAAGTAAGTCATTATCTTTTAACCATTGGAAAGCTTCACTTTGCTGATCAACTTCATATAAAGCGCTTATCTCAGTTTGTTTAGCACCGCTAGTAATCACATTTTGATCGGCTTTTTCACCTAAAGTTAACCCAAGTGCATCGATAACAATTGATTTACCAGCCCCCGTTTCTCCGGTGATCACGCTCATACCTGAGTGCCAATCTAATTGTAAAGATTGGATAATGGCAAAATTACGTATATCAATAGATAGAAGCATTAGTGAAAGGTTTAAATATCAGGGGTGCAGGAATATTAAACGATTCGGCAATAAAAAGCTACTTGTATAGGTAGTCTTAATTAAGTTTAGAAAATCTTGTAGGAGTAAATATCCGAATTTTGAGACATATTATTTAATTTTTGAGACATATTACTGGGCATCATTGATAGTATCTGCTAATTTGTAATTAGAATCCCCGTAAAGTAATAGCAAATAGTATGAAAATCAAATCGTTACAAATCTTTTTAGGAATGCTCTGTATATGCATTTTAAACCTAGCAATTGCAGAAGATAAAAAGGTTTTGTATAAAAGTATTGATGAAAATGGAAAAGTGACCTATTCCGATCAACCTTCATCTAATTCAAAAGAGATAGCAATGAGTGAAGGGCAGTCAATCAACATGAAACCACCAAAAGTCGTATTTCATTCGTCCACCAGTGATTCAAATAGCGATAGTAACCGGCAGGCGAATGGTTACGTTTCAGTTTCATTTTTACAACCCGAAAACGATGGTGTTATCCGTAATAATGGCGCGGTAGCGTTGTTTACACTAGATGTTTTACCTCAGTTGAGTGAAGGGCATTATATTGTATTTTACATTGATGGCTCACAAGTCGATGCCTCAATTGTTGGAATGGATGTCACTGTTTCAAATGTAGCATATGGAACACACACGGCTAGTTTTGCTGTATTAGATAACACCGATAAACTGGTGATAAAAAGTGCGCCGTTAACCTTTAATTTATTGCACACGGTTAGACGAAAAGTGGGGGCAGTTAACAATAATTATTCGCCAATTAATAAAATCAATACAGATGTGTTGGTTGCGTCACAATTAAAAACAAGATTACCTGAGCACCCAAAACCGCTTAGTTTTGAACAAATGAAAAAACGTGAAAATTAACACTTTTGAATTAAAGAGTGTTTTTTGATAACTAAATCACATATTATTTATCTTGTTTTCAATATGATGGATTTTCCAGTAAGTAGGTAGTTCCAGTCTGTAGGTGTTTCTTCTTTATTAGTATTAATTTTTAAAATTGAAAATAAAGAGTTGGTTTAAAATATTAGTTAGTTTGTGTTTGAAATGTTAGTTGTATCCCTATTGCCCGCTTTTGCGGGCTTTTTTATGTCCATGGATGGACGGTATTCCGCAAAGAGGCATGGATGCCGGTGCGGTTATGTCCAAGGATGGGCTGTATGCAGTAAAGAGCCACGGATGGCGGTACTGCGAATGTAGGGATGGACGGGCAGTTCAAATGTTCCCGACATGAACTGCACTTCCTACATCCTTGTAGGTCGTATGCAGTAAAGAGCCATGGAAAGCTTGCCCCATGAACGAAGAGAGTGCCGTGGGTATGGCGGTACTGCGAATGTCCAAGGATGGACGAGCTATTGAGCTTCTAACTCTAATTTATGCTCAAGGTAATGGATGTTGGTTCCACCTTTTTGGAAATTTTCATCAGCCATTATKCGACGCTGTAATTCRATRTTAGTTTTWATWCCATCAATCACSACTTCATCTAATGCCATTTGCATTCTTGCCATAGCCACTTCWCGRGTTTCKCCGTAAGTGATTAATTTTCCAATCATAGAATCATAATATGGTGGMACTTTGTAGCCTGARTAAATGTGWGAATCCCAACGTACACCCGGTCCACCTGGCGCATGATARCGAGTAATAGTACCTGGTGAAGGRATAAARGTGACRGGATCTTCTGCATTAATACGGCATTCAATGGAATGYCCACGAATTTGAATATCTTCTTGACGATAAGAAAGYGGCTGACCTTCAGCAACACGGAGTTGTTCTTTTATAATATCAACACCTGTAATTAGCTCCGATACGGGATGTTCTACCTGAACACGAGTATTCATTTCTATGAAATAAAACTCACCTTTTTCATATAAAAACTCAAACGTTCCTGCACCGCGATAACCCATATCAATACAAGCTTGAACACAACGTTCACCAATAAAACGACGTTTTTCTTCWGTCATTCCTGGTGCTGGAGCTTCTTCTACCACTTTTTGATGGCGGCGTTGCATAGAGCAATCACGTTCACCTAAATAAATAGCGTTACCGTGCTTGTCTGCCATAATTTGAATTTCAACATGACGAGGTGTTGTTAAGAATTTTTCCATATAAACAACATCGTTGTTAAACGYGGCTTTTGCTTCTGCTTTAGTRAGAGCAATYGAKTCAATTAARTCTTTTTCATGRTGTACAACACGCATACCGCGTCCACCACCACCACCAGATGCTTTTATGATCACAGGRTAWGCRATGCGTTTACCAATCGCTAAATTWGYTTTTTCATCTKYACCTAAYGCTCCATCAGAACCAGGTACACAAGGTACACCTGCTTTTTTCATAGCAGCAATGGCAGATACTTTATCGCCCATCAAACGAATAGACTCTGCCGTTGGACCTATAAATTCAAATCCGCTACGTTCAACTTGCTCAGCAAAATCAGCGCTTTCTGCTAAAAATCCGTAACCCGGATGGATAGCAACCGCATCGGTGACTTCGGCAGCAGCAATAATAGCCGGAATATTCAAATAGCTTTCGAGCGCGGGGGGTGGACCAATACAAACAGATTCATCGGCTAACCGAACATGCATTAAGCTCGCATCGGCGGTTGAATGAACAGCCACCGTTTTAATACCAAGCTCTCTACAAGCTCTGAGTATACGTAGGGCAATTTCACCACGATTTGCAATAACCACTTTATCAAGCATTTTACTTTCCAATTTTTCTGCGTAGTTTATAGCTATAAATATGACTATAAACAACCGCTAGATTCGATTGAGGCTATTTAAATTGACTCAAAATAGCCTATAAACTTGTATATGATTTATTTCAAAAATAACAAGTTATTTAATATTTAGCTTATTCAACTATAAACTTATTCGATTATAAAAAGAGGCTCATCAAATTCAACAGGTTCACCGTCTGATATTAAAATGGCTTTAATCGTTCCTGCTTTATCCGCATCGATTTGATTCATCATTTTCATCGCTTCTATAATACAAAGCGTATCACCTATATTGACCTTACTTCCTACATCAACAAAGTTGCTAGCACCGGGTGACGGTGCAAGGTACATAGTGCCAACCATGGGTGACTTAACTTGATGACCGGTGACTTCTGGAACCGGAGCCACTTCTGCGATTGGCGCTGGAGCCGTAGCTGGCATTGCTTGTTGTGGAGCCATCATCGGTGCCGCATATTGCATTGGGGCACTCATAGGAGCCATCATTGGAGCAACTGCTCTTGTAATGCGAACCGATTCTTCGCCTTCTTTAATTTCGATTTCAGCAACGCCTGACTCTTCTAGTAATTCGATTAATTTTTTTACTTTTCGAATATCCATAATTTTCTACCTTTAAGTTCTAATTGTTTTAAWTTWWRWWWWTYWRTKTNCTTTMKWTYTKTMWTWKTTTTGTAATTGTTTTATCGCCGAATTCAACGCCATTATGTAGCTATCAACACCAAAACCAGCAATAACGCCAACGGCCAGATCAGAAAAATAAGAATGTTTTCTGAAAGGTTCGCGGGCATGGGGGTTGGAGAGGTGTATTTCGATAAAAGGTATCTTTACGCTAGCAAAAGCATCCCTTATTGCAACACTTGTATGAGTAAATGCCGCTGGATTGATTAAAATGAAGTCAATTGCTTGATCTTTACAGGACTGAACTTGGTCAATAATTTCATGTTCTGCATTGGATTGAAAACAACTAAATTCAATTGAGTTATCCTGTGCAATTTTGGTTAACTTCGCTTCTATTTGAGCAAGCGACAACGAACCGTATATCTCAGGCTCTCTTGTGCCTAACATATTAAGATTGGGTCCATTGATTAGCAGTATTTTCAAAAAATTATGTCCTGATTATTCAATTAATATTTGTTTTAGGCTAACTTCGTCCAGTTTAACTCAAATTGAGACTTTTTTCGCCTATATTCCTAAAAACTGCTAACTAGATAGAAGTCTATGATTTAACCAATAATCTTCAAGTAAATAGTAAAATAAAACTGTTTTTCAGACGATACCTACATAACTAGTGTTAATAGGGCAACAAAGTAACAATTTAGTTCAATATGGGATTTTAGAACATATTGAAGCTTATAATGGACAAACCAGTTAAGGAACAATCAATTTGGAGAGTGTTTAAGCGATTAATTTTTTTGAATTAGGTTTCTAATCATCAAAACCAGAAGTAAAAGAGCTGAAAGAATATAGATAATCGAGGTGTTCATTACATGGTCATTTCCAGCGACAGTCGGGATTGTGATCTGATAAAGGTCAATCAACCAATTTGTTAAGTAGCCAAAACCAATGCTGGCGGTAAATAAACTAAATAAGTAAGCGACTAATACCGATGTACCCATTTCTTGTTTAATCATTCCCATTGTTGCAATGTTGGTTGCGGGCCCAGCCAGCATAAAAACCAAGATTGCTCCGGGCGAAAGTCCGGCAGCTAAAAAACCAGCAGCTAAGGGAGTTGATGCGGTAGCGCATATGTACATGGGAATGCCAATAACCGCCATCACTATCATTGCCATTAATCCATCGCCCCATTGAGTTAAGAAATCCGTTGATACCCATGTTTTGATAGCGGCAGCCAGCAGCAAGCCTATTAATAGCCATTTAGTGATGTCTGATAACAGTTTTCCACTTGAAAATTCAAGAGACTGTTTAAATAATTGAAATATCGTTGGCTTTACCGCTTTTTCAGGTTTACTTGCACAACAATCTGATTTTATGTTTTCATTGGCTTTCTCGATTTTTTCCGGTTGATCGCAGCAAGATTTAGCTATTTCGGGTTCTTTCGCTTTTGACTTACAGCATGACACTTTATCTATTATTTCATCGCTTACTGGGTTTATTTCAGCATTGCTCTCATTTAAAGCAAAAAACTTCACCAAAAGGCCTGCATAGATGGCAGTAAAAATCGCTGATAWWRRWMTNATWNTMGCWAAAAATGGACCTAAAAGAGCATAAGATACAGAGATCGAATCAACGCCTGTTTCAGGAGTGGCTACTAAAAATGAAACCGTTGCGGATTTTGAAGCGCCTGCCCGTCTTAACCCGATTGCTGCGGGAATCACACCACAAGAGCATAAAGGCAGTGGAGCACCTATGAATGTTGCCTTTAAAATAGAACTTAGACGATTATCGCCCATATGTTTCTGCAGTAACTCCATTGGAACTAACCATTTCATAAAACCAGCAATTAAAAGACCCAATAATAACCAAGGCGCAGATTCGGTAAAAAGATCGATAAAGTTAAGTAAGTAGTCAGTCATTGTTTTACCCTAATATTTTATTATTGGCACTTGCAAAGAGTTCAGGATCATCCAAACTATTCAAAATAGTACATTGTTTGGCACTTTCTGACCCTCCGCAACAAGCGTCGTGTAAATTACTCAAAGCTAGTCTCATTTTCTGAAGATCGCGTATTTTAGATTCAATTTCATTAATTTTATTACCGGTGTAGTTCTTTACCTCTTCACAAGTATGTTGATCTTTGTCTGTTCTGAGGGATAACAACTGTTTAATTTCAGATAAAGAGAATCCGACTTTTTTAGAATGAAGTATAAAGTTTAGTTTTTGTCTATCTTGCGCAGAATACAAACGGTAACCAGATTGATTGGTCATTTTTGGAATGAGTAGTTGTTCTGATTGGTAAAAGCGCAATGTTTCAACGGTAATATCCGCTTGTTTGGCGACTTCTCCTATTTTTAACAGTTTTTCCATAACCTAATAAAACCCAGTAATTGTTTTATATTGCTGATTCTTGGATTATAAACCCTATAGTGTACTTTAGGGTCAAGCGTTTATATGTAAATGCTTGAATTAATATTAATTTATCGGTTAATTAGCACTCTAAGGGGTTGAGTGCTAAARAATCACCCCCATATAACCARAGAATTTTAATTAACTCAAATRACTGAYYKATKAAWMRANTCARACTAACATCATTTAGCAAAACCATTTAGGAGACAAAATCGATGAGTATTCGTCCTTTGCATGACCGTGTATTAGTAAGACGTATGGAAGATGAAACAACTAGCGCGGGCGGAATTATTATTCCAGATAACGCTAAAGAAAAGCCAAGCCGTGGTGAAGTGATTGCTGCTGGTAATGGCAAGCAATTAGATAATGGCGATGTACGCGCGCTTGAAGTAAAAGTAGGCGATAAAGTTCTTTTTGGTAAATATGCTGGTAACGAAGTAAAGGTTGATGGCGAAGAGCTATTAATTATGCGTGAAGACGACATCGTTGGAATTATTGATTAATTCAATCTAAAACCATTTAGTAAACAAAACAAATAAAATTTTAAGAGGAATTTAATATGTCAGCAAAAGACGTAAGATTTGGAGACGACGCACGTGCACTCATGGTGAACGGTGTTAATATTTTAGCTAACGCAGTAAAAATCACTTTGGGCCCTAAAGGACGTAATGTTGTTTTAGATCGTTCATTTGGCGCACCTACAGTGACTAAAGATGGTGTTTCTGTTGCTAAAGAAATTGAATTAGAAAATAAATTTGAAAACATGGGCGCACAAATGCTTAAAGAAGTGGCTTCTCAAACTTCTGATGTGGCTGGAGACGGAACAACTACAGCAACAGTATTAGCTCAGTCAATTTTAAATGAAGGCTTAAAGTCTGTGGCTGCGGGAATGAATCCAATGGATCTTAAACGCGGAATTGATCAAGCTACTAAGGCAATTGTTGAAGAATTAAAAGGCTTTTCGGTTGCTTGTGAAGATGATAAAGCGATTGCTCAAGTAGGCACTATTTCTGCAAACTCTGATAAAGATGTCGGTGAAATCATTGCAAACGCAATGGGTAAAGTTGGTAAAGAAGGTGTTATTACGGTTGAAGAAGGTACTGGTTTAGAAAATGAACTAGATGTTGTCGAAGGTATGCAGTTTGACCGTGGTTATTTATCACCTTACTTTATTAACAACCAAGACAGTATGTCGGTTGAAATGGATGCACCATTAATCCTTATCGTTGATAAGAAAATTTCTAACATCCGTGAAATGTTACCTGTACTTGAAAATGTAGCTAAAGCTGGCAAGCCTTTAATGATTATTGCTGAAGATGTAGATGGCGAAGCATTAGCAACATTAGTGGTTAACAACATCCGCGGTATCGTTAAAGTAACCGCTGTTAAAGCCCCTGGTTTTGGCGACCGTCGTAAAGCAATGCTTGAAGATATCGCAATCTTAACGGGAGCGACTGTTATTTCTGAAGAAGTTGGTCTTACCCTAGAAAATGCAACACTTGAAGATTTAGGAACCGCTAAGAAAGTTTCTATCACTAAAGAAAATACGACTTTAATTGATGGTGCTGGCGAAAGTGACCTAATTCAATCACGTGTTGAAGCCATTCGTCGTCAAATCGAAGAAACTTCTTCTGATTATGATCGTGAAAAGTTACAAGAACGTGTTGCTAAATTAGCAGGTGGAGTTGCAGTCATTAAAGTAGGCGCGGCGACTGAAATCGAAATGAAAGAAAAGAAAGCAAGAGTTGAAGATGCACTTCACGCAACTCGTGCAGCGGTTGAAGAAGGGGTTGTTCCTGGCGGCGGTGTTGCGCTAGTGAGAGCGGCTTCTAAAATCGAAAAGTTAACTGGTGAGAATGATGATCAAACTGCTGGTATTCATATTTTACTAAGAGCGGTTAATGAGCCTTTACGTCAGATAGTAGCAAATGCTGGTGATGAAGCTTCTGTTGTTTTAAATAACGTAGCTGAAGGTGAAGGTAACTATGGTTACAATGCTGCAACAGGTGAATACGGCGATATGATTGCAATGGGAATTCTTGATCCAACTAAAGTGACTCGTAGCGCATTACAACATGCGGCTTCAGTTTCTGGATTAATGATTACTACAGAAGCAATGGTTGCTGATATGCCTGCTGATGCTGCTGGTGGCGCTCCTGATATGGGTGGCATGGGCGGAATGGGTGGTATGGGCGGAATGCCTGGCATGATGTAAATCACATCAACCATTTTGTTTAAGAAAGGCTCCTTCGGGAGCCTTTCTTGTTTTAGAATATCGGAAATATGCATTTAAGGATTACCTATCCAATGAAACCTTTTTCTCAAGCCTGTGAAAACAATAAAGATGCAATCTTGTCGGTTATTGCTCTTTTATTAAAAGACAAAAATAAGCTATTAGAAGTTGGTAGCGGTACAGGGCAACATGCGGTTTATTTCTCTGAAAAATTACCGCATTTACATTGGCAAACCAGTGATATGAAAGAGAATCATGGGGGGATCAATCAGTGGATAGAGGACACATCATTAAAAAATATAGAACGTCCGATTGAAATAGATGTCTTAAACTATCAATGGTCTAAAAATAAGTATAGTGCAATATATTCGGCCAATACAGTACATATTATGTCTTGGTACACAGTACAAGCTTTCTTCCATGGCGTTGGTGAAACTCTGGATAATGGTGGTCTTTTTATCCTGTATGGTCCTTTCAATTATAATGGAAAATTTACTAGTGATAGCAATGAAAGGTTTGAGCAGTGGTTAAAGGATATTGATGAAGAAAGAGGCATTAGGGATTTTGAGGCCGTAAACTGTTTAGCTGAGAAACATGAAATGAAGTTGATCCAAGATTATGAGATGCCGGCTAATAATCGGATTCTGGTTTGGCAGAAAGACGAGTCTGCTTAAATTTGGGGTCTCAACCTCCAATATTGTGAATAATTTACTTAATTGTAATGCTTTTGAGTCTATAATCAGAACTAGTCGTCGAACAAGAATATTGCTCTAAATAGGTGAAAAAATGAATACCAGAAAAAATTGTCTTATATCGTTAACCATTGGCTTGGCGTTATTGTCTAATCTAGCTATTGCTAAATCGTATACCACCGTAAATGAATTGGCGATACAAGATCGACCAGCTAGTTCAATTTTCAAAAACAAAGTAGGTAATTCACCGAGAATTACAGCAAGTAAAATGGATCTTGTCTCGATTATGGCTGATGATGTAGAAAGAGATTCTAATAAACTTCCGTATCGTTTCGCTTTGCCTGTTGACGGCATTGATAATTTTGATAATCTCGGAAAATGGGAAACCCAAGGTGCGACAGCTATTTGGCGTTTAACTGTTACTTCAGAGCAGGCAACATCATTCAATGTAGGGTTGAGTAACTTATTTTTACCTCGCGGGGCAAAATTATTTTTCTACTCGCAAGATCAAAAAGTCGTAGTCGGTCCATTTACAGAGAAAGACAACAATAAAAGTAAAGAGCTTTGGTCTCCAATTTTGGAATCTAAAAATATTACAATAGAAATAAATGTTCCCACTAAATATAAACGCCTCTTGAGTTTTCATGTAAATAGTATTAGCCAAGGATATCGAAGTATACGTTCCTCTCAAATGGTTAAGTCAGGCAGTTGTAATAACGATGTTGTTTGTCCTGAGGGGGATACTTGGAGAAATGAGATTCGTTCCGTTGCGCGTTACACGATAACTATTGATGGCTCTTCTTTCTTGTGTACGGGTACGCTCATGAATAACACTAACAACGATCTAGCACCGATATTTCTAACCGCTGGTCATTGTGGTGTCGATGAAGTATCGGACTCATCAATCGTTGTTTATTGGAATTATGAAACTTCAGTCTGTGGTGGTGCTCCTGATGGACAATTAACGCAGTTTCAAACGGGTACAACGTTTAGAGCGGGCACTGAAACTTCAGGTGTAGTTGACTCAGATTTTGCAATAGTGGAATTGAATAGTGCTCCAGATTCATCATTTGATGTCTATTGGGCTGGTTGGGATAGAACTGACATAGCGCCAAACAGTGCCGTTGGAATACATCATCCATCGGGTGACGAAAAACGGATTAGTTTTGAAAATGATCCACTTACGGTAACAAATTATACTGTTAGCACATCAAATGCTGATGGAACTCATTTACTGATCCAAACATGGGAGGATGGTACAACAGAAGGTGGTTCGTCGGGTTCAGGTCTGTGGAATGCAAATCATCACCTCGTCGGTACTTTAAGTGGAGGCAGTGCTTCTTGCCAAGCGCCATTTGCGTCAGATTGGTACGGGAGATTAGCTAGCCATTGGGAAGGAAATGGTGTTGCAACAGGTCAGGCTAAAGTTTGGCTAGATTCTGCTTCAACAGGCGTCTCATCTTTGGATGGAAGAAATGCGTGTGATGCTCCTACGGTAAACGTTACAAGTTCACCTGCAACTGGTTCAATTGGGGATTCATTAAATTTCGTCGCTAACGCTTTTGGAGGAACTGGTCCTTACAGTTACAGTTGGGATTTCAATCAAAATAGCCAAGAAGATTTAGCAGGTTCTGATATCAATTATGTTTATGATTATTTATTTACTGGCAATGTAAAAGTTACTGTAACTGATTCTTTGGGATGCCCAAGCAGTGATAGTGTATCAATCGTTATAGATAATACTGGTGATGAGTTATTCCCAGAAAATGGAGAGTTACCTTCGGATTGGGAAATGACAGCCGGAGTCGACGCGAGTTGGTCAATTACCACAAGTTCTGTTTTAGAGGGCGCTTTTTCAGCTAAATCGGATAATGTTAACGATGATCAAACGGCTTCGATAGAAGTTACGCAAGACTTTACTGATCCAACTCTCAATTTTATAGCGTTTGCTTATAAAGTGTCTTCTGAAACGGGTTTTGATCGATTCATTTTTACTATTGATGGTGCTGAGAAAGAGGTCAGAACAGGCGAAATTGATTGGACGACTGTTTACTATGAATTAACATCAGGGGTTCATACTCTCAAATGGTCTTACGTAAAAGATCAAAGTGTTTCAGGGGGTAGTGATGAGGCTTGGATTGATGCTGTAGTCGGTATTGAGTTTCCCGTTCCTAACGATGCACCTACAGTTGTTTTAAGTGAATCAAATATAGAAGTGGTAGAAAATATCTTGGTAACGATGGATGCGAGTTTAAGTAGTGATCCAGACGGTCAAGATATTACTTTTGGTTGGCAGCAGCTTTCAGGAACTAGTGTTGAACTTTCATCAACGGATTCTGCAATTATCACATTTACAGCACCAGAAGTTTCAACTGCTACAGAATTAGTATTTGAAGTAATAGTTACTGATTCAATTGGTGCGAGTAGTACTGCAAATATCACAGTTAATGTTGCTGATGAAAATAATAATAATGCTCCAGTTGCGGCTGTTACGAACACAAGCCAATCTGTAGACGAAGGAACTACCGTGACAATGGACTCCAGCTCTAGCTCGGATCCCGATGGAGATACTTTAACTTATTTTTGGACGCAAACCACGGGTAGCCCTTCTGTAAGTATAATAAACTCGGACGCGGCAATCGCTTCTTTTGATGCTCCCGATGTATCAACCAACACTGATTTCACTTTTACCGTGACAGTAACAGATCCATCTGGTGCATTCAGTGACGCAGTTGTGACAATTACTGTCAGACCAATAGTCACACCGCCACCACCTCCTTCTAGCGATGGCGGCGGTTCAATGGGCTTTCTCTTTATTTCATTGGTGCTGTTGGCTCGTAGATTAAGAAGATAAGTAAATAGATTAGCGTAGTAATATATTACGCTAACTTACTCTATATATTTAGATTGCAAAATCGAAAGGAGATTGAATGAAAATACAAATTAACATTATGAGAGCCTTTTTTATACTCTTTAGCCTCATGCTTGTATCATGTGAAAATATCGAGCACCGTACGGTTGGAACTGTTCAAGTACAGCGAAGCATTACTTTGTTTGCTGTAGATAGATCAATCATACTTAATTTTAGTGATGACAAAAAAGTTTCACAAATTGAAAAAATAGTTTCTGAAAAACAAATAATGATGAAAAAATTATTACCAGTTTTTGATATGACTTTGGTGATTAAAAATGGTACTGATCTGCAGGAATGGCAGTTTGCTAGACCTAATTATTTAAAGAGTGCTACTGGAGGTAAGGTTTTTGTTTCTAAAAATAATTTAGATGTTTTTTCTCTATTAGAACAGCTTAGTGATAAGTAACCAAACGTTAAAAAATAATATTATTTAGCCAAGGACGGTTGAGCATCAATTTCATACCCAACTTCCAACAATTCACTCAAAACAACTAACTTAAATTCATCGTCAAGAAGCGTAATACTCTCCTGCAAAAAGGCTAGAGTTTCAGGATAAGGGTGGCAAATCAAAACAGCCTGTCCATTTCTTTTAGCAATAAACTTTAAGTGCTTCAATTGCAGCATCATGTTATTTCGATTTGTGCTGTGATCTAAAAATACATCGCGATTAAGTGATTTTATACCTTTTTGGATAGCTATTTTTTTTGCGATAGTGTTTCCTGAGGTTTTTGAGTCTAAAAAATAAAGGGAATGATTTTTAGCTTCATCCATGATCCATTCCATTTTTAATTTATCTTCAGTTAATAAACTTCCCATATGGTTATTGAATCCCGATATGTATGGGATTGAGGCTATGTCATCTCGGAATGTTTTTAAAAACACATCAAAACTCATACTTGAATAAAGTGCTCCTGGACCCAATAGGTCAGGCCTAGTATGGGCTTCCATTGGAAGATGCAAAATGATTTCATGCCCTTGTTTATATGCTAACTCAGCAATTTCTTTAGATTGAGGGGTTTGCGGTAGAATACCAAGAGTTAGTTTTGCTTGAAGAGCTATTATCTTTTTAGCGATGATTAGATTATCACCGAGGTCGTCTATTACAATGGCTATTTTTGGTTTTTTATCAAGATTTAAAAAGCTATCTTCTGCTTCAACGTTCATTATGCAAGAGGTTGATATTAGCGCTAAAATTATTAGTTTTAAAATAGGCATTTATTTTTTTATTTTTTTTTAATTTTAGTCGTTAGTAAAAGATACGCTTGATAAATTGGTAAGTCATTAAAAATAGAAAGTTCTAAGTCGGGAGTTAAGGTTTTGGTGTCTAGTATTATATCTGGCGCGATACCTTTCCCTTGAATTTGATTGCCATTTGGGGTGAAGTATTCTGAAGTGGTCATCTTTATTCCAGCACCATTTCTAAGTGCAAAAACCGTTTGAATAGTTCCTTTGCCATAGGAAATTTCGCCTAGAATAATAGCTCTTTTGTTATCTTGTAAAGCGCCCGCCAAAATTTCGCTAGAAGAAGCAGAATCTCTATTCATGATTATTAGGAGGGTGATATCTCTAAAAATTGCTGGGCTTTCAGCGATTACTTTTCTATTAGATTCGATAGATTTTCCTTTTGAAGAATAGATTAAACCTTTGTCTAAGAACAAATTAGCAACATCTACGCTTGCATCAAGTACGCCACCAAGATTGTTTCTCAAATCAATGATCAATCTATTGGTATCGTGATCTTGGATTAATTGATTTAGGTGAGTAATAACTTCTGAGGGGGTTTTCTTTGTGAATTGATTAATTGCAATGTAGCCAACTTGAGAAAGTAATCTTTCAGATGTTACGCTGGGTAAAAGAGTGCCAGTACGCCCGCCATTACTTGCGACATTAAATTTAGAAAATTCTTGCTGTGAATAGTAACGCGTATGTTTACCTAGCTTATTTAACATACCTGATATAGCCGCGTTAATTAACTCTTCATCTGAAATATTTTTATGGTAGCTTGTTTTTATATGATGAAATACTTCACTAAACGTTTGTAATTCTTTAAGCGGTAAAAGAGTTTCTTTCTTTTTGGTGGGTGATTTGTCAGAGGGTAACTCTTCAGAGGTAAATTCTTTTGCGGATAAAAATGAGGTACTTAATAGGAGCAATAACGATACATTAAATAGTCGTTTTAAGAATTTTTTATTAAAATAATTAATACTAAAACGATTAATGCTCGTACTCCCTACGCATAAATGAATTTATTGCGAGGCTGTTTTTGAAGAGTGAATAGATTCGATAATTTTGCTAGTGGATACTCCGTCAATAAATTCTACAACTTCCACATCACCACCATTTTCTAATACACAATCAGCACCGGCAATTTGTTCTACTTTATAATCGCCACCTTTTACTAAAACATCCGGTAAAATATCGCAGATAAGTGATTTTGGTGTGTCTTCTGAAAAAGAAACAACCCAATCTACGGAACCAAGGGCTGCTAAAACAGACATGCGCCTTTCTAAAGAGTTTACAGGTCGACCTTCCCCCTTTAAAGACGTAACTGATTCATCACTATTAACTGCGACAATTAATCGATCACCCATCTTTTTTGCTTGTTGTAAATAATTGACATGTCCCGCATGAAGAATATCAAAACAGCCATTAGTCATCACTATTTTTTCTCCATGAGCCTTTGATTCTTCTACGACGGTTAATAGCTGTTCTTTGGTCATACTACCAGAGCCAGCATTTCCCATAGTCCGTAATTTTCTTCTTAATTCATGAGCGCCGACGGTTGCGGTACCTAATTTTCCAACGGCAATACCGGCAGCAGCATTGGCATAAGTAACGGCTTCTTCTATGCTACTTCCTGCTGCAAGAGATGTTGCTAAAGTGCTAATTACAGTATCACCTGCACCGGTAACATCGAAGACTTCTCTAGAGATCGCGGGTAAATGTAATTCAGCTTGATCGGGGCGTAAAAGCGTCATCCCATGCTCACCTCGGGTAATTAGCAACGCTTGCCAATCATGAGATTTTAATAACGCCTGTCCTCGTTCAATTAACTGTTTTTCGCTTTGACAAGYTCCAACAACGCYYTCGAACTCWAGTAAATTGGGTGTTACTARAGTWGCACCTYTGTATTTAGTAAAGTCGGTACCTTTWGGATCAACTAATATTGGGAGTTTTTCTTGTTTTGCGATTTGAATTAAACTTTGAATATCATCTAATGTGCCTTTGGCATAATCTGAGAATATAACGGCTCCCGAGTTTGGCAAATACTTTTTTAACTTATTAGGAATACTTTCAATTCCTCGACCATCGAGCTTTTCCTCAAAATCTAGCCTAATCAATTGTTGTTGTCGGCTGATAACTCTTAATTTTGTAATGGTTTGAAGTTCGTCAACTTGTTCAAAATCGCAGTTCACTTTGGCCGCTGTCAGTTTGCTTTTTAAATGTTGAGCTTCATCATCATTGCCAGTAACGCCTACTAGGGTAGCTTGACCTCCTAAACTAACAATATTTAAAGCGACATTGCCTGCGCCTCCTGGTCGTTCTTCCATTTGACCGACTTTTAAGACTTGAACGGGTGCTTCTGGCGATATTTTGGATGAGCCTCCGTACCAATATTTATCGAGCATCAAATCACCAACGACTAGAATGTGGGTATTTTGAAATGAAGGTAGGAAAGTTGGCATATTGTCTATGTTTTAAGATCGATTATTACRGAAACTGTTAGATTAATAATAGCACAAAATGAATTTAAGACTGAGATAACTGTCTGATTTATCGATGATTAATAATTTATGTTATTTTACATTTGTTGGCGTTTGATCATTTCATATGCTGCTTGGATGTCTTGTGATTTTTCTGTTGCTACTTTTATCATTTCTTCGGGCATCCCCTTAGCAACCAATTTATCAGGATGGTGTTGAGACATCAGTTTTCGGTAAGCTCGTTTTACTTCTTGTTTGCTAGAATTAGCCGACACACCGATTACTTTATAAGCTTGATCTAAAGTTGGCCCCGACTGATTACGAGATCTAGCGGATGAACCTCCTTGATGAAAAGATTGCTGGGCTATCACCATTTCAACTAATCGATCAATTTGAGTTGGAGGTAATCGAAATACTTGCCCGATTTGATATAAAATATCTCTTTCTGCGGTGTGGACTGAGCCATCAGCAGTGGCCGCTAAAATTTGAATTTCCAAAAACATCTGGATGAGGCTTGGCTGTTTAATGGCGTTAGTAATAAACTCGCTTAGGTTAGCATTAAGATCAAAGTCCGACTCCTTACCTTGACTAAATGCTTGCATAGCCTCCTTTCTCTTTATAGCATCAAGTCCTAGTTGCGCCATAACTTGCTCTGCTGCTTCAATTTCTCTTTTACTGACAATACCATCGGCTTTTGCAATATGACCCATTACCGAAAATGTGGTACTAAAGAATATTTTTTGAATTAAAACAGGATCGCTGTGTGTGAAAAGACTAGAAAAATTTTGATTCAAGCCTCGATCAAAAGAACTGCCAATCCAAATGCCGATAAATAATCCAAATATATTGCCGATCGCAAAACCTATAATTCCGCAAATCACTCTACCCCAAATTCTCATATACAATTTCTCTTGTTAATTATCGTTCTCTTCATCGAACATAGGTTTCATAGGTAAGCCATAACTTAAATTCTACATCTTCAAAAGTTAGTTTGCCATCTAGCTCTTGAAAAATAATTCCGTCTTTCACTAGCGACTTTACCGCTGACTGTGCAGATGCTTTTGAAATAGAGTTTGCCGTTAACGTATCATTTGAATAAATATTATAGCCATTTTTAACCGCAATAATTTTTAGCGTATTTTGTTGAACTGAGGTATAACGATTAAGTAATTGCGCATTATAGGTTTTCTTTCTAATMACTCGRTCAACAATACTRRTAATTTCRYTAATAGATAATATGGAGCCAYTCTTCAAGGTTCTAAAGGCTTCATGGCAAATTTGTTGAATAAACCGTGTTTCRCCATCCGCTTGGTYGTAAAGTGATTCAAATGCAGAAAAATCCAAATGGATCGATTTTTTACTAAATCTTTCACGTACCCATAGGTAGAATTCATTACGATTGATAGGTGGTAATTCAAATTCTGTGCCCAATTTAAAAAAGGCTCTGGCTGAATCATTAAACATACCGAGCAGAATGTTTCTTTTTGAACCAGTAAAAACAAAAGAGCTATTTTTCCGTTTGTTGGCAATGGTTCTTAAAAGCGCTTCAATTTTTTCAGCGTCACTTAGTGAAACAATTTTTTGAAATTCGTCAATAGCAATCACAGCCTGTAAATTTTGAGCCTCTAAAAAAGAAAAATAACCTAAAAACAGCTTTTCTATTGCTGAATAATAGTCTTTTTCTACCGTTTCAATTTTTATTTGAGGTTTTCCACTGACAATAAAGCTTACTTTTGCATGATAAAAATGGTTCTGGATAGTATCCACTAAACGTGAAAGCTTATTCAAATTAGTCTCATGACCGATCAAACTTTCTTCTATGCCATTAACCAAGCGCTCGTATAGTTCACGAACATTTGAAATAGAATAGATATCGATATGAGTATGTAAAATAGTCTTATCTAAATGATTTTCAAAGATCTCTTTAAGAAGTGAGGACTTACCAATTCTACGTTTAGCGAACATAATAATATTAGTTTCGTTGTGGATATAATCCACAAGCTCTTCAATTTCATGCCTTCTTCCACAAAAGAAGTCTCCAGCCACTTCAATATCAAATTTGAAAGGATTTTTCATAGTATTCCTGATTAATAGCTTTATTCTACATCTCTATTGATAGCAGATGTACATAAATACATAATAGTATTTATAAAGAATACTTTAACCAAGTCATTACGTTAAGTCAATATTAATATTATAAAGTATTATATATAAATACTTTATAATGGAAAACATGTTTGGATAAACAGCTTGTTTTACTAAAAACAATAAAGATTGTTAGCTAGGCTTTGTTTGAACATGCCTTTTGAGTGCTATGCCAGAGAGTTTTGGATGCACTCAACAACTGTATTAAGTGGGATTATTTTTTTGGCGGGGCTTTGCTATTAATTCCGACACCAACGATTTTCCCATCTGGTTGTTCACCTTGAACAATGATGACTTCAACTCGTCGATTGGTCGCACGACCTTCCGAGGTTAGATTGTCAGCAATAGGTTTTGTATCAGCATAACCATTAATGACAAACCGGTCTCTTTTAAGCTTACTATTTTTTAATAATTCTCGTGTTACACTAGCTGCGCGTCCACCCGACAATTCCCAGTTTGAACGAAAATATTCGTCATTAATAGGAAGGCTGTCGGTATGGCCCGCGACTCTAACTTCACCATCAGTTTCCGTTAGGATGTCTGATATCTTTTTAATAACAGGTAAAAACTTCCGCTCGATGGTATCTGATGCAGAGCCAAAAGAACCTTTTTCTCGAATTCTAATGACAACATAAGCACCTTTAGCTAGCAATTCAACCTGACCTTCTAAAATTTCCTTTGACATTTTTCCAGCAATTTCTTGCGCTAATGCTTCTGCATCTTCAGCCGCTTTTGATGCGGCATCTTTTGCTGCTCGTACTTCTTTCAAAATTTCTTTGATGCTTTGCTCAGGTTCTTTGATGCTGTCATCTTTACTCGCATCTTCTTTTGCGGTTGCTTTATCGGTTCCAGGACCTTCACCTTCTTTTTCATCWKTRCCTTTRCCTTCATTTTCTTCYTCTTCRGCTTCATCAAARTCWARGGTTWCACGGGTGACRTCAATCGTTTGYTGCATGACGGCTTTTATTACCGTMGGTTGAGGTTTTCCRGGTGAAAACTCTAGMGCAATGATGCTTGTGCCTTTRGGRATATCTCTTACATGYACYTCAYTTTGYACACCAAAYGCWACYTTCATTGAWCCTGCAATCTGTTTGAATTTCAATACATCCATTTCTGCAAATGAYAATAAAAGCACAAAAAAGCACATTARTARSGCCATTAAATCAGCAAAMGTYCCCATGTAGGCRGGTAGGCCTTCRGGGGGGCAATTGCAGTCTTCTTCATCGCTCATGATCTAACGTTTCTCATACTCTACTCTTCCGCCGTTGGGCGCATGCCTTCTTTTATGTATCCATAAAGAACTTGTTCTATAACTCGGGGATTTTGCCCGGCTTGGATCCCTAACAACCCATCAATCATTAGCATTTTGGACAGTTTTTCTTCATCATCTCTAAAATTCAATTTAGATGCTATAGGTATACCGATCAAATTTGCCATAATAGCACCATATAAAGTGGTTAATAAAGCGACAGCCATTGCCGGTCCAATTGATTTAGGATCATCCATATTGGAAAGCATTGCGACTAGGCCAACTAAGGTTCCAATCATTCCCATTGCTGGGGCTACGTCACCCATTGCTTTGAATATGGTAGCAGCATGGAGATGCCTTTTTGATGCAATAGTAACGTCTTTTTCAAGAATGCCACGCACAATATCACCGTCATGACCATCCACTAACAAGCCAATTCCTTTTTTAAGAAAATCTTGATCGATGGTTGCGCCTTCTAATGCTAGTAAGCCACTTTTTCTCGCCATATCTGCTAATTCAACAATTTGAGTGATTAACTCTTCATTGTTGATAGCTTTAAAAGTAAGAACTTTCATTCCGGCTTTTGATGCGGCTAAAAAATCACTAAGTGAATAAGTCATCATAACGACAAAGTGAGTGCCCACAACAACAATTAATATAGAGGGCGCATCAATAAAGGTGATGATYGAGCCACCAAGTACCATCGCCATRACGACCATWGCGATCGCGCCTAGWAGTCCTACTAAAGTTCCTATATCCAATTRTTTTCTACCYAACRTTTAACCTTACTAAAAGATTAGCTAATATTTAWAACTATTCCAGTGAATCGAAAAATAAAGTTGAGATTTCAATCTAAAACAGCTGTTTATCGAGCAATTCATTCCCTTGACTACAAAAATGCGAGACAATAGCAAAATATCTCACTTTAAATGAATGTTAGACGATAGAATGGCAACTAAAAAACCAGAGACTGGATCTTTTGAAACTCAATTAGAAGCGCTAGAAATGATAGTGCAAGGGTTAGAAACTGGTGATTTAACTTTAGAAGAATCACTATCTCAATTTGAGAAAGGTGTTGTGCTAACAAAAGAATGTCAAAGCATTCTCAACACTGCAGAACAAAAGGTTTCTATGTTAACCAATGGCTCATTGGCTGAAGCTAATCTAAACGACGAATAAGTCATAAAAATAAATTAATTATACCTAATATAATAGAAATGACAAATAAATAGCCCTAAAGAATCTCATAACGAATGTCCCACAAAGAATTTCTAAAAAATACTCAACATCGTATACAGAATTGTCTGGAATCAATGTTGCCAGCAGAAACGCTAACGCCGCAAAGATTACATACTGCCATGCGTTATTCAGCGTTAACACCGGGTAAGCGAATTAGGCCAGCACTTGTTTATGCAACTGGTGAAATGTTTCATGTTGAACAAAATCTTCTCGATGCTCCAGCCGTAGCAGTTGAGTTGATTCATGCGTACTCTTTAATTCACGATGATTTACCATGCATGGATGATGATGATTTAAGACGGGGTATTCCAACCTGTCATATTAAATTTGATGAAGCGACCGCTGTACTTGCCGGAGATGCTTTGCAAACTTTGGCATTTGAGGTTTTAACCTGTGCGACGGAGCTGAATGTGTCAGATCAAAAGCGGTTACAAATGTTAAGTTTGCTGTGTAAAGCGAGTGGTTCTATTGGAATGGGTGGGGGTCAAGCGATAGACTTGATAATGACAAATAAGGTTATAAATGATTTGAGTGATCTCGAAACGCTAGAGTCAATGCATCGTATGAAAACAGGTGCTTTGATAAGTGTTAGTGTTGAACTAGGATTTGTAGCGAGCGAATGTGAAGATCAGGTAGCGCTTTCTAATTTACGCACTTATAGTGAAAACTTAGGATTAGCTTTTCAAATTAAAGATGATATTTTRGATATYGAAAGTGAYACAAAAACACTRGGAAAGCCTCAAGGTTCTGATGTGGATAAAAATAAATTAACATTTCCAGCAATACTGGGAATGCAAGGTGCAAAAAATAGAGCGCAAGAGTTAATAGAAGCTTCGCTTGGAGCACTTGAAAGATTACCGTATCAAAGTGAGAAACTAGCGGACTTTGCTGGTTATATTATTAGCCGTAATAAATAAAGCGATTGTACTAAATAGAACAGACCTAATAAATAGATTAGCCAAACAAACCAAAGAGCAAAATATTAATGCTGTGTGATCCCAAACAATATCCTTTACTGGCAAAGATAAGTAAGCCTGAAGATCTAAGACTTATAGATCGTTCTGATTTGCAACAAGCCAATGATGAATTGCGAGAGTTTTTAATTAATAGCATTGCACATTGTGGTGGGCATTTTGCTGCAGGTCTTGGAACGGTTGAATTAACCATTGCATTACATTATTTATTTGATACGCCTAACGATAAAATTATCTGGGATGTAGGTCATCAAGCTTATCCACATAAAGTTTTAACGGGTAGAAAAGAAAACCTAAGATCGATAAGGCAAACTAATGGTTTGCATCCTTTTCCCAGTCGTTTTGAAAGTGAGTATGATGCTTTTGGTGTTGGTCATTCAAGCACATCAATTAGTGCCGCATTAGGAATGGCCGTTGCTGCAAAAGCGAAAGGAGATGATCGGCGGTTTGTTGCAGTGATTGGGGATGGCGCCATGACTGCAGGAATGGCATTTGAAGCACTGAATCATGCAGCTTCTCTAGATGTAAATTTAACCGTTATTTTAAATGACAATGATATGTCTATCTCCGAAAATGTCGGTGGTTTTAGAAATTATTTGGCAAAAATTTTATCAGGTAAATTTTATTCGGGTTTTAAAGAAAGC
>NVTT01000016.1 GCA_002401655.1 Gammaproteobacteria bacterium | reverse complement strand
CATCAACCTCAATTTAAACCTTTCACGCCAGTATTTATTATCTAATCGTAATTTGGATTTTATCGCACAATCTCTAGTCGATAATGATATTAATCCAGCCGACATTATCGTTTCAATCAATGAAGAATGTTTAGGTAACGAACCCTCTAAATTGTCTAAAAGTCTTAGTCGATTAAAAAGTTTAGGGATCGCACTAATGTTGTCCGAATTTGCAAAAGATAATGCACCATTACAAAAATTACAGACTTTTGATTTTTCAGCAGTTCGTTTTGATAAAGCCTTAATACGAAAAATAGGTAACCATCGATTTAGTGAGATATTACTTGAAAGTGTGATTGACGTGATTAATCAGTTAGGGATTAAAAGTATTGCGAGTGGGATAGAGAATGAAAATCAAGAAACGTTCTTAATAAAGCACAAATGCCAATTAGGTCAAGGCTATCTTTATTCCGATCCGTTGACTGAAAATCAAATGAGACAGTTAATGCTAGATAAGCAAAAATAGTCATTTCCCGAAAGTTTTTATTTCTAAAACGTAAGCATTTAAAAATTAGTTAAATCATGTAAAACGTTTTTGCCATGATTCTAAATCGGTCGTTTTGTCTGCATCTAACTCTAAACCCGCTATGAACTCATTTTCAGTTGTCTCTGTGACCCACATAACATTAGCCGTCAATTGATATTGACTGTGATTAGATTCAAACTCAACTAGTAGATCTAATTGAGCATCTTTTTCTAATCGATGTTTGCCATGTAATCGAATGCCATTGCTCGAGACGTCTTTTAATACACCTTCATACCTGATTTTATCGTCAACTTTTTCATTAGATGCTTTTAGAATATCCACATGTACCTGTTCGATAGTAGCGATTCTTGTAAACGTTCTTTTTTCAGACATAATTCATTTCCTGATAGTTAAGCTAAAATCAACTTAGATTGATATTGATTTTTACTAATAGGAAAAGTATAGACCTAAAAAAGCCCTCTAAGAGGGCTTTTTTAAGTTTTTAAAATGACGAATCGAAAAAGACTGATTACTTTTTATCTTTAGGTTGCCTAGAAGCTCGTCTTCTTTCACTTTCAGTCAAAAATTTCTTACGAATTCTGATACTTTTTGGCGTGACTTCAACCAACTCATCATCATCAATAAATTCAAGACTTTGCTCTAAGGTCATTGTAATGTGTGGTGACAAGACTGTCGCTTCATCAGTACCCGACGCACGAACGTTAGTCAGCTGTTTTCCTTTAATCGTATTAACGGTTAAATCATTATCGCGATTGTGACTACCAATAACCATTCCTTCATACACTTCAACACCATGACCAATAAATAAACGCCCCTTATCCTGGAAGTTCCACAGTGCATAAGCAACCGCTTTACCGCCACAATTAGCAATTATGACGCCATTACGACGTTGTGCTACAGCACCTTTAACCGCTGGCGCATAAGAATCAAAGGTATGGTAAATTAAACCGGTACCTGAAGTAGCTGTCATAAATTCAGTTTGGAAACCAATTAGGCCTCGAGAAGGCATAAAGAAATCAAGTCGAACACGACCAGTGCCATCCAACTGCATATTACGCATTTCGGCTTTACGTTCACCTAAAGTTTCCATAATAGCGCCTTGATGCGCTTCTTCAACATCAATCGTGACATTTTCCCAAGGTTCGCACATYACCCCRTCAACTTCTTTCATGATGACTTCTGGGCGAGAAACCGCCATTTCAAAACCTTCACGGCGCATAGTTTCAATTAATACGGATAAATGTAATTCACCACGACCTGATACTTTAAATTTATCGGAATCATCTAATTGCACTACACGAAGAGCAACGTTATGAATTAATTCTTTTTGAAGACGGTCATGTATTTGACGTGAAGTTAATAACTTACCTTCTTGACCAACGAATGGCGAAGTATTGACCTGAAAAGTCATAGTCACAGTAGGTTCATCAACGGTTAAAGGAGTTAATGCTTCAACATGGTCTGGATCACATAAAGTATCAGAGATTTTTGGTTCGCCAATACCAGTAATCGCAATAATATCACCCGCTCTCGCTTCTTCAATTTCAGTTCTTTCTAAGCCCATATAGCCTAATACTTGACCCACTTTAACTTTTCGTGTTTTGCCTTCTGCGTTAATACTGATTAACTGCTGATTTTTTCTGATAGTTCCACGATTAACACGACCAACGGCAATAGCGCCCACATAACTTGAATAATCAAGTGAAATAACTTGCATTTGAGTCGGTCCATCCACTTCAACTTGAGGCGCTTCAACATGTTTAATAATGGCTTCAAAGATAGGCGTCATATCGCCTTCACGAACACTATCATCTAGTGATGCATAACCATTTAACGCAGATGCATATACAACCGGAAAATCGAGTTGTTCATCAGTAGCGCCTAGTTGATCGAACAAATCGAATATTTGATCAATGACCCAGTCAGGACGAGCGCCTGGACGATCAATCTTATTAACAATAACTACTGGTTTTAAGCCTTGAGCAAATGCTTTTTGAGTCACAAAACGAGTCTGAGGCATTGGACCATCAACCGCATCGACTAATAATAAAACAGAATCGACCATAGACATGATACGTTCAACTTCGCCACCAAAATCCGCATGCCCTGGGGTGTCTACAATATTGATGCGGTAATCATTCCAGCGTATAGCCGTGTTCTTAGAAAGAATAGTGATACCACGTTCTTTTTCTAAGTCATTAGAATCCATCATCCGCTCAGTCGGCTCTTTACGAGATTCAACCGTACCGGACTGCATTAATAATTTATCCACCAAAGTTGTTTTACCATGGTCAACGTGTGCGATAATTGCGATGTTTCTTAACTTACTAATCACTGGAACAGCCTCAAAAAAAGAGCTAAGTTGAAATAAAGTCTAATACAGAAATTATCCAACCAAAATAAAGGCGCGTATTCTAAAGGTTATTTGCTTTGAAAGCATTGTTTTTGGTGAAAAAATCATCAGATCACAATGAAAAAGAAGGAAAAACCATAAAAACGGTTTAATGTTTAAGCAAAACAGATAACTTTGCTTAAGATAGCCAAATTAAAGTACATTCGTTGTTTGCTCCTCCAAAGAAGTACGTGGTTTTTCAATGTCTAGCTCGTTGTTTCCCTCTTTTCGCTCGTCTCTAATAAATCTGGGAAAATATGGCCTAATTGATTCCAACTAATTCTGCTGAAGAGCCATATAATTAAGTGCCCTGTTTCGAGAATTAGAATACTAAAGTTTTATTTTTGGTGAAAAAAATCATCAGGTTTCTGTGATATTCTATTAAAAATGCTTTATATCCTTACCAAACTGACAACTTAGCCATGAAACTCGATCTAGACTCTATCCGCGTACTCAATACCATCGTAGAAGAAGGTAGCTTTTCGGCCGCCTCTAAATCCCTCCATCGCGCGCAATCTGCAGTCAGTTACCAAATCAGAAAACTAGAAAACTCTCTCAATTTGACGATTTTTGATAGAACTGAATATCGAGCAGTTTTAACCCCTGAAGGTAAAGCGATACTGAGTGAAGGCAAGCGTTTACTCGCTCAGGCTGAAAACATTGAAATATTGGCAAAGCAACTTAATCAAGAGTGGGAGCCTAGTTTTGAAGTGGTTGTTGATGGCATTTTAGATATCTCGCCAATAATGAAGGTGATTAAATCTTTGATAGAAGAAGATGTTCCTACAAAAATATCCTTAACAATGGAATATTTAGGCGGTGTTCAACATCGTTTTGAACAAAATAAAGCGGATCTAATGATTGTAAAAGAGTTTCAACACTCAACACAACTTAGCGTTAAAAAGCTTCCTGAAGTAGAATGCCTCTTATGTGTGAGTAGTCAGCATCCACTTGCAAACTTAACTAACGTCGACATTAATCAACTTCAACAATATATAGAGCTGAGTGTCCATGACTCAAGCAATCAAGCGCTTTACGATGTTGAGCATATGCATTTTGGTGGGGAGCGCCTATTTTATTTGAGTGATTTTAAGAGCAAAAAACTAGCCCTTTTACAAGGTATTGGATTTGGCTGGATGCCACGCTATCTTGTTGCGGATGAGATCCAACAAGGAAAATTACTCGAAGTTAATTATATTGCTGATTCGCGATTTAGCTTTACTCCCCATTTAGTGTGGCGAGCGGATAAATCACTTGGAAAAACCGGTAAAATGTTTATACAATTACTGTTAGACTCAATAGACTAAAAGCTTTACGTTAAAACTATTCCCCGTTGCCAATCAAGCTCTAAAACCGACAAAGGACCATATTAATGACAAACTCAATTTACCAATTTGAATGTAATGATATTAAAGGTAACCCTGTGTCTATGTCTGACTACAAAGATAAAGTATTACTCATTGTAAATACCGCCAGTAAATGTGGATTTACACCCCAGTATGAAGGTTTAGAAAAATTACAAAAAGACTATGCTGAAAAAGGCTTTAGCGTACTAGGTTTTCCCTGTAACCAATTTGGTGGTCAAGAGCCTGGTGATGGTGAAGCTATTCAGACCTTTTGTGATTTAACCTACCAAACAAGTTTTCCTCTATTTGAAAAAGTAGAAGTCAATGGTGACAATACGACTCCAATATATGATTTTATGAAATCTGAAGCACCTGGAATTTTGGGTTCAAAGGGCGTTAAATGGAATTTCACAAAATTTTTAATTAATAAAAAGGGCGAAGTCGTTAAACGCTTTGCTCCAAAAGATAAACCATCAGCGATTAGTCAACACATAGAATCATTACTTTAGCCCAACCTTATATTTTATGTTAACCGACCACAAATATTAGCCGAATGGAATTATCGGAATGAAATACAAACGGATATTAACGATACTTTATTTTAGTGTTTCATTTAATACTTTTGCCATTGAAAGTAATGATAAAGACGAAATAGATGGAACACCAACTAAGGTAGATGAGACTTCGGAAGACCCAACTACTGAAACAAGAGAGTTTGTCTATCAATCAGCTGTTGGCTTTGCTAATTGGGTTGATAGTTTTTTTGGGCAATCAGAAGAATTAGAGGATGCCGATTTTGATTATTTAAGGTTAAGAAATGATTTTATTTTTAGAGAAGGCGATAGTCCCGCTTATCGCTTAAAAATTAAAGCTAAAGTTCGCTTACCACAACTGAGTAATCGAGTGAGCTTAATCCTTAGCAATGAGCAAAAAGAAGGTGGAAGTGGCCCCGATGATAGTACCGATTTAGAAACAATTTCAGATAGGTCAAGTAACTCTTCGGCAGCACTCAATTATGAAACTGATATTTATAGTCGCTCGAAATTTGATTTTAGAGTCGGATTAGGATCTGGATTAAAACCATTTAGCTTTGCACGCCATACATTTCAAGCGTATAAATCTGAAACACTGTCAATCAAAAACTATAATTATTTAATATGGAAAGAAGAAGACGGTACAGGATTATCGACAAAAATAAAATTAAATAAAACAATTTCACCCACTCGACTATTTAGATGGGGATATTTTTTTCTACGGGCGGAGAAAACACGCGGAAACGAATGGTCTACCGGTATTGCCATTGTAGACCAGCTAAGTGATGAAAAATGGATAGCCTACCAACTTAGCGCAAATGGTGAAACTGAACTTGACTGGGATGTTTCAGAATATAGATTGTCACTAAGATATAGAATGAAAACAGAAATTGACTGGTTGTTTTTTGAAATTGAACCAGCCTATTCATATGTTAAATCAATTGAACAAACAGAAGGGAATTTTGTTCCATCGATAAAATTTCGGTTTGAAATTAAATTGGAACGATAGATAAACTATCGCATTATTTGTTAAAAACAAAAAAGAGAAACTTGTATGAATTTAACCTTGACAAAAATAACTAATTTGACGCTACTAGCATTTCTTTTTGCTTTATCAATCAGTACGGCAAATTCGTCTAATCTGAATTCGTATAATAAGAAATCTACGCCTTTAATACTAATCTCTATTGATGGTTTTAGGTATGATTATATAGAGAAATATCAGCCACCCACCTTACTATCTTTGATAAAGAACGGCGTTCAAGCCGAAAAAATGAATCCCATTTATCCTTCTAAAACCTTCCCAAACCATATAACACTTGTAACTGGAATGTATCCAAAAAATCATGGCATTGTCCATAATAGTTTTTTTGATGAATCGATAAATGATATCTATCGAATGGGTAAAGCTTTTGATAATCCTAAATGGATGCAAGGCACTCCGCTATGGATCCACGCTGAAAGACATGGAGTGAAATCCGCTAGTTATTTTTGGCCCGAATCTGATTCTAAGTTGGAAGGAATTTCTGCCAGCTATTCATATAAGTATAATAAAAAGACTCCGTATGGAGAAAGAATTAATCAAATTGTTAGTTGGCTGAAACTACCAGAAAACATTCGCCCTAAATTTATTACCAGTTACTTTTCATTAGTGGATGATAAAGGCCATAGATTTGGCCCGGATTCTGATCAAGTAAGGAAAGCAGTCATTGAAGTTGACCGCCACTTGGGTAATTTAAAAAAACGTATAGAAAATGAGCTTAAAATCCAAGTTAATCTAGTGGTCGTATCCGATCATGGAATGATAGATATTAGCAATGGAGAAAAAATGAATTGGACAAAGCTTGACGATTTTTCAAACTATAGAGTCATCAATGGAACAACTCAGTTAATGGTTTATGCCAAAAATAAACCCTCAATAAAAAAATTAAGCCAACATGTAAAGAGATTAAACAATAAAAGTGACGGTCGTTACATTGCCTATTTAAAAGAAGATTTACCCAAAAACACTCACTATTTCAACAATGACAGAATTGCAGATATTATTGTTGAAGCAATCGCACCAGCAATTTTTGTAAAAGATGATAAATCGGAGCATTATTCAAAAGGTATGCATGGATATGATCCTAATTTACTTCCCGAGATGGGAGCTTTTTTTGTTGCAAATGGCCCCGACTTTAAAAGCGGTTTAACCATACCAGCGTTTGACAATATTCATGTATTTCCATTACTTAATTATTTGTTAGATTTACCAATGCCAACAAATATTGATGGTAGGCTAGATGTACTAAAGCCGATAATTAAATGACATACATCTTGATTGCTTGTTCCTACACTCGTGCTGTATTCTAGTACAAGCGCCTAGCGCGCCCAACTTATTTACACCTACCCTACTCTATAACTTTACCCGGACAATAAATGGCTATTAAACACTGCATAATTCATCAAATTAGCAAAAACAATATCGACAAACCTTCAACTTTAAAAACCAATAAAGATGAATTACCCGCCGAAGATGCCGTAGTTTCGCTTTTCGTTCAGCTAAAACAGAACTTACAAAAAAGTGCTACTCGCCAATATGGTTGTTTTGATGCCGCTCAATCTGATAATCCACTACCTGGATTAATTGACAAAAGAAACAAAGGTGAATTGGGTTTTGTTTCAATGACTCATAAAATATCAGAGCATTTGAAACTATCTAGTGATGAAAGCGAGGAGGTTTTTAGTAGTCATTTATTATTTGTGATTGAAGAGTTAATGGAGCAAGAGTTTTTATACCTGTTTTGGATTTTTCACAGCGATGCCAATTATATAGATAGTGAACTTGAAGTCGGCAATCTCGCATATATCGATACGGGCCGACAGTCTTTTGTATTAAAACTGGATATATCGCAATGGCAAGTCGAAAACTGGCAGCAATATTTGACTCTACAAATGAGTCGAGGTAATAAAAACCTTTCTCATTCATTTACTCATGCCACTGGTTTTGTTTCAAGCGTGAACTTACAAAATCAAACCAATGAGTTTTTAGAAATCGTTGATCAATATGCCGACACCTTGGAAAAAACAGAAGCAAACAATACCAAGCATTCGATTGTTAATTACTGTGTTGAACAAGACATGCAAGGTAACGCTGTTAATTTTGAAGCGCTATCTGGCGTGCTAAATGAAAAGGAACCAAAGAAATTTTCTGATTTTGTAAAAGGTAATCAAGAAGAACCCAAAGAAGAAATCTACGCACATAGAAATAGTTTAAAAAAGTATGTCAGATTTTATGGCCGAGAAAAAGATCTAAGTATCAGTTTTTCTTCTGACCAAATGGGAGAAAATATTACCTTTGATCCTGAGTCTGGTAGTTTGACTTTTAAGCAAGTTCCTAAATCGCTGCAAGCTCAGTTAGCGAAGTTTTTAAAAAAACAATCTGAATAAAAATAAAAAAAAGAGATGGCAAATGTCATCTCTTTTTTATCAATCTCAAGAAGTTTAATTACTACTGAGTTCTACTCAAAAGTAATTGACCAACTATCAATATAGCCAACATCCGCTCCGGCATGATCACTTACTTTTAACTGCCATGTACCTGTAGCATCACGAATTCCGGCATTAATTGAATAGTTTTCGTCAATGTCATTTGAAGAACCTCCAGTTTGATCTCTAAGAACCGCACTTGCGCCGTCCGGTGCAAATATTTCGATTTTTAGATCACCAACATAGGTATGTTTAATATCAACATGAATGTCGATTGTTCCTGCTTCACCAGCATGATCTACAATCAAGTCACCACGTACGCCTGTTACATTGTTATCAGGAATATCAACATCTGTAGTCGTTTCAAAGAAAGTATCACTACCGCCTCCTCCACCACTTGCTGGAGTGTAATCACCAACTAAAGAAACATCGCTGTATGTAGAGTACGCACGAACCATTACATGATAAGTACCTGTACTTGCGGTTACAAAATTACAATTTTCGGTATTTCCACTTCGGTATGGACGACAATCATACGAGCTAGTGGTAGGCGCAGATCCAAACTTCACATAGAGATCAGCATCACCGGTTCCACCGCTCATATCAAAGTTCAGTTCAGTTGCTCCAACAGGAACTTCCATCGTATAAAAAGTTTCATCTAAACGATTTCCAGCTAAACCTGTTTTAGAAACACCTTTTTCTAAAACATCATCTTCTAGAGGAGGCGGTGGTGGAGCAGTTGTGCCAAAATCAGATTGTAATAATAAATTAGGCGAACCAGCTATATCACTAATTTTTCCGCTTACTGCATTTCCAACAACTGCAGCGTTCACAGTTGCAGGTGTTGCAGATGGGTTATCTTGTAAATAAAGCGCAACAACACCAGCAACATGAGGCKAAGCCATTGATGTGCCGCTTATCGTGTTAGTTCCGCCATTATTCCAAGTTGAAGTAATGCTCGAACCTGGAGCAAATATATCAATACATGATCCCCAGCTAGAAAAACTTGAGCGCGCATCTGATGAAGTTGAAGAAGCAACTGTTAAAGCATCGCCAACACGATTGGGTGAACCAACACACGCATCTGAGTTACTATTTCCTGCAGCAACCGCAAAGGTTACTCCGCTATCAATTGCAGCTTGAACAGCATTATCTAATGCAGTAGAAGATCCACCACCTAAACTCATATTAGCAACAGCTGGATGTACTGCATTTGCTGCGACCCAATCAACTCCAGCAATTACATCCGCATTGCTTCCTGATCCGGCACAATCTAAAACTCGGATCCCAGTCACTGTGACATTTTTTGCAACGCCCCAGGTCGTACTAGCAATCGTTCCTGCAACGTGAGTTCCGTGTCCGTTACAATCATTGGCTACGGAATCATTGTCTACAAAATCCCAGCCGTTTTGCGCGCGACCATTAAAATCGCTATGACCCACCATAATTCCCGTATCAATGACATAAGCGTTCACGCCAGTTCCGTCGGGTGTATAAGTGTAATTGGAATCAAGAGGTAAATTAGCCTGATCGATTCTATCTAGTCCCCAAGTTGCTCCGCTTTGTGTAGCGCTGGCACGCATAATTTGATCTTGCTCGATAAAGGCGACCCGATCATCGGCTAACAACGCACGCATATCTTTATGGGACATTTGTGCGGCGAATCCGCTTAAAGCCGCATGATATTGTTTTTTAATTTTGGCGTTATGCATGTTCGACATTTCGGTTGCCATATTTGCTACAGCATTACGTCGGTACTCCATCATGGCTGCGACATTTAAGGGCGCATGACCACTCATAATTGAAACTTGTTGATTAACTTGCTGTTGTTTTAATACAACAATGTATTGCCCTTTAATCACTTTAGATGAATTGACTGTTCTAAGTTTAGAGTCTACTTCACTTGCGTTAATGCTTGTCACATTAATAGCAGAAAGTGATGCAATTGCCATTGAAATAGCTAACACTTTTTTTGAGCGCGCAAATATTTCAGTTTGAGTTATCTTCAACGTCTTCATGTCTTCTCCAATTTATTTTGATTAGTTTTTTTAATTAAAACAATTCCATTACGCCCATTGGGAAATCTATTTTCAAATCCTAAAAAAGTGTTTTATAGATATTTTGCTTTAATTGTTTGCCATTCGTTTTTTATAAAAATTACTGGCCTGCAAAAACTAATTAACTTTTATGCAAGTTACAACAGCAAAATAATCAATATGAGACATTACGCAAAAGTGGTTATATAAGATGTCGCTTTGTATACTCTGGGAAATAAACAATTTATGTTAATGAAAAAAAAAAGGCTCAATCAAAAAGCATTGGAACGCTTGGCATTATTGCATTCGCAACATATTTTAGGCATGACTAAAATATCATTTAGGAATAATTTAGTWYWWWNTMAAATNAATTWNAGARWARNAKAWCKWWTNCNTTGMRAYRTMWNAATTKWRMKWTSNCAAKRYWMRWKMTANTWTTCTMWNAATTAWTTKAGAAAATACTAAATTATATAAATTAATGAGATAGTTTATCTTTTTTTTCATAAAAAAGCCTAACTGAAACGATCTGTTAGGCTTTTATTTTTTTAACCAACACTCTTTATCTAGTCTAATTTAGTTAACCCATATCGACTCAACCCATTCTGGATGATCAACAAATGGGTTGCGATTACCCTGATAACTTTGCGCCGCATTATTACGGTCAATTTCATATTGGCTAACCGGATCGGCATTGTGCCAACTGATCAACATATTTAGCTGCCAAGTTTCAAAAACTTGATTACTGCTACCATTTAAAACGGCGTCACTTGAACTACTATTATTTTCCCAACTCGATATTACATCTTCATAACGAGTTGCCATATAAAAGTATGCTCTTGCTAGATCACCCTTAAATTCATCGATGGGTTCAAAGACAGTTCCTGAGTAACCCGATGTAGCAGATGAACCCACTTTACTATTATTGTCCGATGTAAATGTCGTACTGCCAACTACAGCGTATGGATAACTACTTCGTTTCGAATTAACGTATCCATCCGTTGCAAATATATGGTGTACATCAGAATTCATAGGTTCATTTTTACCACCAAACCAACTTCTAGGGAAAGAGTGTTCACGGTTATAACAATCCGCTTCACTATTATAATTTCCACATTGATTTGTTATTTTGGTGTAGTTATAACTGTCAGCGCCATTTGGATTTTCAGAATAAATATCCATAATCGTACCATCATTTTCATAACTAGTATCTAAAGAATGGTCCGAATAAAAAGTCCAAAGCGCTCCATAACCTTGAGAGGTATGGCTATTGATAATACCATGTAACGCTGTTTTTAAAGCGTATCCTGTTTCGCTAGAGATGCTGTTATAATAGTCACCTGAGCCATTATCTCCACCACCGTTATCTCCGCCACCATCATCAGTTACAATAGTGAATGATTTAACTTCAGTCGAATTAAACTCTCCACCAGAAGTTAATGTTGCACCATTAGAAGTAATCGAATAAGAACCGCTTCCATAACCGCAACAGATACCATCTCCATAGCTATCATTAATTGTAAATTCATAATCACCATCAGCTAAACAATAAGTTTCTTGGTATGCCGTTTGACTTGTTAAGTTTGAACCACTACTAACCTCTGTTTGACTAGAATCTTTAATATCCCAGCTTGTTTCATAACCATAGTTATCGGTTAAAAGATCGAGAGTTACGTCGGTACAACTACTTCCACCGTTATCTCCACCACCATTATAGCCTCCACCATCACTGACATCAGTTGGTTGATATTCATCAATATAAACGACTTCTGAACCATCAAACCCAGACTGATCATAAAAGCGTAATCCAATTGTAATTTGACCGGTTGAATTTGCGGTGTACTGATAGGATACCTGTTGCCATTGATTGGTTAAATTGGCTGTTGAATAATTACGGTAACCATCAACGTAAAGTCTAACCTTTAAATTGCCTTCTGTATGGTAAACCCAAGTTGAAAAGTCATAGGTTTGTCCAGATACAACTTCGATATTTTGACGAAAATCAGTTGAGCCTTGGCTGCCGGTGTTGACAGTAATTTTAGCTGAGCTTGAATTCGTTTTTACAGTTGAGGTATCTTGAGCGACATCAATACCAGAATCAATCGTAGTCCAACCGGTTGGTGTACCGCCAGACCAATCTTCAAAATCTCCATTTGTTATATCTGCACTGGATGAAAGACTGAATAATAGTCCTCCTATCAGTGCCACTGATTTAAAACCAAACATATTCGTAATTTTCATTTATTATTTCCTGTTAGTTATTGTTAGATGAAATAAAATTGTGCGATAAAATTTAACAAAAATACTATACATGAAAATTTAATTGATTCAAATGTCCAATCGCACGGCATTAGTATTTTGCTCACTAAGTAATTCTTAAATATGTTAACCTTAGCGAAATATAATGTGTTTCCCATTAAAAACGCCAATAAAGAACTATTGGGTAAATTTAAACAAAGAGATGTGATAATGAATCAGTTGAAGTTAAAAGATATCCATAAAATATTAATACTTGGATCTGGGACGCTTGGATTACGAGTGGCTCTACAATGTGCTATTTCTGGTTTTGATACTTTCCTATTTGATATATCACAAACAAGTTTAGAGACGGCAAGAAAAGCGCAAGAAAAATTATTGCGCTCATTGGTGAAAAGTAAAACCGTTAACGATTGCAATTTTGAAGATATTTTGGATCGTATTACTTATACTACGGATGCAGATATCGCGGCCAAAGATACGGACTTTGTAAATGAATCAGTCACAGAAAACTTAGAAATTAAAAAACAGGTTTGGAAGCAATTTGGCAAGCTTTGTCCCTCGCATACAATTTTCACAACGAATAGCTCCTTCTTACTACCATCACAATATTGCGATGACTCGGGAAGTCCTGAACGCTTTTGTGCTTTTCATTTTCATGATGTTTTTACAGCCAAAGTAGTTGATATTATGCCACATCAAACTACTGCAACTTGGATCCCAGAATTACTCTATCAATTAGGTGTAAAATTAAATCAAATTCCAGTACATATCAAAAAGGAATCCAATGGTTACTTATTCAACTATATGTTGATGAATATTTTAACTAGTGCGAGTGATTTATTATTGAAGCAAATTGGGAGTATTCAAGATATTGATCGATCGTTTATGGGTAATTTTGGATTACCTCTTGGTCCGTTTGGCATGATGGATCAAGTCGGTTTAGATACAGCATTACACATAGCTCACAATAATGACACGCCACAATCTAAGAAATTTGCTAGCCTATTAGAGCCTCTAGTTAATGCGGGAAAATTAGGTGTTAAAAGTGGTAAAGGCTTCTATCAATACCCTAATCCAGAATATTCTCAAGCTGATTTTCTAAAACCATAATTGAATTTTTGCGCAGTCAGACTATTGACTATGGCTACCGTCGCAGATAGGTGAATTCTTGGTTTGTTTACAACCGCAGAACATAATATTTCTAGATTCTGTCGCCTTATATATTGTTGGCGCCATTCCAGTGCCAGCGTGGGAGCCATCACAGAACGGCTGTTTGGCGCTTTTTCCACATGCACACCACATATAAGTTTTTCCTGCCTCAACCGCTTCGATATAAGGTGTGTCTGATGCTCTGACTGCTTTGCTCATTTTAGTTATTCTGTTTAGTAATTCATGTAATTTAAAGTATAGACCTAGTTTAAGTTAATGCAAGCTAGTGAAATCACTCAGAATACTTCCTTTCTATCCATATATAAGTGAGTGACAAAATAATCAACATCCAATATATCCATATCTCAATTTTACCGTACAGAAATGCAGTTTTAGATCTACTGGTCTTTTTCATACTGTTAATCTGTTCTTTATACTTTAGTGTGTTTTTGATTTTTAAACGTTTATGATCAGCCAAAAAATTGTCTTTTGGGTAAACATAAAAATTTAGAGCTTGATATTTATTTTCTTCTCCCATCCGCAAGTGATGCCAACCAGACGCTTCCGGCCAATAACTAGCGCAATATCGATTTGTCAAAGTCGGAACTTTGTTAAATAGTACTTTTGAAACCTTGTTATCTCTAAAGGAGTGAATTTCCGACTGATATAAATCAGAACTCATTAATTTGTTTGCTACACATAGTCGCTCTTTATTACCAACAACAATTCTCTCGTTATCTGTTATCCACTCTATTTCATTTTTACGCTGTCTCGCTGTATTTTTTATTAGATGTTGCCAAAACAGGCTGTGGGAATTTTTTTCACCATTTGAAACCCAGCGATAAGTATCCTTTATTAAACTGTAACTTACTTTCCCTAAACCCTGCTGTAATTGCACAACTAATATTTCTTTCTTCGAATTACTAATTAGAGGAGTTGATTTGTTATCTTCAAATTCAAAACCATTTGAAATATGAGAAATAGCTGACTCATAAAGAAGATGATGTCCTTTATTATTCTCTTTTAACGATTCCAAATATAAAGCAGATTGATTGTTTTTTCCTACTAACCTAGTGGACAACCAACCTTCAGCGGATGCCGAAAAAGGAAGCGAATCTTCTAAGGATTCTTTGTCCATCAATAGGATAACGCCTAAACCGTCATCTAAAGAGTTTGCTATCGTTTTTTTCTCTTCGACATTTAGCTGATTAAACCGTCTTGAATCAATCATTAGAATATCAAAACCTGCCAACAAACTTTCGCTGAGAGCTAACAATTCGTATTTTTTCCGTTCTTGTTCGTCAACATTAGTTAAGCGAGAGAGGTTTATTTTCGGATTTATATTTGTATTAACAACAACGACGGCTTGATTATCACCCGCCCAGTTTTTAATTTGTTTAGTTTCAAATGATGGAGACGATTGCAAGATCAACATCCGTAAATTGGATTGATTAATGACTTCGATAGCAATAGTTTCTTGGCTAATGACTGTATCACCCTCTAACACTTCAATTTTATATGTCATTAGACCGAAAGTCTTCGGTATAATTTTAAAGTTTATTAGCTCACTATTAGAGATCGTTTTTTCGCCTTCTAACTGCCCAGAAGGATCTAGCAGTCTTACCACATAAGCAGATTTTTTATTCTTGTCTTTTATGTCTTCTGAACTCCCGCTTTGAAACTCTGCAGTAAACAAAGAGAGCTCTCCCAAATTCATCCTGACATTCCAAGTAGGATGTATAATCCCAATGGTTTTATCGGTAGGAGGTTCATAAACTATTCCTTGGAAGTACCGGCCCTTATTTTTACTAATTGATTCAATCTGTTGACGAGTAAAACCATCTCCAACCACCTCTAAAGAATAGCGACGATTCGGTTCGCCTCTATATACTCTTGACATTCGTATTGGCAGTTGACTTGGTGAGGAAATAACATTTCTATTTAGATGTATTGATTTGCTTTTATTTAGAAATGGTTCCATAACGTCAGTTAATATAAATGTATTTCCCCTATTCTCTTCTACCTCATCAATCATAGAGTCTATATCAGTATTAGTTGATTTTGTTATTATGCGGACTTCTTTTAATTCATTATTAGCAACAAGTTTAAACTCAGGCTGTACAACTAAACCAACAACTGAAATAAAAAGTAGACTATTGACGAAACTTAAGGAAGCCCGACTCAAAGTAGACTTATCATTTGATCTGTTTAGGATTGATAACTGAAAATAGAGAAAGGAAATGGCCATTAGCACCAAACTAAGATAGTCAATCAATATAAGATTACTAAAATCAACGCTCATCATTTCCGCCTTTACTATCGACAGAAGAAGAATGGATGAGTTTTCTAACCGTTTTCAAATATTGTTTTTTTGACTGGTTACTTAATCCCGATGAATCGGTTTGGGTATTTGGTAAACTATTAGGTGTAGAAAGCAAGGACCATAACCGTTGTTTCAAATCATTAATACAATTCTTACAGCTCTTTAACGAAAGTCTTTTACTTATACTAATTTGCTCTAATATCGCAACATATTTAATTAGCACCGGTCTGCTTTTAGTCAACTCTAATAAATCATTCTTTAAACTACTTATAATTTTCAACTCTTCAAAACCAACTTCAAATGATTCTTGCTGTTTATCATTTAATAACTTCCATTGGTTAATTAGCATATAAGTTGCGCGAATATTTCTTTCGCTAGATTTGTGGTTAGTAAATCCTTTTGTATTAACGAAATTTGAACCAAGATCACTTAGCTCGCCAGTTAAGCGTCTATCTTCTGTAACGGGAGGTGGTTCAAATCCTAATCGTTTGGCGTAAATACGATCCGCTTTTCTTGCCTCTTTTAAATACTTGTAGGCCTTTTTTTCAAAGGGCAACGCTTTGGCTGGCTCAGAAAGCATTAAGTGTAATTCCGCTTGCCACATTTCACTTACCGCCATTTTCATCCATGTTTTTGGATCGCGACTTGAAAGAGGTGCTATCTCTTCTGTTCCATGATTATGGGTAAATTTTTCTATGAGTGCTTCGCCATCTCCAATTTTTTCAGTTTCACCGCTTTCATCATGCTCATCGCTATGTTCTGATTCATCGCTGTGATTATCGACGGTACCCGCATTATCAACTTCACCATCGCCGTGATAACCATCAGCCAATCCAAAGTGTTCCTCTGGACCTTCACCAAACTCATCTCCTAGATATTGACCATATTTAGTTTTTAGATCATTTTGCGAATACCCTAAGTCAACTGAGTGTTCACTAAACTCATCTAATGAAAGATCATTCTTATCTTCAATTAACTCAATCGTTTCAATTATTATTTGCCTTTGGCTCCTAAAGTATTCCGGTACAAATCCAATCCGAATTCCTTCTGCTGACAACTCTATATCTTCATCATCTAACCATCGGACAATTACGCTACTCGATTTACTGGTTTGCGTTTCCGGCTGTCTGTTATCTGTTGCCTGTACATGAAAGTAAACTTCATCACCTGGCTCCATATCTAGATCAGTTAGTCGCCATTGTTTTTTATAACGAAAACTAGCCTTTTTTGTAGCTGTGTTTATATTATTTTTAATCTCATCAAACTTAAATATCTTGTCGCGAAATTTTACAGCTTCACCAGAGCCTTTCGCCACAGATGCTAGAATATTGACGTTACCTATACCGAAGTCATCTACCACATCAACCGTCAAAGTGAATGAATGATTACCGGACAGTGGATACTCTACTAATGATTGCTTTGGCGTGACTATTTTTATCTTTGGCGATTGATCCTTGATTAGTACAATACTGTAAACACCGTCTAAAATTCGATTGATTCCATTTTCGACGACTTCAAAATTATATATTTGAGTCTGTTGTAGTTTGCGATTAACGGCATAACGTTCTGTCTCCGAGTTATATAACATCTTAAGCTTGTTCTTCTCAGTTCGTGTGGATGTTAAAATCATAAAAACATCATCAACTTCGGCACTTAAACTGATATGCCAATTAACAACGGAATTCTCTGGGATATTCAAATTAAGGTCATTAGATGCTAGTTTTTTTAGTTTCGTATATTTAGGTGGAGTTACCTCAATAGTAATTTCTTCGATTAACGCCAGATTATTTTCTTCATTTTTTACTGGTATATTCTCAATGTCCAGAACTAATTCATCTTTTCTTACTTCATTGTCGAAGAGTAAATTTAGATGTTCGGAATAAAAATTTATTAGAAATATAATCAATAGTAGTGTTAATGATATTTTCCAATGTGTATTAGGTAGGGTCTTTATTAGAGTACCTTGCTTTTCATCTAACAATATTTGATTAACGACTTTGTATCGCAACGCTCTCTTAATACCCCCTTCATTGCAATCCAATATAATTTGGCTACTTTCCTGATATTCCGGAAGCTTTCTATTGATATGTTCTAAAATGTTCTTTTTGTTAATTGCTTTGAATGAATGGCTATTAGTCGAAATATATAAGTAGACAAAAGAAAATACAATGATCACGCTAACAATTACATAATTATCGATTAATGGAATATATAATTTTAAAACTAGATAAATAAGCGTATTAGAAAGAACGAGATTTATAATTAAACTAATCAATTTTTTAGAAATTGNGNTTCNANCCANATYSAWMANWTGAYTWKATTANKMWMGTTMTAWKYTNTTWWWCWCGTNTNAKTYRWWGMANKKAYTTNKRTTMAWTAYTMTMMAWMKWWMMAAYRRAWKAMWSWKAMRMWWTAKAAWRATYANAANWAWYTGTWCMWTKAWWWCSGAWRTNAAKCTTNTANRKYRTYAARTTWKTWTMRAAWARAWMAANNWCCTTNGMTTARSMRWWMAANYYAYTKANWYYATNYWAGYYWCWMATTTCTAGATAACTTATCTAACTCGTTTATCATATTAGATAATGTTGAGATTAATTCCAAAGGTAAAGAATTATTCCATTCTTTGTCAAACCCATCTGATTGAGTGAAAATCATACCACGGCCTGTTGGCTTGACGGCAATTGTTCCTTTTACTTTTTTAAATTCTGTTACGTCACCTATAACAAAAGACAAATCTGTACGATCTATATTATCTTGGAGACCCAAATCATAAGGCTTAATTTCCAGAGTTATCCGTGAATTTGACTCTATTGCTTTTAAAGCTAGTATCAGCATCTCTTTTTCATTGGTATATTTTGCTTCGTAAATAATTTCTATCGAGATCTTTTCTTTAAAATCTTTTTTATCTAACGTTTTCACATGGATAGATACAGGGTGAATTATTTCACTCAAAGGCATGGGCATTTTATAATTTGAAGCTCTATTAGTTAAATACAAATGCGTTAATTTAGGAATAGTGGTTCTCTGTTCAAGTTCTGCAATATAGATTTCTTGGTTTAATGACAATTCAAGTAAAGTCGCAGACTGTCTATCGAATGAATCAAATAGCTCTTCAACATTGGAATAGATATTTCCGTCAAGTCGTTCCAGAATATAATATTTGTTTTTACCGTTCGTTTTATTTTCGACTCCTTTTCGTTCCGACTCTGACGAATTTTTTAACCAGTCAATACTGAAATAGTGGTGTTCCTCATCTACAACGTTAACGTCTTGATAGAAAATCGGATTCGCGAGCAATAGTGTTATCAAAGTAAAAAGAATCAAACGAATTAACAATAATATTTTCTCTAGCCACTTTATTTGAAAAACTCGTTTCACTTCGCTCGATTTTATTAGCTTAATACTAGCAACCCAAATTAAAGTCGCTTTGTTAGGATTAATCAAATGGATAATAATTGGAATGAGTAATACTAATAGCGCTATCAAACTAGATGCATTAAAAAGAGAAACGCTTGTGATAAATTCAACCATACAAATAAGCTAACGATTTCGTAATCGTTTATTTAGATAGTGTGATAATGCATGACTCATTGGCTTTTCGATATCAATAGAAGGTGATTCAATCCCTAGTTCGCTAAAACTGTTTTTAAGGTTTTCTAAAAACTTAGCGTAATTTTTTTCATAGTTTATTTTAGCTGAACTAGCAGAAACAAGTAATTCCTCTTCTGTTTCACAATCTTTAAATCTTATCATGCCGTTTCGTTGATGTTTTGCAAACGTAAGTTTTTCATCTTCTTTTGCATACAGATGCATTGCAATGACTTCTGATCGAGATCGATTTATTTGCGAAAGAAATTGCGTAATTTCATTATTTTGCTGATAAAAGTCGCTAATCAGAAAAATAATAGATGGTCGTTGAAGTTGAGCGATATGATTCTTTAACATATCTAGTGGCGGGAAATACTGTCCTACCTGTACATCGTTTAAGGTTAGCAACAATTTATGCCAATGTTTTTGTCCAGTACCTTTTCCAACAAAAGACAGCTTATCGCTCGACAAACCAATAAATCCAAATTCATCACCTTGATTTTGTACTAGGTATGAAAGACTAGCTATCAAGGTCTTTGCATATTTCAGTTTTTTTGATTGCAACATAGAACGGCTAGAATCTAATAAAAACCAAACATCGATCTCGCTTTCTCTTTCAGCCTCTCGTACAAAATAACGATCACTTCTAGCAAATAATTTCCAATCTATCCGGCTAAGTTCATCCCCAACTTCATAGGCTCGATATTGATTAAACTCAATACCTAACCCTCTTTGTCGGCTTGATTGTAGTCCTTGCAAAAAACCATCAGCAATTCTTTTGGCAATAAGCGGTAGTTCGTTAATGCGAACGATATCTTGAGGTGTAATTGCTTCGCTAGACTCTTTCACAATTGGCTCTTTCAAAATAGACTTTTCCACAATAGCCGTTATTAAGAAATTTTACTTTGTGGCTGTTTAACGCTTTCGAGAACATCTTTAATCACATCATCACTTGTTACTTTATCAGCTTCGGCTTGAAAGTTAAGTAAAATCCTATGACGTAAAACTGCCGGTGCTACTTTAGCTATATCCGCCAAAGTCACTGAATATCGATGCTCAAGTAATGCATTCGCCTTTGCACATAATACAAGAGCCTGACCAGCTCTTGGCCCCGCGCCCCACGTGATATATTGATGAATAGAATTTGAATGTGAAAGGTTTAACTGATCTTTTTCTAATTCCTTTTTAGCCGGGCGAGTTAATCTAACAATATTGGTGATGTACTCTAATAAGCTATCAGAAATTTCTATTTCTCTCGCTAGACCTTGAATAGCGACCATTTCCTCTGCAGATAATAGTGAGTTAAGCTCGACTCGGCGATTATCGGTTGTTCGTTTAAGGATCTCTATCTCTTCAGTTTGATTAGGATATTCCACTCGAATAAACATTAAAAATCGATCAAGCTGAGCTTCAGGCAAAGGATAAGTACCAGACTGCTCTACCGGGTTTTGAGTGGCTAGCACAAAAAATGGTGCAGGCAGATCATAAGTTTTACCTCCGTAGCTAACTTGTTTTTCCTGCATAGCTTCTAACAATGCCGCTTGAGTTTTTGGCGGGGTTCGATTGATTTCATCCGCTAGAAATATATTGGTGAATATAGGGCCTTTTTGAAATTTAAAAAACCTTTTCCCAGTGGAATGATCTTCTTCCAATATTTCTGTTCCTACAATATCACTGGGCATAAGATCGGGTGTGAACTGCACTCGGTTGAATTGGAGATCCAGCGTTTTTGCTAGGGTACTGACTAACAATGTTTTAGCTAAGCCCGGTACGCCTTCAAGTAAACAATGACCACCTGCAAGTAAGCTGATCATTAGTTCATTAACGACAGTTTCCTGACCGACAATTACYTTAGCAATTTCTTGTTTAACGTCAGTTAATTTGGTTAGTTGTTTTTTTATTATTTCTTCGTTCATATTTTCTTCTCATTAATCCCCCTCTTTGCGAAGATCGCGACACGGACGTCGCTTATTAGAACAATGCACGGAGCAATTGTCGAGGGGCTAGGGGAGATTTATCTTTTAAATAAACGTCATTCATTAAACTTGGCCACTCAGCTTAACCCAAATCCCCCTCAGTCCCCCTTCGCAAAGGGGGAGGCTAGGCAGTCATCGCATAGACAACAATATTCACCGCAAAACGGGTATTATCCACTGCAAGAAAACGTTTATTTCTAAAATCATAATCCCACTCGCAACCTAAATCTTTATTACTATATAAAACGGCAATTCGACCATTTATTTCTATCGCTTTTAAATAGTCATGGACTAAATCATCCCCCCAACCATTTAGCTCTTGATTTGTATCTGGAGGGCCATCAAATTTAAAAAATGATGAATAGATTTCATGATCATTAGGGATTTTTTTCAACTCATTTTTCCCAAATATTTTTGCCATTTGCTCTTCAAAACTTTTGGCAAACACGCCATCAATATCATGATTGCAGTCATCAACAAAAACAAAACCACCATTTCGTACATAGGTTTCAAAGTTTTGACGTTCTTCATAATTGAATTCTACTAAGCGATGTCCTGCAAGATAACAAAAAGGGGAATTTAACATCTCCTCATCGGAAAGTGCAATAATTCGTTCATTCAGGTCAACTCGGATATTGGTGTATTCGATAAGAGAGTTGAGAAGATTTGCCGGCATGCGCTCATCAACATCCCAATCACCAGACTCATAACTCAGTCGAGTGAAATAGAAGTCGAAATATTCTTGAGCTTTTAGATTAGATGATGTTAATAAAGATAAAGCAGGAATTGAAACAACGGAACCCGATATTTTTAAAACATTTTTTATCAGGTCACGTCGTTTCATTAGTTCTCAAAATCAGTTTTCAAAAGATTTTTTAAACAGCGTCAGATAAACTACTGAATGTAAAATCTCTAATTTTCATTGGAGGCATCATATTACCATCGATTCTAACAGGTTTACCTAATGCTTCAATATTGTTTAACATAACAATTGGGCTTTCATTAAAACGGAAATTCTTWACKGGATATTTAATTTTTCCATTTTCAATRTAAAAAGTRCCATCRCGAGTYAARCCKGTATAWAGCAATGTTTGAGGATCAAGTTGRCGGATATACCATAATCGAGTGACAAGRATACCTCGCCTAGTATTTTTGATCATTTCCTTAACAGAYTCATCACCGCCATCCATAATCCATTGGTTTYCRCCRSTAGCCGTTGGGTTRTAYTCAGTCCCWGTTTTGTCCGCCCAATAACGGGAGTTTTGCATCTTRTTAATTTTKCCTTTTTTRATCCAGTARGTTTTWCCAACCGGAGCGCCATTACCWGCAAAAGAAGGTGTTGGAACATCTGGATGKTGAGGATCYGACCAAATATTRACTCKCTCATCAAACATTTTTTCACCGAGTTTATTCTTACGTTCCTTTTTAGCCGCATCCTTTTCGCYATCTTTRGCTTTRTAACTTAAAAAACTWCGCCCTTCATCTGCGCCACGTTGTCCCATATTATTGAACAGACGACCGATTAATCCAACTCCGGCAGCAGGCTCTAAGATAACCGTATATTTCCCTGGTTCGAGCTCTTTAGCATCAACAGAACCAAGTGATTTTTCAATAGCAACTTGAGAGGCTTCTGCGGTATCCATTTTATTRATATCAGAAAAATCTCGAGTAACCCAACCACTACCGCGCCCATCTTCAGTTCGKATAGTTGCAGARAAACTAACATTGGTTGATAYATTATAAGCRAACACGCCGGWTGAATTCATAATAGCSGACATWGTATAACTATCGGTTAAAAAKCCACTMGCGACTAATTTRTTTTTTCTRGATGGTGTAATCCCATCATCTGCAGCCTTCGCTCTAAAYTCTGGMGTTACKTTAGCRGTTGACTCAAAAAATGTATTCGTTTTAGTATACTTTTGTGCGCCTAAATTTGGCATAGACTCAGGATTGTCAGGTGCCAACTTAGCCAGTTCTTCAGCTCTTCGTACAACTTTTTCTAAAGAAGCATCATCAAACTCATTGATTGTTGCTACACCTACTTTTTTACCAAAAGAAGATTGAACAGCCAAAGTGAGATCACTCACTTCACCMGCGGTAGTCACTGTATTTCTRGCGTATCKRATATTGCCAGTTAATTGTCCATCTAAATTACATTCAATTTCATCGGCTTTAGAAAATGCGATTACTTTCTTTAAAATGGCTTTTGCTTTTTTCTCATTTATTATAGACATTGCTTCACCCCTTATACTTTACGTTTTGTATTAAGAACGTTGATATTATTAAATCGAGTCGTCGGGCAACCATGGGAAACCGCGCTAACTTGAGGTGGTTGACCTTTTCCATCAAAGAAAGATCCACCAACACGATAATCTGATTTACCCGCCAATTGAACACAGGAATTCCAGAAGTCTTGGGTGTTAGATTGATAAGCGACATCTTCAATTTGATCAACAATTTTTCCGTCTTTAATTTCGAAAAATAATTGTCCACCAAATTGAAAGTTATATCGTTGTTGATCAATGGAGAAGGAACCTCGTCCTACTATGTAAATACCTTTTTCAACACCTTTGATAATATCGTTAGCAGAAAGATCTTCTTTCTGATTAGGTTGGAGTGAAACATTGGGCATTCTTTGGAATTGTACATCTCGCCAACTCTGAGAATAACAACAACCATGAGATTCAGTTTGATCAATCATATGCACTTGATCACGAATGGCTTGATAGTTTACTAATATGCCGTCTTTAACCAAATCCCATTCCTTAGTCTTAACACCTTCGTCATCATAACCAACATTACCTAATGAATAAGGTTGAGTTTTATCAGCAACAAGATTGACGATATCGGTACCGTATTGGAATTTTTTACTCTTCCATTTATCTAAAGTCGCAAAACTGGTTCCAGCAAAATTGGCTTCATAGCCTAATACCCGGTCAAGTTCTAATGGATGTCCTACTGATTCATGAATGGTTAACATCAAATGTGCAGGATCTAGCACTAAATCATATTTACCCGGCTTAACCGATTTAGCCGTTAGTTTTTTCTGTAATTCTTTACCTGCATTGGTTGCATCTTCGAGCATATCGTAAGAATTGTTGTAACCGACGTTTGCGCCATCAATGTAGACTTTATCTTCTTTTTTGCCATCTAAATATTCAAATCCCATTCCAACTGGATTACCTAAACCGCCACGTTGTTTAAAGCCTGATTTTCCAACCGCACTAGCAAAGAAAGGTGCCCATAAACGATGAACATCTTGATCGATATACGATCCGTCCGTTGACGCAAAATATTTTTGCTCATTAACAATAAAATAAATAGAAGTAATATAACTCGCACCATTACTTAAGGCCGCATTATTCACTTCTAACAAACGTTCTGTTTTCTCTTTAATGGGCACTTCAAAGGCATTTTTGACGATTGGCGTATTCCAACTGACTTCCCCGACTCCTTTTACCGGAGCCAATCTCACCGGTTCAATCTGAAATTTAGAATTAGCTTTTGCGATGGCAACCGCTTGACGAGCGGTTTTAGCGATAGAATCTGGCGTTACATCTGACGTTGAAGCAAAGCCCCAAGTGCCATTGGCGATTACTCGAATGCCTATACCAGCGGATTCTGTATTGACTATATTATTAACCACTCTTTCGCGTGTGGTCACAAATTGATTTAAATAACGACCAAGTCTAGCATCTGCATAGGTTGCGCCCGCACTTTTGGCAGCATTCAAAGCGATATCTGCGAGTTGCTTTTTCATCGCAACGTCCATCGGACGATCGATTAATTGCGCTGCAGAGACCATATTACCTGTAATTGGAAGGATTAAACCTCCAACGCCAGCTCCAGTCAATTTTATAAAGTTTCTTCTTTGCATGAGCCCACCCTTTTTTATGGTTATTTTTTATTCTTTAGATATGTGGCTATTTGGTATAAATGTGAAAAAACAGCCTCTGGCGTAAAAAATCGTTATCAATAGTCTAATTTTTCCCAACAAAAGGCAAACTTTAAAATGTAAGAAAGAATTTACATTGCTTGGAATGAGCCTTTGAATAGACATTTGTATCAAGATTTCTTTATCTTTCTAAGTAGCCTTTTAGCTAACTTACTTGGTCCTCCGTCACTTTTATCACTTTTTGCGACTAAAGCTAATGCTTTCGCTTTTACTTTATTGCCATTTCTTAGATAGAGAGCCGCCAGTCTCAGCTTTGCCCAATTATGGCTTGGTTGGCTTTTAAAAGGTGTTAATTCTAAGTAACTTTCTAGTGCAATAATTCCTTCATCTATTTTTATGCCACCCAAAACAGCATTGCGACCAATTTGATATAAAGCGCTAGTAGAGGAAATTTTTTCACTTTTCTTCTCCTTTTTATTAAGGGTAGCATCTAAATCACTTTCTTTTATTGAAGAAGCCTTTGTGAAATATTGATACGCGTTTTCATACCTTTTTGCTCCTTGGTAGGAAAAACCGGCTTTGAGTAACGCTTCAGATGAATTTGGGAATGCGCTAGCTAACTCTTCCGCTTTTGCGAGTTCCTTATCCGTTTCATTTTCGCTTCTATGTAAGCTAATATGTGCCAATAAACCTTCCTTTTTATCTAACTCAGTTAATTGAATTGTCAGCTCGCGCGCTTTATCAATAGATCCACCAACAATTGAGGGTGCCTGAATATAAAAAGAAATTAAACCACTAAGCGCTTGAACATTGTTTGGATCAAGTTCCACGGCTTTAATGAAGTGCTCTTTTGAGTCAGATGCATATCCTGGCGCTGAAAAAATAGAAGCATTGCCCGCTTGGATGCCACTAATGCTCGCAAACCAATAATGGTAATTCGAATCATTTGGTTTCATATCGAGTGCTTCTTTTATTAGCTCTTCCGCTTCATCAAAATTTCCATCTTTAATTTCTAATCGACCGAGGTATAACTTTGAAACGGCGCTGTCATTGTCTTTTTCAAACAGCTCTTTAGCTAACTCATAATTCTCATCCTCAAAAGCGAGAACGGCTGGGTTAGCATTTGAAAGCCCAGATACAAAACCTGAGAAGATTAGAGCCATTAATAGGTAATATTTTATTAACTTCATTTTATTTTCCTTTATATTAGTAACAGTTTATTTTGTTTGTTAGAATTTTCTGACTAGGCCTATTTATATTCAACTCTATATTTCTTTCTATATTTTTTTGAGAAGTAAATAGTTGCTGAAACACCTATAACGCTCGGAAGAATCCATGGGATCAATTGCATATCTCCAGAAAGTATCTCACTAAAAAGGCGTCGACCTCCAAAAGCGAAAAATGCGGTATAGGCSRYTMKGMMTKYSCCRASMATMTTTYSYWTWTGYTCMWTWWNTCMAYTNTCKTTRKKTNAWYTCWWYKYTWRRWRTATATTTTAAAGAGCCATAAGAAACAACAATGGATATTATCGAAAAAACAATGAACAAAGGCTGAACAATAATAATCGCGACAATACCTACGGCAATACCCGTTACTAACAAAATTCCAATTGGGATTAAAGTACTAGGTATTTTTAACAAATCTCGATCAGCTTTTACTTTAAGAACCAAAATCGATTGCTTTACGTTTACAAAAACTAGCATAGATAACATCAAAAGAAAAACAGCTGTTTCTCTACTTTGTTGCTTTAAACTGAATGACTGAGCAAGCGTTAAATTTCTTTCCGGCACACGAACTCCAATAGGGTCAACAAGCACTAATATACTCATAATAATTCCGCTAATAGAAATCGCAAACATGGTCAAAACAAAGATTTTCCCTACTCTTTTATGAAATGGACTGCCTTTTTTTGATAGCGTTGGCAACCAGAAAACGACCAACCCAACGGCCCCAAGTGTAATATGAAAATATAACAAAAATTGATGTATGTAATGAAGCATAAGTTTTCCTCGTTTCCTGAGTGTGTAAATTAAAGCGTGTAAATCATCTTGCAAACAAGTTTACTTATTTAAATTGAAAGGAAGAAGTGCCATAGGTCACTAAAATAAACCATRACTTTTGGCCTATAGTGAAAAATTCTGTTTTACGTCATAATAACATCAATCATAAAACCTATTAAAATGACAAAGTTCAGATAATGACAATAAAACCGATAAAAATATCTTTAAATGAATGGGGTGCCATCATCACCTGGATGACGGTGTTCATCATAACGTTAATGGCAATGGACAGATCTAGCTGGGAAGTTAAAATTGGTTTATACCCCGTCATTTCTCTATTTATCATTTATCTCATCTGCCTATTGTTTGTTATTAATGAATCAATTGGTATTCGAAATAAAAAATTAAGAACCTCTCTATTTGTCTTACAATTACTTGCCGCTTTTCTAATTAATTTTTATATTTCTTTTGGTTTTTTACCTATTTTGACCATTATATGGGCGAGTATATTGCCCTCATTTGTTAGTTTTAGAAACTCATTTATTATCACTAGTCTAGTGGTTATTTTATGGAATTCACTCGATTGGTTATTATGGCAAGATAGCAATATCATTTATTCTGGATTGCTTTATTTCACTTTTCATCTTTTTGCTGTTTCCATGACAATTAATGCGGTGTCCGCAGAGAAATCGAAAGAAAAAGCCGAAAAATTGAATAAAGAGTTGGAGTCCATCCAGTTCTTATTGGGAGAAGCTTCTAGGCAAAATGAAAGAACACGCATAGCGAGAGATCTCCACGATTTGTTAGGGCACCATTTAACCGCTTTATTAATTAACCTGCAAGTTGCTGAACATACAACAGAAGGCGATGCTAAAGAAAATATCGTAAAGTGTCATTCCCTAGCAAAACTGTTAATGAGTGATGTTAGAGAAGCTGTCGAAAGTATAAGAGATAATCAATCTTTAAATTTTGAAAATATGTTAGATAAAATGATTGAATCTGTACCAAGTCTAAAATTTACTGTCGATATAAAATACGAATTTGAACTGGATGATATCGAAATGGCTAAACAGCTATTAAGTTGTATTCAAGAAACCATAACCAACTGCCTAAAACATGCTAATGCAACTCAGATTAATATAGTCATTGCAAAAAATAAAGAGTTACTCACGCTAGAAATTGAAGATAATGGTCTTTGCGAGAAAAGGTTAAATGTAGGACATGGGTTAACAGGAATAACCGAACGAATTCAATTGTTAAATGGAACAGTCGATTTCAACACAAACACAGGATCGTTAAAAACACAAATTTCTATACCGGTAAATTCATAATGATTGATTCAAAAAAACCTTCTATAAACAACGCTTCTAAAGAACGTTCTTCTGAAAAAAACACTCCTATCAAAGTGTTATTAGTTGATGATCAAACGCTTGTCAGAGAAGGCATAAAAGCCTTGCTCAATTTATCAGATAGAGTTGTGGTTGTCGGTGAAGCTACCGACGGTAGTCAAGTAATCAATAAAATAAAAGAACACTGCCCCGAGGTTATTCTTTTGGATCTTTCTATGCCGATTCTGGATGGTATAGAAACGTTAAATTTATTGCGTAATGAAAATATAAAAACTCCCTGCATTATTTTAACAACTTTTGATGACCATCAATTTATTTTAAAAGGGATACAGTCAGGCGCTAAGGGCTATTTACTCAAAGATGTATCGCTCGATAGATTGATTGATGCTATTCAAACTGTGTATGCTGGTAACAAATTAATTCAACCTGCATTGACAGAAAGGTTATTACAGGGAATGGAAAATATTAGTGATTCAAGTTCTAGTTTTGAAGCACCATCTAATATAGAACCATTGACGCCAAAGGAAAGAGAGGTTTTAGGTTTAATGGCTAGCGGTTGTTCAAATAAAGAGATTTCAGAGGCGCTACATAAATCTGAAGGCACGATTAAAAATCATGTTTCTAATCTACTATCAAAGCTAGGTGTTAGAGATCGGACTAGAGCTGTTTTATTAGCGATTGAAAAAGGATTGTTAAATTAAATAAGATAAAATCACGACCTGCAAAACTGGAAGGTTTCTAAAGCATGATTTTATCTTTACAACAACATTTAACATATTATCGACTTGCCAAAACATCCTTTGCCAACGCTTTATTAGCCTTTAGCTGTTTAACCACCTTAGTAGATAAACGTCTTACAGATCCTGCATAGGGTTTATTGAAACTATAATTCCAACTTTTATCAAATGCTGGCAACGTAGCAAATTTTTCAGTTCTTAATTCCTTGCAAAAACTTTTGCTAGGTGTTACTCCTAGCTTGTCCGCATAGGCCTTTAAAAAACGTTTTTGATGTTGGGTTTTATTGAAGCTGTTATCTAATGCGCAATATCCATCGGTTGAATAACTGACTTGATGGCTGGCTGAAACAGCGCCTGATAAAGCGATACTTGAAAAACAAATGGCGCTAACRATGGCTAATTTTTTCATAATWTATCTCCTAAAGATAATRAGTGCAGACTGAAAATCCAARTTTTGCAAAGCAAATAAAATCTGGAATTCMTTTATTCGCCTCACAACTTCATTATCGTCAAAAGAATGTGTTTGTGYRTTTAAGAATGTAAWTTAGTATTTCATTTYCCGYAAATTGAAACATCTGCTTTCATTATTTGAATWNNTTARTTNTNAATNNAYTTRMRMTTTWAMYAAKWYNTTYATKATTTTATTCAAACCGCCAATCAGAATAATGCTCAGCTAATTGTCTGAACAAAGTAATATTTTGCATCATATAGCTCTCGCCCTTCTCGTCTGATTGCATAAATTCTCTATGTGCCGCATTTTTTGCAATGACGATTCCGGCTTTAGGGTTAATGTAAATATACTGCCCATAAACGCCAACAGCAAAATACTCGTTATCCGCTTGTGGTGGCATCCACCATTGATAACCATAGCCAAATCGTTTTCCATCTTGTGTTTTAGTAGTTGCTTTAACATCGCCCTGAGGAGCAGAATTAACGGTTGATTCTTCAATCCAACTCGCTGGAATTATTTGTGTATCGCCACGCTTGCCATGATTACGATATAACTCGCCAAACAAAGCGTAATCACGAGTGGACATATTTAACCCACCAAGAGCAAATGCGTTTCCGTCACCATCGGTTGAGTAATAAGCATCCGCGCTAGCGCCTATTTTTGACCAAATGTTTTCGATAAAGTATTGCTGTAACGTTTTTCCGGTAGCAGCCCTTAATACCATAGAAACAACATGAGTATCGATAGAGCAGTATTGCCATTTAGTACCAGAGGGACGATTGATATTATTTTGCTCTGCTGCAAACTCGTCTAATGAACCACCTAAAGCTAACACCGTGCCCATTTTATTAATGTCAGATCCCGGATCAAGATAATTTTCATCAAACTTGATACCACTTGCCATATTAAGTACGTGCAAAAGTGGCACACCGTCATAAGCCGATCCTTTTAAACTAGGAACGTATTTGGTAACGGGATCGTTAATATTTTTAATTTCTCCACGCTCTAAAGCCATTCCAGTTAATGCAGAAACAAAAGATTTACTCATCGACCAAGAAATTCGCTTATCCGTTTGAGTGGTTCCTTTAAAGTAATTTTCGTATTGAATCACACCATCTTTAACAATCACTAAACCCGTTGTTTGTAATTCGTCTAACATCGCCATGGTGTTTTTTGTCAACTCTCTATCGACATAGGTTTCGGGAAGTGGCTTTAACTCAACCTTCCATTGGTGATCTTCACCACTTCTTGGTAGTTCCGAAGAATATAAAACTTCATCCATGTGTGAAAAATTATATACAATTTTATCAGCATCAAATAACGACTTCACGTGAATTAATCGTTCAATTTTGCTCCAATTGAGCCCAGCGATAACCGCTAGGACCAAAAGAATGGAGGCTAATATTTTAATTATTTTCATTTGCTTACTCTTTATTTGTTAATGCACTTAACATTTTGAACTATACTTCTATTACAGCCCACAATATGCTTTATTCACTTTGAGCTTTAATAATACCATGAATGCATCAAATAGACGTCGCGAGCAACGATTACCGATTAACGTTAAAGTGATAATAACCACCGAGACTTTCTGCATTCGGAAAGTAGTAACTAACGATTTTTCGGAAGGTGGTATATACGTGAAAGATGAAGAACTCGGAAAATTAGTTATTGGCTCATTGGTGACAGTTCAATCAGATGAAGGCTTGGCAGATGCGCCTATTATTAAAGCCAGAATTGCATGGAGTGATAATAAAGGGGTTGGAATTCAATACCTGCTCGATTAATGTCTTTACATTTTTTATCTAAACACCCTCTATCTTATCGGATATTATGAACATTTTTAGCCAACAGAAGAATATAATGAGCAATGTTAAACAATTCGTTTGAAAGATTTTAAAGGTACAATATGTTACATGACTTTTCGTTATCTATTTAAGTGATTGATATTTACATAAGCCTTATGTTTAAATAATTCATTTGAACCTCTCAATAAAAATCGCACAATTTAATCTCTACTAATTTGTTGATTTAATTCGGAAAAACGGAGTCCCATTTATATTATGGATATAGACATAATTGAAGAAAATAAGAAAAATAATGTAATACTAACAAGCGAATTACATTTTGAACTTTTAAAGCAATATGCGTGGCTCTCATCTACAGCTATTGGCGGTCTAGTTCTCTTAGCGCAATTAGATGCGATACCTATTGGAAAAGACTTATTTATTTCCCTTGGCTTTTTCGTAGTATCAATATTTTCTGCACTTTTTGGCCAGGAACATCAAGTCGACTCTTTACTCAAAGGCAAAGATGTATACGAAGTATCTAAAACTTTAACATTATTGCGAGTCACTTCTATGGGAAGTTTAGGTACAGGTGTAGGTTATTTTGGTGCAGGATTTATTTTAACCTAAAAAGTAAACTCACTGAGACGCGTTTAATTTTCTATATTTCATATTATTTATATTTTACTTAGTCAAGTATTTAAACGTTATAACTGCTGGCAATAGCTACTACAAAAGCCAACAAGTCCAAAGTTTCTTTAAAAACACCACATCATTTTCTATGTTATTATCAGAAGGTTCTAATAATTTTAGAACTCCATAATAATAACAGAGGAATTATCAATGAATCACACATTAACATCACTCATTATTTACATCACTTGGTTTACCGCTATTTTATTAGTACTAGGACTATTTAGAAGTTACCTTACGTTAGCTGGCGGAAAAGCAGCTAATAGTTTTAGTCCAACGGGAACAGAGGTGTCACCCTTTGCCGAACGACTTTGTCGCGCCCATGCTAATTGTTATGAGTTTTTTCCGATTGCTGGTGGATTAATGCTTGCTGCTTTGGCTACGGGAAACACCGCGATTACCGAAGAGTTTGCAATGTACTTAGTTCACGCTCGTATTTTGCAGTCTGTAGTACATATAATATCAACCTCTGTGATAGCGGTATATATTCGATTTGCACTTTTTCTAGTACAAGTAGGGATCTGTATTTATTGGATTATTGGTTTTTGTAATCTTAGTTAATCAAATAATTATTTAATAACTACCTCCCTAGCCCTAGCCCTTTCCCAAAGGGAGAGGGGACTTTACTTCCCAATTTTTATTGGGTGAATTTTTATCTAAAAAATCTAATTCATTTTGAGAAAAACCCGCTTGTAAACGAACAACATGATTGAAAGGTCCTCTTGGTGGACTTCTCATATATCTTTTTAGTAGTTGAAAGAATTCCGCATCGGGATCTTTTTGTTGTTGGTGGCAACGGTATCGAAACCAGTGAGCGGCAGAACTTACGTGACCGACCTCTTCATCACAAATGAGATTAAGTGTTTTGACCATAAAGTGATCGCCAATATTATCAAATCGTTTAATGGTTCCAGGTACAACATCTAAAGCTCGGGCTTCAAAGACTCTGTGTACAACCGCCATTCGATCACTCATAGCATCTTTAGTTTCGATTGCCATTTTCCAGAGCTCATTGTGAACAGGGAAACTTCCGTAATCATATCCCATTTCTTGAAGTCGAGTTCTCAACATGGAGAAATGGGTGGCTTCTTCCTTTGCGCATTGTGTCCAGTCATCATAAAATTCTTTAGGCATATCACGATATCGAACAATCGCATCCCAGGCTAGGTTGACCGCAGTCAACTCAATGTGTGCTAACGCATGAATTAAAGTAGCGCGTCCCTTTTCACTGCCTGGTTTCCGCTTACCTAATTCTTTGGGCATTACGATTTCAGGTTTAGGTAATCTTCCGGGTTCATCGAATAGTTCTATCGACTCATTTTTATCCCAAGATAAATTCCCAGCCTGCCAAGATGAGGTTAACTCAAATGTTTTTTCGATTTTTTGTTCTGGATCAGCTGTAAGAAAACAGTTTTTAGCTTGTTGAAATAGGCTCTGCATAACTATGTTTTATTGACTAATACTTGATAATAAACAACCTCGGTATCATTTATTTCATCAAGAGAAGTGTCTTTGTGTTTATAGGTTTTAATATATTTCATACCGAGCCTTTTCATAATGTTAATAGATGCTACATTTTCTTCTATGGCGATAGCGGTGAAACTATCTACATCGCCTAACTCTATCATTGCATGTAAAACAGCACTGGCTGATTCTGTTGCATAACCAAAACCCCATGATTTTTGAATAAACCGCCAACCTAACTCGATATTTCTATATTCGGGTGAGTCTGTGAAAAAATTCATTGGTCTTACTAAAATAAAACCTATCACTTGATTATCTTTTAAGCTTGTTATTTTCCACAAGCCCCATCCTTTTTCAACATCCGTATATTTTTCCATCCTAGGGAKATAAATATTTTGTACTTCTTCTCGAGTGGTCATTTTCCCACCATTTAGATAGCGCATTACCTCAGGATCTTGATCGATTTGGTACATGATGTCGGCGTCATCTCTTGTCATGAGTGTGTAGCTGAGTCTTGAACTATCAGAAATATTCATTGTGTTTTCACTTTCACTTTTTTCATTAGAAATTCAATAAGCCATTGAGAAACTGCTTTTGAGTCCGTTTTATTATTTAATGACTCTTGCCCGATCCTTATCGTACTAGCAGGTATTATTTCTTTACGCATTTGCATTAATGCCGATGAATAAGTTCGGCTAAATTCAGGATGCCCTTGCATACCAATAAAATTTTCTCCTACTTTGATCATACTGTAGGGGCAAAACTCACTGCTATATAAAACTGTTGTATCTTCTGGTAACTCTTTGATTTGATCTTGATGGCTGACAATTAAATTTAACTCTTTCTGATCTAAATCATCAAAAACCACTGAGTTAATTTTACTGGTGTGAATACCTATCCCCCAACCTTTTTCAGACTTTCCAATTGAACCACCTAATGCTTTTGCCAATAATTGATGTCCAAAACAAATACCAACAAAACGTTTATTAGCTTGGTACAATTCCCTGATAAAAACCTCTAGTTTTTTTATCCAATCGTCATTATCATTKGCACCACTTTTACTTCCRCTAGTSATATAWGCATCACAATCATTGATACTKTYTGGAAAKTCRTTATCGACAACATTAAAAAACTTCAATTCAAATTCATATTCACCTTCAACAAACTCAAATAGCTCATTAAACATTTTTGCATAATCATCAAATTCTGGCTGTAACGTTTCATTTACATGATCACAGATTAAAACTCCTAATCGAAATACATTAGTTGTTGTTTTATTGCTATTCGCCATAGCTACAAATTGCCTTCAACTGCAGAAACAAAAATTTCTCTATATTGGCTTGCATTAAACTGAATAGGATTTCCACCCGCGCAAGAATCCTTAACCGCCATCTCACCAACTTTTTCAGCTTGCTCTGTATCAATATCTACTGCTGACAGTGAATGAGGGATCCCTAGTTGCTCGCGTAAAGCGACGACCCAATTTAAAAAACCATCAAAAGTTGGATCATCAAGTTCTAAATATCGAGCCAGTCGCGCTATTCGTTCTTCAATTTCATCTCTATTCGCTTTTAAAACATAAGGCATCAGAATAGCATTCAACAATCCATGATGGCTGTTATATAACGCGCCAAGTGAATGCGCTAAAGCGTGCATACCACCAAGCCCTCGCTGAAAAGCAGTAGCTCCCATTGTAGAAGCTACCATCACTTGCGCTCGCGCTTCAAGGTCACTTCCATCTACCGTAGCTCTAGGTAAATAAAGTTTAATTAAACGAATGGCCTCAATCGCAATACCTTCTGCCATTGGATGATAATAATTAGCGCAAAAAGCTTCAAGCGCATGGGAAAATGCATCCATTCCAGTTGCTGCCGTTAATTTTTCAGGAAGTCCTACCGTTAATTCAGCATCTAAAATAACGATTGCTGGCATCATATTCGGATGAAAAATAATTCTTTTTACATGCGTAACAGGATCGGTAATAACGGATGCTCTACCAACTTCTGAGCCTGTTCCTGAGGTTGTTGGAACGGCTATAACTGGAGCCATTTTATCGCCATCAATTTTTCTCCAATTACTCCCGACATCCTCGTATTCCCATAATGCCCCTTCTTGACCAACCAACAACGCAATAGCTTTAGCAGCATCAATCGCAGAACCGCCACCAAAGGCAATCACACCATCGTGATTTCCTGCGTGATAAGCGGCGGCACCTTCATTCACATTTTTATCGGTTGGATTGCTAACAACCTCCGAAAATATTTCGCAACGTAAACCTTGTTCAATACAATTAGCGTGGGCGTTGATAATGATCGGTAAGTTGACTAGTCCCGGATCCGTCATCAATAGTGGCGCTTTCATTCCTAATTCTTTGCAATATTGTGGCAACTTGCTGATGCGACCTAGCCCTTGACGGACGTTGGTTGGATAATTCCAATTAGCGTAAAATTGTTTTAAATCGGTCATGGATTTAGATTTCCTTTTTAAGTCTAAGTCACTCACAACATCTATCCATATTCTAGAGATGTGTTAGTAAACTATTTGCCTCGGCGATCAATTCAGAGGATGAGGCTTTTATAAAAAATTGTCCGGACTAAATTGACCACTACAAAGGCTTAGGGCGTGTCATAGAATGGATTTGAGTTCGAATAAATAAATGTATGCATATCTAATATTAGATGTTAATTTTACATACATCCTGCTGGTTTGCAATTACCTCCAGATTAATATTAGATTTTTAAGTATTGACTTCATTTAAAATCTCTCATTAAAAATTCGTCAGAATAATTTAAGCATAAGTGTTAAAAATAACGAGCAGGAATTTGAATAATATTATTTGCAACAATCTCTATTCTTGCTGCGTTATTAATCAATATTCCAAAATTAGAATTTGTATCCTGCAAAAATATTTTTAATGACTTTAACATTCTCTGATTAACTTTGGAACCTAGTTTGATTTCTATCGGGATCAGTCCAAAACTACCTTCTATGATTAAATCAATCTCCGCTTTGTCACGTGTTCTATAAAAAGTAAAATCTGTATTCGTTTGTAATGTACAACTCAAGCCTCTAATAATTTCTTCTATCACAAACGACTCAAATGAAGTGCCCGCTGTAGGATGCAACAATAAATCATCTACTTCGGTTAGCCTGAGTAAATGATGCAAAATGCCTGAATCCCTGAAGAACCCTTTTGGCATTTTCTGCACTCTTTTTAGTGGATTATTTTCAAAACTGGTCAAGTTTCTCCATATGAATGTATCATGCAAAATAGACAAATATTCCTTAATCGTTACCGAGCTCAATTCTAACGCTGTGGCAATGGTCGATTGATTAAGAATATTACCTGAGTGAAAAGACAAAGTACGAATCATCTTACGGAAATTATGTGTGTTGATTCGTGGAAATAGACGCTGAATATCTCGATGAATGAAATCGGTAAAATAAGCATCCATCCACAATTGATAAAACATGGGTTCTTTTTCAGTTTTTATTCGTGGCTCTGGATAGCCACCGTACATCCAATGCGAATAAAGCATTGATTGAGAGACATTAGTTTGTAGATTTTCAAAATCTTCTAGCGTGGTAGTAGTCTGAGTTAGAATCTTGTATATTTTGGGAAATTCAAACTGTTGTAATTCTGCCATCTTAAAAGTTGACAGTTCGACTGTGGCGATTCGACCAGCCAGACTCTCTGATAACCCTTTTACAATATCAGGCGAACTAGAACCGGTTAGAAGAAATCGTCCACTTACTTCACGATCGTTATCGATGACTGAACGCAAAATACTAAATAGTTGCGGGTATTGCTGTGCTTCGTCAATGATGACACTGTTTTTGTTGCGTGAAARAAATCCCAACGGATCACTGGAAATGAGCTCAAAGTCATCTGGACGCTCTAGATCATAGTATTTCCAGTTAGGTAAAAGCTGTTTAACAAAGGTAGATTTTCCGCACTGTCTCGCACCCAACACTGCGACTGCTGGGAACATTTCCAACAATTTTATAACTTTATCGCCTAAATAACGCTTTTTACCCTGCATTTTTAAAGTCTATGCTTAATATTTCCGCATGTCAAGGATATGCAGAATCACATGAATGGAACCCCATGAAATAACCACTTTACTTATCATTCACGTCAATTTTTACTCTATTTTAGTTTCAAATGAAAGGACTTGGGTCGCGTAACAGAAAGATAGCCCAGAGAGGAGAGAGTACAACCTCTACCAGAATTTTTAACTCCAACCCAAGCCAAAGCAGGATCTAAATAATCGCAACGATTGACAAAAAATGTTCCTACCTCTAACTGCTCACCAATGCAAGTTGCAGTCTCTATATCAGCACTAAAAACAGAAGCTGTTAATCCAAATTCAGAATCGTTTATCAAGTTAATCGCCTCTTCATCGTTAGCAACTTTCATGATGCCAACAACCGGACCAAAACTTTCTTCGGTCATGACTCGCATTGTATGATCGACGTTTGTTAATAGTTGTGGAGCCAAATAACAAGTACCATCTTTATTTAAAGGAAATGATTTTGAATTAATATGAGCTACTGCACCAGACTTAATCGCATCGTTGATTTGTGACCTAACAAAATCAGCCGCTGAAGATTTTACCACGGGTCCCAATGTTGTATCAGGATCATCTGAACGACCAAGTTGATATTGATTAACTAGTGCAACCGCTTTTACAACAAACTCATCAAAAACTGACTCTGCGACATAAATTCGTTCCACGCCGCAACAAGATTGCCCCGAATTAAAATAAGCGCCATCTATACAAGTTTCAACCGCATAGTCTATATCGGCATCCGCACGGACATAAGCTGCATCTTTTCCGCCCAATTCTAAACCAACACCAATAAATCGTCCGCTGCTAGCACGTTCGACCATTTCGCCACCGGCGACTGAACCAGTAAATGCGACGTAATCAATACTCGGTGATTTAATAATCGCTTCTGCGTCCTCGTGTGATAAATGCAAATACTGAAAAACACCTTCAGGAAGCTCTGCTTTTTCAAATGCCTTGAATAATTGCTCAGCACATAAAGGTGTTTGTGCGGAATGTTTTAATACAACTGAATTACCAGACATAATAGCCGGAATAATCGCATTGATTGCCGTAAGGTAAGGATAATTCCACGGCGCTACAACAAAAGCCACACCTAGAGGTTCGTATTTTATATAACGAGTAAATCCAGGTTTATCGGCTATCTTTTCATCCGCTAATGCTGTTTCTGCAACTTCAATCATATAACTAGCGCGCTCCGCCATCCCTGCAACTTCTCCAGCAGCATATTTTATCGGTCGCCCCATCATCCAACAGAGTTGCTCGGCTATTTCATCTTGATTGGCAAYAAAATATTYAACCATTTTATTACAGATTGCTTGGCGATCTTTCATTGATGTTTTACGCCATTTTTTTTGAGCTTCCTTGGCGTTTGATAATGTTTGCTTTATTTGATCGGGTGTCGCTAATTCTCGCGTGACGTAAATTGAATCATCAATTGGAGAACGGGTGATCTGTTGCTTACTCATGGTGATTTTATTCCTAGTAAATTTGGCTAACGAGCTCTATCTATTCCAATGGATATATATCATTATACTAAAAACAAGTTAAAAATGAGCATTTTTTTCCATAATCAATATAACTTGATTTCTACATTTAATTCCATTTAACTTGATATTGTAGAAGAGAGAAAGGAATGAGATAGTCGTAAAGTTGAACGGAATTCATCCGTGTAACTTAATGGTTACAAAATAGTTAAATAAATAGAAGTTTCAGATAGGTTAAAGTCATATGTCAGTCCGACAAATTTTTATTACATCATCGTTCATTGTCATACCGTCAATTTATGTAGCCAGTATTATTTGGCCATTCATTTTATGGTCTTATCTTTTGGTCATTCCATTGGTACTAATTGGTACAATTGATGTGCTACAAAAGAAACAAGCAATCCGCCGTTTATATCCTATTATTGGACGTTTGCGCTATATGTTTGAATCTATAAGACCCGAAATACAGCAGTATTTTGTAGAATCAGATACCAATGGAACACCTGTTAGTCGTGAGTTTAGATCTTTAATTTACCAACGCGCAAAAGGTGCTAGAGATACACGCCCTTTCGGAACAATATTTGACACTAATCGAGATGGTTACGAATGGGTCAATCATTCTTTAGCTCCTAAAGATGCCCATAATTTTAATCCAAGAGTCACATTTGGTGGGCCTGATTGTACAAAGCCTTATCAAGCATCACCGTTAAATATTTCTGCTATGAGTTACGGAGCTTTAAGCAAGAATGCCATTATGGCACTTAATAAAGGTGCCAAAATTGGCGGTTTTTATCACAATACCGGAGAGGGTGGTTTGAGTCCATACCATTTGAAACATGGTGGTGATATTGTTTGGCAAATTGGTACAGGCTATTTTGGTTGCCGTACCGAGGATGGAAATTTTGACTGTCAATTGTTCAAGGAAAAAGCACAAAGCAATGTGGTGAAAATGATAGAAATAAAATTGTCTCAAGGTGCAAAACCCGGTCATGGCGGAATTTTACCGGCGGTCAAACTAACCGAAGAAATAGCAAAAATTCGTCACGTACCAATGGGAAAAGATGTTATCTCCCCGGCCGCACACACTTCATTTTCAACGCCTGATGGACTGCTTAAATTCGTTAAAGAATTAAGAGAATTATCGGGAGGCAAACCAGTTGGCTTTAAATTATGCATCGGAATAAAAACAGAATTTTTGGCCATTTGTAAAGCCATGTTAGAAACAGGTATTATGCCAGATTTCATTACCGTTGATGGCGGTGAAGGTGGAACTGGAGCCGCACCCACTGAAATGACAAACTCCGTTGGTACACCTTTACGTGATGCTTTGATTTTTGTTAATAGCGCATTAATTGGTTGCGGATTACGAGATAAAATTAGAATTATTGCTTCTGGTAAAATATTTTCAGCTTTTCATCTACTTAGAATTATTGCATTAGGTGCTGATACAGTTAATTCCGCAAGAGGCATGATGTTTGCACTTGGCTGTATACAATCTCGCTCTTGTAATACGGATAAATGTCCAACGGGGATAGCCACTCAAGATCCATCACGAATTAAAGCACTAGTCGTCAGTGACAAAGGTCAACGGGTTGCTAACTTTCAAAAAGAAACCGTTCATAATTTAGTTGAATTGCTAGGTGCTGCCGGATTAAATGATTTATCCGATTTAAAACCAGAACATATTAATCGAAGAGTCTCTGGAACTATAGTCAAAACTTATAAGGAGCTTTACCCAAATATTATCCAAAACTGTTTAAAAGATAATGCCAACATTCCCATTGATTGGCAACAGGATTGGGCCGATGCGATAGGAACTAAGTGGTAGATTAAATAATCTCAAAATACCGCTCTAATTCCCAATCAGAAACATGCTTTCGATACTCTCGTTCTTCCCATTCTCTTGAAGCGGCATAGTGCTCGACAAATTGCTCACCGAAAATTTCTTTTGCCGCGTCAGAATGTTTAAATCGAATCGCTGATTCAAATAACGTTTGCGGTAACGCGGTTTCTTTTGGGTGTGTTTGTTCGTACGCATTACCTTTAACTTGTGGGTGAGGTTCTAGTTTATTTTCAATACCGTAAATACCCGAACCTAAAGCGGCCGCTAATGCTAAATAGGGATTTCCGTCGGCCGATCCTAGCCGATATTCCAAACGTTGTGACTTTGCAGAGCCCGGAATGACTCTAAGTGCGGTGGTACGATTCTCGACGCCCCAAGTCGCATCAAGCGGTGCCCACATACCCGGAACCATTCGTGAGTAACTATTCACTGTGGGTGCAATCATGGATAAAAATTCAGGCATATACTTCTGCTGCCCAGCTAAAAAGTGGCTCTGAATATCACTCATATTATGTTCTTTACTCGGATCATAAAATGCCGAAACGCCATCCAAGTCAGTTAATGAAATATGAATATGTCCACTTTGCCCGGGTAAATCTTTTGACCACTTAGCCATAAAAGTTGCCATCATGTCATTACGCTGCGCCCATATTTTGATAAATGTTTTAAATAGAGAGGCTTTGTCTGCAGAATCGCTAGCATTATCGTGCGCGATAGCCGCCTCTAAAACGCCGGGACCGGTTTCCGTATGTAAACCTTCAATGGGAAAATCCATGTCTTCGCTGAGTTTAAGAATTTGTGTATACAGATCTGAATGCACACTATTTCTTAGCATCGAATAGCCAAAATTTCCTGGAGTGATTGGTGTTAAATTTTTATAATTTTTTTCTCTTACGGAGTCAGGCGTTTCATTGAACATGAAAAACTCGTATTCAAATGCGGCGGTCACATTAAATCCAATGCTCTTTGCTCGCTCAATAACTTTTCTCAAAACTCCTCGCGGACACAAGGCTTCAGCTGCATCACTGAATTCAGCAATAAATAACAACATATTATCTTCAAAAGGAATAGAGCGACAGGTGCTGGGAATAATTCTAACGGGGGCATCAGGATAGCCCGTGTGCCATCCTGTATATTTTATATTATCGTAAAGTTGATCATTAGAATCCCAACCTAAAACCACATCACAAAAAGCAAATCCATGTTCCAAAGAAGAAAAGAATTTTTCTTTGCTCATATATTTCCCGCGCATTACACCATCAATATCGAACAATCCTACTTTTACGTGGGTAAGTTGGCGCTCTTCAACGATTTTTTTTGCATCTTCTATGGTTTTTACATTTCTTGGGTTGAGCATAAAATTATCCTTATAGAATTAAAATCGCTAGTCACTAATTTCAGACGAACTTACTCTGGACTATCATTCTGTTCCTTCTGTTCCTTCTGTTCCTTCTGTGTTCTCTGTGTTCTCTGTGGTAGAAATATTTTTAGTCTTTTGATTTTATTTTTATTATTGAATTTTAATCTAATTCAGACTCAGCTTTAGAAATCAAAGCAAACTCTTCTTCCGGCACGCTCGTGACTAAATGATGACGACTATAAAAAGCAAAATAAGCCACTAATAAAGCATAAAAAACACCTGACCACATTGCTGCTTCTAAACTAACCACAAACGTACTGATAAATGCACCCACAGCCAAAACTAAAGCAATACCCGTTGTAATTATTCCACCCGGTGTTTTAAATGGTCTTTCTAAATCGGGCTCTTTAAAACGTAATATAATATGCGATAACATCATCATCGCGTAAGAGATTGTCGCTCCAAAAACTGCCATGGTAATCATTAGATCGCCTTCGCCCGTTAGCGATAATAGAAAGCCAACAATACCGGGAATAATCAACGCATAAGTCGGTACTTTTCTTTCGCTTGTAACAGATAAAAAACGAGGTAAATAACCGGCTCTAGAAAGTGAAAACACCTGCCTTGAGTAGGCATAAATAATCGAGAAGAAACTAGCGATTAATCCAAACAAACCAACCACATTAACAAAAGTAGCGATACCAGAATTCTCACCGTAGACCACTTGCAAAGCACCAACCAATGGCGCGCCGTGATCTTTCATCATTTCTGTGCCGGCCACTCCGGGTGCAATAAATAAAACTAACGCAGCAAAAATCAATAAAATCACCATTGCCACAATGATTCCTTTTGGCATATCTTTAGCGGGGTCATCAGCTTCTTCAGCTGCTAGCGGGACTCCTTCAACCGCTAAAAATAACCACATAGCAAAAGGGATGGCAGCCCAAATACCAATATAACCTTCGGGTAAAAATTGACTCGCTCCAGCAGCACTTTCATTTACCGCCATATTAAATAAATTATTTGAATCAAAATAAGGAATTAATCCTAATGAAAAAACGATTAATGCTACAACGGCAATTCCCGTAATAACCATCATGACTTTTAGCGCTTCACCTGCCCCCATTAAATGAATACCAATAAATAATATATACGCTCCAGCATATACCATAGGACCATTGAAACCGAAGAGTTCATTCACATAAGCGCCGATGAAAACCGCAATGGCGGCAGGCGCAATAGAATATTCTAATAGAACCGCAGTACCAGTTAAAAACCCACCCCAAGTTCCCATGGCTCTACGTGCAAAACTATAACCGCCACCAGCAGTAGGAAGAGACGCGGAAAGTTCAGCAAGGCCAAACACCATACAAGCATACATGATTGCCATTAATACCGTCGCAATCAACATACCACCAAAACCGCCACTGGCGAATCCAAAATTCCAACCAGCGAAATCACCTGATATAACGTAGGAAACACCTAAACTTGCTAACAATATCCAACCCGCAACGCCTTTTTTTAATTGTCTTTTCTCTAGGTAATCGTCTGAGACATTTTCGTAATCAGTTTTAGATTGTTTATTCATTTTATTTTTATCCTAAGCCGTTCTTGAATTTAAGGTTTGAGTTTTTTGTTCAGCAAACTATTTATCAACTCGCTTCATTCTTTTATTCAACCAATTTGTTGGGTTTCACTACGTTCTACCCAACCTACAACTAAGTTATTTCGTAGGTTGGGTAGAGGAACGAAACCCAACAATCACACTCGGCACAAACTGATAATTTTCCGCTAAAAAACATTTTTACAACTCGTTTTATAATCAATCATTCGGTTTGTTTTTCGCTATTTAATTCATCACTGACAGGTATTATGTTAGCTTTTTCAGACACTTCTTTTAATTTTTCTAATCCAATGGTGAAACTGTCACCCATTAAAGCATCCATGATTTGTGCAAAATAATTACCAATTATGATTGGTTGCATTTTACCGGTCATATACCAAGTGACTAACGTTTTACTACCACTTTCTTGATAACTCATTCCCGCTTGATAAACCGTTGAGTCACCCGCAAAACTCATATCATAAACAACGCCTGTATTTTCAGAGGATTCGGTAAAAGTTAATTGCCCTGCACCACTTTGCCCTACCCAAGATTGATGCGCACCAACGCCAGCTTGAATATCACCAATAGTTGTTTTAATCGTGGGATCCATCGTTAACCAAGGTGACCATTCTGCCCATTGGTTAAGATCGTTTACTTGCGAGTGTATAACAGAAAAAGGCGCATCTATTTCAATAGAGCGCCTGATATTGATGTTATTGGATAAACTAAGTCCAATAACAACAAAAAGAAGTATGGAACCGCCAAAGACCTTGAGAAAAGTATTCATGTTGATGTTTCTAGGATTAAAAATTGATAATTAACAAATCATACCATAAAAGGTAACACTACCAATCTCAAAAACTAGCTAACCCAGGGCAAGATCACGAAAAAAAGCTTTACATTTTATAGAGGTGTGATCAAATAGTTGTATCCTACTTTTATCAAGAAAAATCATGTCTCATACAATCC
>NVTT01000109.1 GCA_002401655.1 Gammaproteobacteria bacterium | reverse complement strand
CTCTATTATAACATTGCTGGATGAATTGGTCGATCATAAAACGTATTTTATCTTTATATATCAACTAGTTAGACTGTTTTTAAGTGCTGACTAAGTACACTTCAAATTGATTAACCGCTCTATAGCAGACGAAATCCAATCGAACCGAACCTTTATTTATGTATAGTTATTCTTAGCCTAAACATAGATAATTAGTCAAATAGACTAAACAGCAATAGCATATTGTGGTTCTAACTTATCTTGCTGCAGAGTCATCGTTTTTGTAATATATTTTATTTCACCAACCTTTTGTAATATTTCTCTAAATCCCGCAAGCACATATTCGCCTTGCACTGTTATACCCGTAATTTGTTTTCCCTTTCTTTGATAAATAACCAAATCAAGTTCTTCTTCCATTAAGCGTAATTGTCGGCTCACACCTGGCTGAGAGGTATATAATGCTTTAGCGGCATTTGATACGTTTAATTGATTGTCTGCGATTGCAACGACAAATCTCATTTGTTGTAATTTCATTTTAGTTACCCCTTTATTAATCTAAGTTGATAATTCTAATTATGCTGATCTTTGTAATGATGTTTTTTCTTCAAGTTTTAAATTTGAGTTTTCATGAATACTTAAAACCGCGCGTCCCGAAGGATCAGCTGAGTTGGTAAAGCTTTCATCCCATGCCAAGGCTTCTTTGGTGCTACAGGCAATTGATTTACCGGAAGGAACCGTTCTTGCGGCACTTTCAGTAGGAAATTTTATTGCAAACAATCGTCGGTAAAGTAATCCTTCTTTTGTGTCTGGCGTATTGATTGGGAATTCTCGACAGGCATTTCCAAAATCATGATCGCTGATACTTTGATCAGCAAATTCTTTAATTGAATCTATCCAAGAATAACCAACACCATCAGAAAACTGTTCTTTTTGACGCCATAAAACATCGTCTGGCAAATATCCCTCAAAGGCTTCACGTAATATATGCTTTTCCATTTTTCCATTGCCACACATTTTATCTTTTGGAGCAATGCTCATTGCGGTTTGTAAAAACTCTCGATCTAAAAAGGGTACACGCGTTTCAACACCCCAGGCAGCCATCGCTTTGTTGGCTCTTAAACAATCGAATTGATGTAACCTTTCTAACTTTCTAATGGTTTCAGCATGAAACTCTTTATCATTTGGCGCTTTGTGGAAATATAAATAACCACCAAAAATTTCATCTGCACCTTCTCCTGAAAGTACCATTTTAATCCCCATAGACTTAATCTTTCGAGCCATCAAAAACATCGGCGTTGATGAGCGAATGGTTGTCACATCATAAGTTTCTAAGTGATATACGACATCAGCTAATGCGTCCAAACCTTGTTGAATGGTAAATAAAATTTCATGGTGGATTGTGCCTATTTGTTTAGCCACTTTTTTGGCCGCAATTAAATCAGGCGAACCTTTTAATCCAACGGCGAATGAATGCAACTGAGGCCACCATGCAGGGCTTTGTTGATCATCTTCGATTCGTTTAGCCGCGTTTAATTGTGCAATAGCCGAAATTAGAGAAGAGTCCAATCCGCCAGATAACAAAACGCCGTAAGGAACATCTGACATCATATGTTTTTTAACGGAAGAGATTAACGCATCTCGGATAACTTTTTTATCGGTAGAGTTATCTTTTACTAGATCAAATGATTTCCAGTCGGGCCGGTAGTAATTTTTTATTTCGCCAGTACTGCTATCTAAATAATGACCGGGCGGAAACGCTTGAACTTCAGTACAAATATCAACAATCGCCTTCAACTCAGAAGAGACATAAAGTTGTTTTTGCTGATCATAACCATAGTAAAGCGGAATAATGCCCAATGGATCTCGGGCGATTAAGTACCGTCCACCAGATTGCTCACAACTTTGCTCATATAAAATAAAGGCGAACATACCTTCCAATTGGTTTAGTCGTTTTTCAATTAACGATTGGTGAACTTCAACATCGCTTTTATGATCTTGCTCGTACATGGCTAAAATCACTTCGCAATCCGATTGCGTTTGAAATTGGTAGTCAAATYGYTCAGTTTGTTTAAGTGTCTTATGGTTATAGATTTCGCCGTTAACTAATAAAGCGATATCGCCTTTTGAGTTAAGTAACGGTTGTTCACCGGTTTCTATATCAACAATGGCTAGTCTTTCATGCACTAGAACGGCATTATCGCAACTCCATACACCAGACCAGTCAGGTCCTCTGTGGCGYTGAATTTGAGATTGTTGGATSGCAAGACTGCGATAGTCTTTGCTTGGTTCTTTTATATCAAGAATGCCGAATATGGAACACATATCTAAATTTAATTCACTTTGTTAGTCGTTGTATGTACTAATCATTAACTAAAAAGCATTAAAAGTGAATACTATTTAATAGAAATAGCGGTTTACATAATAATACGTTATTATTTAACCATATAGTTGGTTATTCGTTACTAAATAGGCTGAATTTATATGAAAAATCATCGAATCGACAAAATGGCAAAAAACAAAGAATCGTCAAGTTCACCGCTGATTGATGATTTAGACAAAGATATCATTAACGCATTAGTGATTGACGCTCGTATTTCCTATGCAGAATTAGGCAAAAAATTCAAAGTTAGCCCTGCAACCATCCATGTGCGAGTGGAAAAAATGAAACGCTCTGGGATCATCACTGGACATAAATTGACCGTTGAACCCAAAAAGCTAGGTTATGGCGTTTGTTGTTTTATTGGGATCACTTTAAAAAGCGCGGGAGATTATCCTGAAGTTTTGAGTCAGTTAGAAAAAATTGATGAAGTAGTAGAAGCTTATTATACGACTGGAGCTTATAGCGTATTCACTAAAATCTATTGCCGTTCAATCGATGAGTTACATTGGTTATTAGTCGATAAAATTCAGTCAATTGAGAAAATACGAGCGACGGATACGATTATTTCTTTACAGAACCCTATTCATCGCTCGATTAGTTTGTGATAAATTTTACCCTGCTGATGGTATTTCGTATTCCAATAGATCGCCCGGTTGGCAATCTAAGGCGGAACATAAAGCTAGCAAAGTCGAAAAACGAATAGCCTTAGCTTTGCCTCGTTTTAAAATAGATAAGTTTGCCATTGTAACTCCAACTATTTCGGACAACTCAGTCAGTGACATCTTCCGTTGTACAAGTAATAAATCTAGATTCACTTTTATATATGGTTCCATTAAATTGTTAACTCCTGTTCTTGACTGATCATAGAGGCTTCTTGCAAAATCTTAGATAAAATTATTAGCATAACGCCGATAAATAATGCACCGATGTTTAATTGGAAAGCTGGATAAAGATTCAAAACAGGGCTTGTAAAAGAGATACTTTTTATTACCGCACCCCATCCAAAATATTGAACCAAAGGATTTAATAAATTCCAAATAATCAGGATAAAACCAAGTTTTTTTATACGACGTGCATTTTCCTGTGAGAAATAGAGACCATTCTTAAAGGATAATATTAACGCTCTCAATTGTATGACCGAGTAAAAGGCCACTATTGCTGAGAATAATTGAGTTATTGCAAACAGGTACCAAGCAAACAGGTTTGAAGTATCAATATTGAGAGTTGTTTTACCGCTTATTTCTGGGTGGCGTAAGCCAGTAAATCCGATATCGGCTATCTGTTTGAGGTCAAATTTAAATGATGCAAATGCGCCTATATCTATTCCCCAAGTTGGTGAGACACTTTGAGAAAGAGCCATGACCACCATAATTGGTAGCCAAATAATGATAATAAATAAATAGAAGACTAAGAAGAAATCTAAAATACGTTTAACTATGGCTGTTAAACGATTATTAGCAGAACTGGTAAAGTCTTTTCCCTCGGTCCAAAGTGATGCAAATTTGAAGTATTTAATTAACCAGTATACTAATGCGATATAAATGAGAGCCGAAGGTAATATTATGCTGAATGTGTTCATTATGATTCCAATTAGTAGTCTTATTTTCAGAAATTATATATATCATACATTAGCAAGTATTGATTAACAATATAAAGGAATTGATTAACGATAACTAATTGGTGATATTCGATATTTATTGTTTCTTTTTGCGATGTCTGATTTTACTATTTAATCTACTTTATAGTTTATAGTTTATAGTTTGTAGTTTTATATGCCCATAAGGTGTTGGGTAGTTAAATTGACAATTRTTATAATGAGCATTACAATGATAACTCTCTCAAAGAGGTATTAATTATGGCTGTTAAAAACGAAAGAATAACAATATTAGCCAGTACAGAATTTAAGGCTTTTCTGCATGGTGAAGCCACCAATGAAGGTGTTAGCGTGTCTGAATTAATTCGTGAGCGTTGCATGAAACCCGCTACAACCACTAAAGACGAGGAGCTTCTAAAGGCTTTAGTCGAGCAAGTGAACATATCGACCKCTAAAGCAAGAAACTCACTTAGTAAAGGYTTACGTGACGCCAACAAAGTATTAAAAGAACTCAAAGCAAGCAGAGTTGCATCGTGAGCGTTATTAAAGATGCTGTCAACGCAATGAAAGAAGTCATTCTTTTAACTGATAAAGTAGAAAAAACTGGCTCYGTATTAAGTGAGATTTCAAAAGAGCTTAGAGAKCATGATGGAAGATTAATAAGGCTAGAAACAATGGTTGAGATAGCGCARTTCCAAAGCGGYCAAAAGAAAATAGAAACAAAATAACKAACATAGTTTCTAGTTATATAGGAAATAAAAGYTTAGACACGTAGTTATATTCATGCTTAAATCYATGCATCGGAAAATTGTGAAACAAAATAATGAACAGCCAAATTATAATCAACAACCTCTTARTAATACGCCGTCGCCGTCGTAGCTTTAATGCTGGGCGTGAWTTTGTATAGAGTTTAAATATTATATAAATCTAAAAACCCAGCCTTCGAGCTGGGTTTTTCGTTTTTAAGGATTAAAAAAATGCAACATTACATTAATACAACCGATTGGAGTCAATCCGAGTTGCAGTCTATGCTCGATTTGGCTAATCAATTTAAGCAGGGTGAAACCAAGCAATCTTTAAAAGGAAAGTCTGTGGCTCTGCTATTTTTTAATCCCTCCATGAGAACTAGGGCATCTTTTGAACTGGGTGTCTCGCAAATGGGCGGTACGGCAATTGTTTTAGAACCCGGAAAAAATGCATGGCCAATAGAGTTTGATTTGGGTTCTACAATGGATGGTGATACGGAAGAACATATCATWGAAGTGGCRCAGGTWCTTTCYMGRTATTGTGACATGATTGCGGTWAGAGCTTTTCCTAAATTTGAAAACTGGAATGATGATAGGCAAGACAAAGTGATTAAAGCGTTTAAGAAATATGCTTCGGTTCCTATAATCAATATGGAAACGATTACTCATCCATGTCAAGAGTTAGCGCATATGATGGCAATTCAAGAGAAGATCGGAAAACCTCAAAACAAAAAATACCTACTCACCTGGACATATCATCCAAAACCTTTAAACACAGCGGTTGCTAATTCTTCTCTGTTGATCTCTACAAAATTTGGCATGGATGTAACACTTTTATGTCCTAACGAGAACTATTTATTGGATAAACGATATATGGATCTAGCAAAACATCAATCTGAAGAAAGTGGCGGTAGTTTTAAAGTGACTCACGATATTAATGAAGGATATGAGGGGGCAGAGATTGTTTATGCAAAAAGTTGGGGTGCGATTCCATTTTTCGGAAATTGGGAAAAAGAAAAACCAATGCGTGATCAATACAAGCATTTTATAGTTAATCAAGAAAAAATGAATTTAACTAATAACGGTTTGTTTTCACATTGTTTACCTTTAAGAAGAAATGTTAAAGCGACAGATGAAGTGATGGATGCTGATTATTGTTTTGCGATTGATGAAGCTGAGAATAGACTTCATGTGCAAAAGGCTATGATGCAAACTTTAGTTCAAAAGACTTAAAGACTATTTACCA
>NVTT01000015.1 GCA_002401655.1 Gammaproteobacteria bacterium | reverse complement strand
TGTGAGTTTGATTTCACTTTCAGAAGTAAATGTAGGGGTGTAGTTCCAATTGGTAGAACAGCGGTCTCCAAAACCGATGGTTGGGAGTTCGAGTCTCTCCACCCCTGCCATTTTGATAAAGAGTTGACGTTATATGTGACTCTAGACAGTTTCAAATTAGATGATAATTACGGAATAAAATATGAATGCAAGTACAGAAGAGCAACCAAGTAATTCTTTAGATGGCTTTAAATGGGGTCTTGTTGCCCTGTTGTTAGCGGCCGCTATTATTGGTAACTATTATTATGGTCAAGAGTCGGTGTTATTGCGCGCTATTGGTGTAGTAGTAGCGGTGGGGGTTGCCGGTTTAATTGCGATGCAAACCTATAAAGGACGCAATGCGGTAGCATTTGCAAAAGAATCACGCACTGAAATACGTAAAGTTGTTTGGCCTACACGTCAAGAAGCGATACAAACAACGGGTATTGTTTTAGTGGTGACATTATTAATGTCATTGTTGCTTTGGGGCTTAGACTCAATGTTATTCTGGTTAGTTGGCTTAGTTACAGGTATGAAGGTATTATAATGTCTGAAGATTTCATTGAAGGCTCTGTTGATGGTAATGAAGCAGAGGAAACAGAAGAAAAAGTTGTTAATCTAAATCCAAAGTTACGTTGGTATGTTGTACAAGCTTTCTCTGGTTATGAAGGCCGCGTGCAAAAAACGCTAGTTGAACATATCGAAATTCATAACTTACAAGAAAAATTCGGTGAAATTCTTGTGCCAACCGAAGAAGTGGTTGAGATGCGCGCTGGTCAAAAGCGTAAAAGTTCTCGTAAGTTCTTTCCCGGTTATGTGTTAGTTCATATGGAATTAGATGATGAATCATGGCATTTAGTTAAAAGTGTGCCACGCGTACTTGGTTTTATTGGCGGCACTAAAGAGCGTCCCGCTCCTATCACACAAAAAGAAGCGGATCGTATCTTACAGCGCTTAGCTGATACCGATAAGCCTAAACCTAAAACATTGTTTGAGCCAGGTGAAGTGATTCGTGTTATTGACGGTCCATTTGCTGATTTCAATGGTGTGGTTGAAGAGCTTGATTACGATAAAAANCRMRTTANRMGTWKCGGTACTTATYTTTGGTCGTTCRACRCCGGTTGATCTTGAGTTTGGTCAAGTTGAAAAAGGCAGCTAATTAGCCTCTAGTATTCACTTGATATAAAAACGCTTGCCTTGTGCAGGCGTTTTTTGCTTTTAGGGTCTAATTGCCTTTTTAATTAATATCAATAAAATCAGTTGAGTAATGAGTATGACACTGGCTTGGCATATGACACTAAGGGGTACAGTCATATGAATGGCGCTGCTATTTTGCTTTTGGCATGATTAACTAGTTGCAATTAAAAGCAATAGCAAAGATGGGCAAAAGGAGTAAGTATGAAAAGTAATGATGCAAATGAAACGGGTACGCTTGATGAAAGTGTTAGCTATAGACGAGGCTTTAGTTTTGACTTTGAAGATGATGGGCATAATATCAGTGTGCGTTGCTCATCAATGACGGGCAAAGAAAGAGTATTTTTAGATGGTAAATTAATGGCTGAAAAACGATCTTTTAGACGGAAATCATCAATGGGATTTATGCAGGGTGATAATCGTTACGAAGTCGAATTTAATGTCGTTAATCTGCTAAACGGAGAAACTCACTGCACACTGATTAAAAATGATGTGCACGTGAAGRCAATAAAAAAAGCTTTACTGAAAAAAAATCAACTGAMARRWAARAMKRTMYKSWTTAWGTKRYSRYKATRKWYWKMARTRRRKSKRRYKWSKSRTMYCKWYTWGCYRWWAWAYTTTMYRKTMAWWYKKSRYKGYTWWYMYRRWTKTTARWRMAAACAAAATAAAAACATTAAGAACAAATAACGGTTGGACTCAACAGCACTTGGCTGACGTTTGTGCTATTAGTTTGCGCACAGTGCAAAGGGTTGAGCGCTATGGCAACGCCTCACATGAAACACTTGCCAGCTTAGCTTCAGTATTTGAGGTTCAGCAAGCGGAGCTAACTGAAGCTGAGCAGCAAGTTGAGTTAGTTGCTGAAGGGAGCTTGGCAGGTAATTATGCCAAGTCTCCAGCGTTGCTACTGTCAGCTGTTTTTGGTGCCTTTGTTGGCGCATTCGTCATGTACATTGTTGGTTAGTGATAAATTTTAAAGGAACTAAAAATGAAAAGTAACAATAAAAGTCAAGATAAGTTAGAAAACCCAGTTATTTACTGGGGCTCAATAGGGGTGGCAATAAGCTCCTCAACTGCGGTAGTGATGAAATTTGAATGGTTGGGGTTGGTGTTGAGTGTCGCTGTAGGTTTAGTTGCTGGTTTGGTTATTGGCTATTTAACTAAACAGGCGCAAGAAAAAGAGCAGGAATTATAATTATTTGGCACGGTATGTTGTTGAGTAAAGGGTAGAGTTCCCTTTAGTTTTGTAGGTGATTAAATGCGGGTGTCTATTGTTTAAAGAAGCACGATTAAGGGAGCACGATTCATGCAACGACACGAGTATTAAGTGCTATTATTGCGTGTAATGTAAAAAAATCTTGAAACTACTACCTTGCTTAATATATAATCCGCTGCCGCTTATTTTTAGCGCGCACGAAATGCGTCTTATTTACTTGATTAAACAACTAAATAAGGGTGGATTTTGTAAACAGGGAAGCAATAACATGTAAATTGTCATTGCGTTAACTACCCAAACTAAAGGTATTTTAAAATGGCTAAAAAAGTCCAAGCTTTAATCAAGCTACAAGTAGCTGCTGGTGCAGCTAACCCGTCACCACCAGTTGGYCCTGCATTAGGTCAACATGGTGTTAACATCATGGAATTCTGTAAAGCGTTTAACGCCAAAACAGATTCTTTAGAAAAAGGCGCTCCGGTTCCAGTAGTAATTACTGTATATAATGACCGTTCGTTTACTTTCGAAACTAAAACTCCACCTGCTTCTTACTTATTGAAAAAAGCAGCTGGTGTAAAAAGCGGCTCTGGTCGTCCTAACACTGAAAAAGTGGGCACTGTAACTACAGCTCAACTTGAAGAAATTGTTAAGATGAAAGAACCTGATCTTACTGCTGGTTCTATGGAAGCTGCAGTGCGTACCATTGCGGGCAGTGCTCGTTCAATGGGTTTAGTGGTAGAGGAYTAATCAATGGCTAAATTAWCAAAACGYGCTCGTCTTATCCGTGAAAAAGTAGACGTAACAAAAGAATATGATATCAGTGAAGCAGTTTCTTTATTAAAAGAATTTGCCACAGCAAAATTYCGYGAAAGCGTAGATGTKGCTGTAAACCTTGGTATCGACGCTCGTAAATCAGACCAAAACGTACGTGGTGCTTCAGTATTACCCAATGGTACTGGCCGTGATGTTCGTGTTGCTGTATTTACTCAAGGTGCAAACGCAGAAAAAGCGAAAGAAGCCGGTGCTGACATCGTAGGTATGGAAGATTTAGCAGAACAAGTTAAAGCCGGTAATATGGATTTTGACGTTGTTATCGCTTCTCCTGATGCAATGCGTGTTGTTGGTCAACTAGGTCAAATCTTAGGCCCTCGTGGTTTAATGCCTAACCCTAAAGTTGGCACAGTAACTCCTGACGTAGCTGGCGCGGTTAAAAACGCCAAGTCTGGTCAAGTTCGCTATCGCAACGACAAAAACGGCATCATCCATTCTACTATTGGTAAAGCTGATTTCGACGCTGCACACTTGCAAGAAAATTTAGAGTTTTTATTAGAAGCGCTTAAGAAAGCTAAGCCTGCTAATGCTAAAGGTCAATATATTAAGAAAATTTCTCTTTCTACTACTATGGGTGCCGGTGTTACCGTTAACCAAGCAAGCTTAACGCAGGCTTAGTGGTAAAAAGGTAAGGTTTATATTGTTGAACCTTTACAAGGGCGRAATTATAAACTATAATYTCGCCCCTTAAATTTTGGTAGGAGTTGTGTGTTTTTGTCTTGTTTGACAACAAATGATACAACCCCCGTCCAAGACCGTAGGTGCAGCCTTCGGCAGTTTTAAGGTACAAGCTTTAAGCTACAAGAAACTTGTCGCTTCCAACTTGCTACTTGTAACTGGCGAAGCCGCTGCTTAATCTCCTACGTAGATGGTGATTACCCAGATATTTTTNCCTTAAATTCTGGTCCTCGCCGTAATGGCCTATTTGATAGATTACTATTAGGTAGGGATTGTAAATACCGGTACTTTTACCGGTTTGAACCAGGAGTTAAAGCCAATGGCTATCAATCTTGATGACAAAAAAGCAATTGTTGCTGAAGTTCAAGAAGCTGCCGCTGGCGCTCAATCAGCTGTAGTCGCGGATGCCCGCGGTGTATCAGTTGAAGCAATTACTGTATTGCGTAAGCAAGCACGTGAAAATGGCGTATGGATGAAAGTTGTCCGTAACACATTRGCRCGTATMGCAGTAAMAGGTACGGAATTTGAGTGTGTTAATGACACMTTTAAAGGCCCTACKTTAATTGCATTTTCAAACGAACATCCAGGTGCMGCWGCACGTTTATTCACTGACTTCGCTAAAAMTAACGAAGMYTTTGAATTAAAAGCAGCCGCATTTGAAGGYAATCTTGTCGACGTAAACATGTTAGCTAAGCTACCAACTTACGACGAAGCAATTGCCCGTTTAATGAGCGTCATGAAAGAAGCATCTGCYGGCAAATTATGYCGTACGATTGCTGCAGTTCGCGATCAGAAAGAACAAGAAGCTGCTTAGTACTTTTACTTTATGTAAAAAWWATATGGCTGATTAYAGCTATAAACTTAAGCAAGTTAATTGTATTTAATAGTTATTCAAACAGYTCTTATGACTTCWAAATGAAGCAAAGACTGTTTCTAAAAAACAGGAAAATTTATAATGTCTATTTCTAAAGACGATATCCTAAATGCTGTTGCTGAMATGTCAGTAATGGACGTAGTTGCAYTAATCGAAGCWATGGAAGAGAAGTTCGGCGTATCTGCSKCTGCTGCTGTWGCTGTTGCTGGCGGTGACGCTGGTGSTGCTGYTGAAGAGCAAACTGAATTTGATGTTGTTATGACTAGCTTCGGTGAGAAGAAAGTTGCAGTAATCAAAGCAGTTCGTTCTATTACTGGTCTTGGACTAAAAGAAGCGAAAGATGCAGTTGAAAGTGCACCTACTCCTGTGAAAGAAGGCGTAGAAAAAGCTGAAGCTGAAGAAGTTAAAAAACAGCTTGAAGAAGCTGGTGCATCAGTAGAAATCAAGTAATTTGGATTTGTTTCTTAGAAACATTTCATAAAAATTGATTATCGGCTGGTGGTTTTTATCTTGATTAAAAAGGATAAAAAACCGCCGGCCGTTTTGTCGTTTTGAACTTTTAGTTAAAACTTTGATTTAAGTTAAAACGATTCAAGTTAAAAAAGACACGTATTTATTTTGATACGGACTTTGAGCTTAGTTATTATGTAAGTTTGAGGTTTGATAAAGAAGTTTTACAATAAATTGTTTTGTAGTCATTTTCACCGTATCAAGAAATGACTATTAAATTCATGATAGCTAACTGAGGAGCCCAGATGGCCTATTCATATACTGAAAAAAAGAGAATCCGTAAGGATTTCAGCCGTAACAAAAAAGTTTTAGAAGTTCCTTATTTGCTTGCGATCCAATTGGATTCGTATCGCGCATTTTTAAATGAAGCGAATATTGAAAAATCTGGATTAGAAAAAGCATTTAAGTCTGTTTTTCCTATTACCAGTTACTCAGGATCTGCTGCGCTTGAATACATAAGCTACAAGTTAGGTGAACCTGCTTTTGACGTAAAAGAATGTCAAATGAGAAGTATTACTTATTCTGCACCACTTCGCGTGAAGATCAGATTAGTTATCTATGATAAAGAGAATAAAAACAAAACTGTCAAAGAAGTAAGAGAACAAGAAGTCTATATGGGCGAAATGCCATTGATGACCGATAATGGTACTTTTGTTATTAACGGTACTGAGCGAGTTATTGTTTCTCAGTTGCATAGAAGTCCGGGTGTTTTCTTTGATTCAGATAAAGGAAAAACTCATTCATCAGGTAAATTATTATATAACGCTCGTGTTATCCCTTACCGTGGTTCATGGTTAGATTTTGAATTTGACCCGAAAGATTGTCTATTTGTAAGAATTGATAGAAGACGAAAACTTCCAGCCTCAATTTTATTAAGAGCTTTAGAGTTTTCGACTCAAGACATGCTTGAAATGTTTTATGATTTTGACAAAGTTGAAATGGGTAAAGACGGCGAAATTTTAGTTGATTTGATTCCTGAAAGATTACGTGGAATTACCGCTACTTTTGATATCAAAGGTAAGCGCGGAAAAGTTATCGTAGAAGAAGGTCGACGAATTACCGTAAGACATATCAAAGAACTTGAAAAAGCGAAGATTGATAAATTAGAAGTCCCTGCGGAATATCTGATTGGTAAAGCAATCGCTAGAGATATTATAGATACGGATACTGGCGAAGTCTTAGTAGCTGCTAACTCTGAAATTACTGAAGAGTTACTTGAAAAGCTAAATGAAGTTGAAATCAAAAAGTTTGAAACGCTTTATACTAATGATTTAGATCGTGGCTCTTATATGTCAGATACGATTCGCATCGACCCAAGCAATAATAAGCTTGAAGCATTAGTTGAAATTTATCGCATGATGCGACCTGGCGAGCCACCAACCAAAGATTCTGCTGAAGCATTATTTTCAAACTTGTTCTTCAGTAAAGATCGCTACGACTTATCACGTGTTGGACGAATGAAGTTTAACCGTCGAATTGGACGGGAAGGTGATGAAGGTGCAGGTATACTTTCTAAAGAAGACATCATTGAAGTGGTTAAAACGATTTTAGATATTCGAAATGGTAAAGGCACCGTTGATGATATCGATCACTTAGGTAATAGAAGAATACGTAGTGTAGGCGAAATGGCTGAAAACCAATTCCGTGTTGGTATCGTTCGTGTTGAAAGAGCGGTTAAAGAAAGGTTAAGTATGGCTGAAGCCGATAACCTTATGCCTCAAGATTTAATTAATGCGAAGCCTGTTTCAGCAGCCATCAAAGAATTCTTTGGTTCAAGTCAGCTTTCACAGTTTATGGATCAAAACAATCCATTGTCAGAAGTTACGCATAAACGTCGTGTTTCAGCTTTAGGCCCCGGTGGTTTAACGCGGGAACGAGCAGGATTTGAAGTTCGAGATGTTCATCACACTCATTACGGTCGTGTATGTCCAATCGAAACGCCTGAAGGACCGAATATTGGTCTTATTAATTCGCTAGCGAGTTATGCAAGAACCAATGATTATGGTTTTTTAGAAACAGCTTATCGTAAAGTCATTGACGGAAAAGCGACTACTGAAATTGACTATTTATCGGCAATTGAAGAAGGCGAATTTCACATTGCACAGGCAAACGTAACATTAGATGCTGATGACAATATGACAGATGAAATGATCTCTTGTCGTCATCAAGGTGAATTTACTTTTACAACGGTTGATAACATTCAATATATGGATGTATCTCCACAACAGATTGTATCCGTGGCGGCATCACTAATCCCATTCCTAGAACATGATGATGCTAACCGCGCATTGATGGGATCAAACATGCAACGTCAAGCGGTACCAACATTAAGAGCGCAAAAGCCTCTAGTTGGAACCGGAATGGAAAGAATTGTTGCACGTGATTCGGGCGTTATAGTAAAAGCGAATCGTGGCGGTGTTATTGAATTTGTTGACGCGGCTCGTATAGTGGTTCGAGTAAGTGATAAAGAAACTAAAGTAGGTGAAGCGGGCGTTGATATTTATAACCTTAGAAAATATACGCGTTCAAATCAAAATACTTGTATTAACCAACGTCCTATAGTGAATGTTGGCGATAAAATTGGTCGTGGTGATGTTTTAGCTGATGGTCCATCAACTGATTTAGGGGAGTTAGCACTAGGACAGAACATGAAGATCGCTTTCATGCCTTGGAATGGTTATAACTTTGAGGATTCAATCCTTATTTCTGAAAATGTTGTTAAAGAAGATCGATTCACCAGTATTCATATACAAGAACTAACGTGTATCGCACGAGATACAAAATTAGGTTCTGAAGAGATTACCGCGGATATCCCTAATGTGGGTGAAAGCGCATTATCAAAACTGGATGAGTCTGGAATTGTCTATGTAGGCGCTGAAGTTAAAGCGGGAGATATCTTAGTTGGTAAAGTGACGCCTAAAGGTGAAACCCAGTTAACGCCAGAAGAAAAGCTTTTACGGGCAATTTTTGGTGAAAAAGCGAGCGATGTTAAAGATACATCACAGAGAGTTTCATCAGGTACGGTTGGTACCATTATCGATGTACAAGTTTACACTCGTGATGGTGTTGAAAAAGACCAGCGCGCGCTAAGCATAGAAGCTTCACAAGTGACTCAAGTTAAAAAAGATTTGAACGATGAGTTTTCAATTTTATCTGACAATATTCACAACAGAGCTTATAAATTGTTATTAAACTCTGTTGCTGAAAAAGGCCCCAATCTTTTAAAGAAAGGTAGCAAATTAACCGCTGAATATCTTGAAGAAATTGGMAGYGGTGAGTGGTTAGATRTTCAATTACGTGATGATSAGCAACAGCARTCWTTAGAAGCTTTAKCGGTGCATCTRGAAGAAAAACGTCAAGAGTATGATAACTTACTAGAAGTGAAACGTAAGAAAATCACCCAAGGCGATGATTTGCAACCGGGTGTTTTAAAAATTGTTAAAGTATATATGGCGGTTAAACGTCGTATTCAGCCTGGTGATAAGATGGCTGGTCGTCATGGAAATAAAGGTGTTATTTCTAACATCGTTCCAGTTGAAGACATGCCTTATTTAGAAAATGGCGAGCCAGTAGATATCGTATTGAATCCATTGGGTGTTCCTTCTCGTATGAATATCGGGCAAATACTCGAAACTCATTTAGGTTGGGCTGCCAAAGGTATCGGGCGTAAAATTGATACCATGATTGAAGAAGCTCAAGACGTGTCTAAAAAGCGGGCATTTTTAGCCAAAATTTACAATCATAGAAGTGAAGATACTGTTGATCTAGACGAATTGACGGATGACGAAATTCATAAGCTCTGTGAAAACCTAAGAGCTGGTGTTCCAATGGGCACGCCAGTATTTGATGGCGCAAATGAAGATGAAATCAAAGAGATGCTGGCGTTAGCCGGTGAAGCTAGCTCAGGTCAATCATGGCTTTATGATGGCCGTACCGGTGAAAARTTYGARCGYCCWGTGACCGTTGGTTACATGTATATGCTKAARYTAAATCACTTAGTTGATGATAAAATGCATGCRCGTTCAACYGGTTCATATAGCTTAGTTACWCAGCAACCTCTTGGYGGTAAAGCACARTTTGGTGGACAGCGATTTGGAGAGATGGAAGTTTGGGCAYTAGAAGCTTATGGCGCAACTTACACTYTACAAGAAATGTTAACCGTTAAGTCTGATGAYGTGGTTGGTCGAACWMRAATGTATAAAAAYATAGTCGATGGCGATCACCGTATGGAGCCTGGYATGCCAGAATCCTTTAATGTATTAGTGAAAGAGATTCGATCATTGGGTCTCAATATTGAGTTAGATCAAGATCACTAGGTTTAAATTGCTGAGTAAAAATGACTAGGCCTAAAACCTAAGATTATTAAACTTAGCATTGCGGTAAGGGCTGTTTGTAAAAAAACAGCCAACTTAACCCTCAGTTATAATTTTACTCCGGGAGGAGAAACAGTTGAAAGATTTATTAAATTTTATAAAGCAACAGAATCAAACTGAAGAATTTGACTCAATTAAAATTGGTTTAACATCGCCAGAAACGGTTAAATCATGGTCTTATGGTGAAGTCAAAAAGCCAGAGACGATTAACTATCGAACATTTAAGCCTGAAAGAGACGGTCTTTTTTGTGCCAAGATATTTGGGCCTGTCAAAGATTATGAATGTTTGTGTGGTAAATATAAAAGACTGAAGCATCGTGGTGTTATCTGCGAAAAATGTGGCGTTGAAGTTGCGCTAGCAAAAGTAAGACGTGAGCGTATGGGTCACATTGACCTAGCATGTCCTGTTGCCCATATTTGGTTTTTAAAATCTTTACCATCACGTATTGGTTTATTGTTGGACATGACATTAAGAGATATCGAACGAGTTCTTTATTTTGAAGCCTTTGTGGTAACAGAGCCAGGAATGACGACTTTAGAAAGACGTCAGTTGTTAAATGAAGAAGCTTACTTAGATTCATTAGAAGAATTTGGCGATGAATTTGACGCTAAGATGGGCGCAGAAGCGATATTGGATCTTTTGGTTCAACTCGATGTGAAAGACGAAGCTAAGGAAATTCGTGATGAAATTCCGAATACCAATTCTGAAACTAAGTTAAAGAAATTTACTAAACGATTAAAAGTCCTTGAAGCGTTTATCAATTCAGAGAATAAGCCTGAATGGATGATCATGACTGTTTTACCAGTTCTTCCACCCGATTTGCGACCGCTAGTACCTCTTGAAGGTGGGCGTTTTGCGACCTCTGATTTGAATGATTTATATCGTCGAGTGATTAACCGTAATAATCGTCTTAAACGTTTGTTGGATTTAAATGCACCCGATATTATTGTACGTAACGAAAAGCGTATGCTTCAAGAATCGGTTGATGCGTTATTAGATAACGGTCGTCGTGGTCGAGCTATCACCGGTTCAAATAAACGTCCTCTTAAGTCGTTAGCTGACATGATTAAAGGAAAGCAAGGTCGTTTCCGTCAAAATCTATTGGGTAAGCGTGTTGATTACTCTGGTCGCTCAGTGATCGTGGTTGGACCAACATTGAGATTACATCAATGTGGTTTACCAAAGAAAATGGCACTTGAATTATTTAAACCTTTCATTTTTGGAAAGCTAGAATTACGTGGTCTTGCGACAACGATTAAAGCGGCTAAGAAGATGGTAGAAAGAGAAGAGCCTGTTGTTTGGGATATTCTAGAAGAAGTCATTCGAGAGCATCCTGTCATGTTAAACCGTGCGCCAACATTGCATAGGTTAGGGATCCAAGCATTCGAACCTGTATTGATCGAAGGTAAAGCAATACAACTCCATCCTTTGGTTTGTGCGGCTTACAATGCTGATTTTGATGGCGATCAAATGGCAGTTCATATTCCGTTAACGATTGAAGCACAAGTTGAGTGTCGTGCTTTAATGATGTCAACAAACAATGTATTAGCACCGGCAAATGGACAACCCATTATTGTTCCTTCACAGGATGTTGTATTAGGCCTTTATTATCTAACACGCGAAAGAATCAATGTGAAAGGTGAAGGCATGGTTTTTTCCGATACCGCAGAGGCTTTAAGAGCGTATAGAAATGGTGTTGCTGAATTACATGCAAAAATTAAAGTTCGTTTAACGCTTACCGAGCAAGATGAAAATGGCGATACAATTGAAGTATCAAAGATAGTAGATACAACTGTTGGACGAGCATTATTATATGAAGTTGTTCCTGCCGGCATGCCGTTTGAATACGTTAATTGTAAAATGACTAAGAAAGCGATCTCAACCATTATAAATCAATGTTATCGACGTCTTGGACTAAAAGCGACGGTTTTATTTGCTGATCAGCTAATGTATACCGGTTTCAATTATGCAACATTATCAGGCGCATCAGTTGGTATTGATGACATGGTTATTCCCGATGAAAAGCATACGATTATTGAAGCGGCCGAAGCTGAAGTTAAGGAAATTGAAGATCAATTTTCAGCAGGTTTAGTTACCCAAGGTGAGCGTTATAATAAAGTGGTTGATATTTGGTCACATACCAGTGAACAAGTCGCTAAGAAAATGATGGATAACTTGAGTGTCGAAGATGTTGTTGATGCGGATGGGAAAACAGTCGAACAAGAATCATTTAACTCTATTTATATGATGGCGGATTCTGGAGCTCGAGGTAGTGCAGCTCAGATAAGACAGTTAGCCGGAATGCGTGGACTGATGGCAAAACCAGATGGTTCTATCATCGAAAGTCCAATCAAAGCGAATTTCCGTGAAGGATTAAGTGTTCTTGAATACTTTATTTCCACTCATGGTGCTCGTAAAGGTCTAGCGGATACCGCTCTAAAAACAGCCAACTCTGGTTATTTGACACGCCGATTAGTTGATGTTGCTCAAGATCTGGTTATCACAGAAGAAGATTGTGGTACTGAAAAGGGTCTTGCGATGGCTCCACTAATTGAAGGTGGTGATGTAGTTGAACCGTTAGGCGAAAGAGTTTTAGGTCGTTGTCCTGCAGAGCATATCTACATTCCTGGAACTGATGATATCCTTTGTGAAGCGGGAACGTTAATTGATGAGAAGTGGGTTGATATTCTTGAAGAAAATGGTATCGATCACGTTATTGTTCGCTCTGTTATTTCATGTCAAACTCGACATGGTGTTTGCGCACAATGTTATGGACGTGATTTGGCTCGTGGACATCGTATTAATATTGGTGAAGCGGTTGGTGTTATAGCTGCTCAGTCTATCGGTGAACCCGGTACTCAGTTAACTATGAGAACCTTCCACATTGGTGGTGCAGCATCTCGATCGACTGCAGAAAACAATGTACAAATTAAAAATAACGGAACCATCAAAATCCAAAATGCGAAATTTGTAACGCGTAAGGACAAAAAGTTAGTGATCGTTTCTCGCTCAACTCAATTAACATTGATTGATGAGCATGGTCGTGAAAAAGAAAAGTATAAAGTACCTTATGGTGCGGTATTAGAATGTAAAAACAATGCGAAAGTTAAAGGTGGTTCAATCATTGCTAACTGGGATCCGCACACTCACCCAATCATTACAGAAATAGCCGGTACGATAAAGCTAGAAGATGTAATTGAAGGGGTTAACATGGAGCGTAAAACAGATGATATTACAGGTTTAAGTACTTTAAATATCAAAGAGTCTAAACGTTCAGGTACTAAAGCCAATGATTTGCGTCCTAGAATTATCTTATTGGATAAAAAGGGCAAAGAACTTAATATTCCAGGAACTAAAACGCCTGCTCAATACGTATTACCAGTTGGTGCAATCGTTAGTATTGAAGATGAGTCAGACGTGGGTGTTGGTACGGCTATCGCCCGTATACCTCAGGAAAGTTCAAAAACTAAGGATATTACCGGTGGTCTGCCAAGAGTTGCTGATTTATTTGAAGCGCGTAAGCCTAAAGAGTCAGCTATATTGGCTGAAATTTCAGGTCTTGTTAGCTTTGGTAAAGAAACTAAAGGTAAGCGTCGTTTGGTTATCACACCGAAAGAAGGTGATGCATATGAAGAGTTAATTCATAAGTGGCGTCATTTCAACATCTTTGAAGGTGAACAGGTTGAAAAAGGTGAAGTTGTATCGGATGGAGCAGATAATCCTCATGATATCTTACGTTTAAAAGGCGTGAGTGAATTAGCCAACTTTATCGTTAATGAAGTACAAGAAGTTTACCGATTGCAGGGCGTTGGAATTAACGACAAGCATATTGAAGCTATTGTTAGACAAATGTTGCGCAAGGTTCTAATTTCGGCAGCAGGTGATAGCCAGTTGTTACGTGGTGAGACTATTGAGTATATTAGAGTACTAGAAGTGAATGATGCACTAGAAAAAGATGGTAAAGAGCCTGTTCAATTTGAAAGAATTTTAATGGGRATCACTAAAGCATCRTTAGCRACTGAGTCATTTATCTCDGCWGCGTCWTTCCAAGAAACAACRCGTGTAYTRACTGAAGCGGCTATCGCAGGCAAGAAAGATCGYYTACGYGGCTTAAAAGAGAACGTTATTGTTGGAAGACTAATACCTGCAGGTACTGGTTTGACTTATCATGCAGAAAGAAAGAAGCGTCATGACGCGGCAAATATTGAATTTGAAGTAGAAGAAAGCGTTTCAGCAGTAGATGCTGAGCAAGCTTTAACCGATGCTTTAAGCGCAACACTCGCTGAAGTTGCAGACGTTAACGAAGATTCAAGCTCAAAAGAGTAGAGCGAGAGTATAAACCTAGGGTCTGATGTTGATTCTAGGTTGACATATCTTGCTAAGGGATTTACAATTCCGCTCCCTAAATTTAGGTGAGTTTGGAAGAACAAATTATCTTAGTTAGGGTTAATTTTAGAATTTTTTTAGAAACTAGCCGGAGTTATTGTAAACAATGTCAACTACTAATCAGTTGGTACGCAAAGGGCGTAAAAAGATCGTCGCGAAAAGCAAAGTACCTGCGCTGGAAGCCAATCCGCAAAAGCGTGGAGTTTGTACTCGTGTTTATACGACCACTCCTAAAAAACCTAATTCAGCACTTCGTAAAGTGGCTCGTGTTCGTTTAACTAACGGATTCGAAGTTACTTCATACATCGGTGGTGAAGGTCATAATTTACAAGAGCATAGTGTTGTTGTTATCCGTGGAGGTCGTGTTAAAGATCTTCCTGGTGTACGTTATCACTGTGTACGTGGAAATCTTGATTTAGGTGGAGTTAAAGATCGTCGTCAAGGACGTTCTAAATACGGAACTAAGCGTCCTAAGTAAAGTTTGAGTTTTCTCATCTTTAGCTAAAGCGCTAAGCCATTTGCAAGCCAAGTAAAAACGAAACAGAACATTTTTCTATTAATGATTACTTTATTGAATCGCAAGGATTCAAAAAATAATTAAGAATCATGTTTAAAATTGAATACATCCCTTTTGAGATGTGAGTAAGGTCCGGACACAGTGCTGGAATAACCTGAAGAACACATAGGAAAAACGAAAATGCCAAGAAGACGCGTCGTCGCCAAACGTGAGATCCTACCCGATCCAAAGTTTGGAAGTGAATTGCTAGCAAAATTCATCAATATTTTAATGGTTGATGGAAAGAAATCAGTTGCAGAAAAAATTGTTTATGATGCACTTGATATCATCAAGGAAAAGAAAAACGTCGAAGATGCAATGCCTATCTTTGAAGAGGGTTTAGACAAAATTAAGCCACTAGTGGAAGTTAAATCTCGCCGAGTAGGTGGTTCAACTTACCAAGTTCCTGTTGAAGTAAGACCTTCACGTCAAATCGCGCTTGCAATGCGTTGGTTGGTTGAAGGATCACGTAAACGTGGTGAAAAATCAATGAATGCTCGTTTAGCGGGTGAATTGATGGATGCAATGGATGGAAGAGGTTCTTGTATCAAGAAGCGTGAAGATATTCATAGAATGGCTGAAGCTAATAAAGCGTTTGCTCATTACCGTTGGTAGAAACTACACCACTGGTAAGCAAAATCAGTTGTTAAAAAAGCCGACACTAGTAGTCGGCTTTTTTGTTTTTGAAGATTAGAATAAGTAAAACCTCCCCCTTTGCGAAGGGGGATTGAGGGGGATTTACAGAGTGAGAGTTGTTTCCGTAAGGGCTCGCTCATTTGTAAGCCCGTTAAATCCCCCCTAGCCCCCCTTCGCAAAGGGGAAGCGTAAGATTAACTACTATATAAAGAGGGAAGCATTTCCCCTAACCAAGAAGATATTGTCATGCCAAGAACTACGCCCATTGAAAGATATAGAAATATAGGAATTATTGCACACGTTGATGCTGGCAAAACCACAACCACTGAAAGAATTCTATATTACACAGGGCTTTCTCATAGAATGGGTGAAGTACATGACGGTGCCGCCACCATGGATTGGATGGAGCAGGAGCAGGAGCGTGGAATAACCATTACCTCAGCCGCTACAACGACCTTTTGGCAAGGAATGGACAAGCAATTCGAACTACATCGACTTAACATCATTGATACTCCAGGGCATGTAGACTTCACAATAGAAGTGGAGCGATCTTTGAGAGTGTTAGATGGTGCTATAGTGGTTTTTTGCGCATCATCGGGCGTTGAGCCTCAGTCAGAAACAGTTTGGCGTCAAGCTGATAAATATAACGTTCCGAGGATAGTCTTCATCAATAAAATGGATAGAGCTGGTGCAGACTTTATTCGAGTAATCGAACAAATTGAAAAGCGGTTAGGAGCAACCACCGTACCCATACAATTACCAATTGGTGCGGAAGAAGAATTTGAAGGCGTGATTGACTTAATTAAAATGAAAGCGGTTTATTGGAAAAATAATGATAAGGGAATGACTTTTGAATATTCTGAAATCCCGGCGGAACTTCAATCTCAAAGCGAAGATTATCGAGAGCTAATGATAGAAGCTGCAGCTGAGGCGAATGAAGAATTGATGGATAAGTATCTAGAGGATGGTGATCTATCAAATGAAGAAATAAAGCTGGGGTTACGCACTCGTACTATCAGCAACGAAATTGTTTTGGCTACCTGTGGAAGCGCATTCAAAAATAAAGGCGTACAAAATGTATTGGATGCGGTGATTGATTATTTACCGTCTCCAATCGAAATTGCTGCAATTGAAGGAACGCTTGAGGATGGTGAAACGCCAGTTTCAAGAAAAGCGGATGATAAAGAGCCCTTCTCTGCTTTAGCATTCAAAATCGCAACAGACCCATTTGTCGGAACGCTGACATTTTTTAGAGTTTATTCGGGAATCTTAAAAACAGGCGACCAAATTTATAACCCGATAAAAAAGCAAAAAGAGAGAATTGGACGTATCGTTCAAATGCATTCAAATAGCCGAGAAGAAGTAAAAGAGGTTTACGCGGGCGATATTGCGGCCGCTATCGGGCTTAAAGACGTGACAACCGGCAATACATTTTGCGCGGTTAATCATCCCATCATTTTGGAGAGTATGGAATTTCCTGACCCCGTTATCTCAGTTGCCGTAGAGCCAAGAACAGTTTCAGATCAAGATAAAATGGCAGTGGCTTTAGATAAGTTGGCTAAAGAAGACCCATCATTTCAAGTAAAAACCGACGAAGATTCTGGGCAAGTGATTATTTCTGGAATGGGAGAACTTCATTTGGAGATATTAGTTGACCGAATGAAAAGAGAATTTCAGGTAGAAGCTAATATTGGAAATCCACAAGTAAGTTATCGAGAAACGATCCGCAATAGTGTTGAAGCAGAAGGCAAATTTATAAGGCAAACGGGTGGCACGGGTCAATATGGTCATGTTTGTTTAAAAGTGGAGCCTACAGCTAAAGGGGAAGGTTTTAAATTTGTTAACGACATTAAGGATGGCGTTGTTCCTAAAGATTACATACCAGCAATTGAAAAAGGTCTTTTAGAACAAATGCAAAACGGAATTTTAGCGGGTTATCCATTAGTCGATATCAAGGTTACACTGGTTGACGGCTCCTACCATGACGTTGACTCTAACGAAATGGCGTTTAAAATAGCTGCATCTATGGCTTTACGGCAAGCGACTCTAGATGCTGAACCTATTCTGTTAGAACCAATAATGAAGGTCGAGGTAGTTACTCCAGAAGAATATATGGGTGATGTGATGGGTGATCTCAATCGTAGAAGAGGGGTGGTGCATGGAATGGAAGATAACCCCTCAGGTAAAGTTATCAACGCCGAAGTTCCTTTGCGTGAAATGTTTGGCTATTCAACCGCCGTCAGAAGTGCTTCCCAAGGGCGCGCTAGTTACTCTATGGAGTTCTTAGAATATGCTGAAGCTCCAGCAAAAGTTGTCGAGTCTGTCAGCTACTAAATTAGCTTATACTAATGTGAAGTCAGGGTTTCTAAGTCTAGTTAGGACTTCCCGTTTTCACGTCTTATTTTGGTAATAATGCCAAAAGCGTTATAAATAGATGCGCTGGCAATAAAAACGTTACAATTTATTTTCACCTTTCTTGTTTTATTTCATTTTGTCTATTATATTCCCTAAGTATGAGTGTTAAATCGCTTTAAATTTCTTGATTGGCTCAATACACAGTTGAAACTACGAAAAATAATTAATGCTTGTGTGTGTTGTGCCGATAATTTGGATAGTTTTATCAAGCGAAAAACCTATTTGTTTACGAAAAATTTAGTAAAAGGAAAATGTAAAATGAAGTCAAAGGAAATGCTACTGAAAAACATAGGTTTTTCGGCTATTTCAGCGTCGTTATTGTTAGCGCTGAGTGCGTGTGATTTAGTGAGTGATGATCCCGATCCTCCGCCTCCGCCGGTTATAGTTGTTGATCCACCTGTTGAACCTGATCCATCGGAGCTAACAGGTCCAACATTTGGAGATTTACCCGAAGGTTTAGAAGAGGCTAACCATGGCGCTTTTGAAGGTGGTGAAACTGGAACAGGTGAAGATGCCTCTATCGCAAATGTTTTACAAAAAGCCAATCAAAGAGATAATGGCGTTTATAACGTACCAACAAACGGTGCCCCTAGTCCGTTGTTTGGTGCGCAGGAATTTACTCAACAAATGCTACGCTTTGAAGAATTTGGCCCCGGTTCTTTGAATTTATCAGCAACCCAAGCGCCAGATGGTTGGTCGAATTTGCCTGCTCCTGGCGATAGCCAAACGTCTCCAGTTGGAGCGGATTTAGAAGCTTTTTTAACTCAAGAAATATGGCCAGTACCAACAAAATATTCAAATACTGAAGATGCCAACCCATGGCAATCAGAAATTGAATCATTTTTAGGTCGTTCATTAGATACACCACCAGCAGAAGGTAGACCACCGGGTCTAGGTTGGTCTCATCAACGATGGGATGAATTCACTCCAGAAAAGTATTTTCAAACAGCTCAAAGTGGTGCACGTACCAATCTAGGTTTCCGAGATACTAAACAACGTCATGGATACCAATCAGGTGAATTTGCAGAAGGTGGTTTATATTACAATACGATCGGAGCAGATGGTTTTGGCGGTACAACTAACGGCATAGAAATAAAATTTCATCCAGATATGCCTTTACAAGATCCAAACTCAGTTTGGACTTTTGACGGAACTTTCCCTCCAAAGCTATTAAACGTTAAATACGGTGAGCCCTTGGTTATGCGTCATTACAATGCATTACCGATTGATGTAGCAGCCAATAAAGGTTTTGGTCTACATACAATAACCACTCACGAACACAATGGTCATACTCCGGCAGAAAGCGATGGATATGCCAACGCGTTCTTCTTCCCCGGTCAATACTACGATTATCGCTGGCCGATTATTTTAGCGGGTACCGATTCAATCAATACCGAAGCAGAAGATATCCGTGCTGGTACGCCAGACGGTAATGGCGGAATTACAAAAATACCGGGTGACTGGCGCGAAACCATGAGTACACATTGGTTCCATGATCATATGCTCGATTTCACGGCACAAAATGTATACAAAGGTGATGTAGCAATGATGAATTACTACAGCGCAATTGACCGTGGTAATGAATCGATTGATGATGGCGTTAACCTAAGGATGCCCAGTGGTGATGCGTTAGATTGGGGTAACCGAGATTATGACGTTAACTTACTGCTCGCTGAAAAAGCGTTCGATGAAGACGGGCAACTTTGGTTTAACCCGTTTAATATTAAAGGCTTTATCGGCGATGTAATGACTGTTAACTTTTTATACAAACCTTATTTAGATGTAAGAGCACGCCGTTACCGTTTTAGAATGTTAAATGGATCGGTTTCACGTTATTTTAAAACCGTGTTAGTTGATGAAGCCGGCGATCGCGTTCCATTTCATATGATTGCTAACGACGGTAATATTATGGAGCACACCGTTTATTTTGAAAATGGTGAACTACCAACTCATGGGATCGCAGAGCGATATGACATTATTATTGATTTCGCTAGTTTTGATGAGGGCGATAAGCTCTATTTTGTGAATTTATTGCAACACAAAAATGGTCAAGTTGCTGATCTAGTGGTTCCATTAGAAGACGTGTTAAGTGGTGATTATGCACCAACTACATTAGATGAAGATGGTGATGGCGTAGCAGACCGCTGGATGGATGGTGACCCTGTTGTCGGTAAATTCTTAGAGTTCCGTGTTAAAAAATATATCGGTACAGATAACAGCTTAAACCCTGTCGATTTTGTAGCGGGAAAACGTACGATGATTCCAATTCGTCGTCCAACGGAAGATGAGTTAGCTAATGCACTCCACAGAAGTTTCGAATTTGAGCGAGCACCAACTGATGACAAACCTTGGGTAATTGAAACCGATAATGGCAAAGGTTTCAATATGGATCCTCGTCGCTTATCAGCTGCTCCGAGTAAGAACTCCGGTGGACTAGAAGTATGGCGTTTAATCAACAGTGGTACATGGAGTCATCCAATACACATTCATTTTGAAGAAGGTATTATTCTTCGTCGAAATGGTGTTGCGCCACCTGAATGGGAAAAATGGGCAAGAAAAGATGTTTACCGTCTTGGACCACAGCCTGATAGTGGCAGTATCGTAGAAATCGCCTTAAGATTCCGTGAATTTGCGGGAACATACATGGAGCATTGTCACAATACTCAACATGAAGATCACGCGATGTTATTGCGTTGGGATATTGAAAATCCTGGGCAAGTTAAATTAATGCCTACACCAATGCCTTCTTGGGATGGCGTAAGTTATGTTGATACAGTTGCATTGCCAACCGCAAGAACAGGCGATGGTTACGGACAATATGGTCCTCTATTAGATCCTTTATCGGTTTGGGTAAGAGACGCCGTAATCGGAGAGTTAGATACCATATCTGATTTACCGATTGGAGATGCATTATCTGCCGAAGAACCTATTAACGAGCGTGGTACTGCAACATTCCCATTAACTAAAGGAACTAATATTGATGCAAATGGCGTGGAAACTGAAGTTTGGTATTTCCTCCATGATGTCAGTGATGAAGACCTTGCTGAAGAATTAGGACTTGCTTGGGGCGGCGCTTTAGCGAATACTCCTGAAGCGGCAAGTTCTGTAGCCACTGTAGATGAGAATGGCTATTGGACATTTGAAGGTGATGTACCGAATCCAATTTGGGCTAATCCTGCTTGTCGAGTTTCTGATGGAACCGATGCAAATGGTGTTCTTTGTGAAAACCCTGATGCACTTCCTGATGTTTCAGATGAAAATACCTATTCGCCTTTACGTCGAGTAAATTATGAAGGAAAAGATGTTGTTTTCAATGCAATCATTATCAAATGGGGTGATGAGGCATGGGAACATAATCGAATTGATGAGTCGTGTACAAGCTTTCCTGATTTCCCTGCTAACACAACTTGCATGTATAACGGCAATGTTTGGGGTGGATTACACGAGTCTGGTCATGTGGTTGCACTAGATACAGAAAGTGAGAATCCTTCTGTTTCGTTTAAGCTGCACAAGTCTTGGTCAGCAGAAGGTGATTACTTACCTTATTACATCGTATTAGATACATATCCTGCAGGGCCTGGTCGTGCAATGGGAGTACCTTATATACCTAAGCATGAGTTTTTAGCCGATGCAGCTGTACCATTGATACAATTCTTACCACCAGCACCTATCCGTCCAAGTTATCCACCAACACCTACTGATGGTAATGGTATATTGGGTGGCGGGCCTTTCGGTAGTCAGGTAGGAGTTCCTTCTTACTTTATGCCAGAAGCAACTTATAGCCCAATGTGGCATATCGGTTTTGCTCATTGGTTAACGCCTGCGACGGATAGTGTCGGCGTGGTAAAAGGCTTAGATCAGTTGAAACAACTACGTAAAGAGGGTTTGTTGGAAATCTTAGAGTTTCCAGCTCCGCCTCAGATTGGTTTAGATAATTTCGATTTTGAGAATTTAAACTCTCCTCATATCGTTAATTGTCCTACACCATTTACGATTGATACATTAATTCACGATGCTAGAAATGCAGGTAAATTCTAGTTAACTGAATTAAATTGTACAAAGAAAATATGAACCGCAACAAGCTTTGTTTGTTGCGGTTTTATTTTGTAAAAAAGAGCTATAATTACAGTATCAACCTTTTATAAGCTGTCTTTATAAAAATTAATATTTTGAGAATCAATATGCAACACGCAAAATCATTTATCTTAATAGCTTTATGTCTTTTTTCGAATTTCGTTAATGCCGAGGCAAGATGGGGTGCAAAATATTTTCCTAATGTTGAATTGACCGATCATAACGGAAAAAAAGTGAAATTTTTTGATGATATGCTCAAAGATAAAATTGTTGTCATCAACTTTATTTATACTAGTTGTCCAGATTCCTGTCCTTTAGAAACGGCTCAATTAGTTAAAGTACAAAATATCCTAGGCGATCGAATCGGCAACGATGTCTTCATTTATTCTATTACCATTGATCCCGATGTAGATACTTATCAAGTGATGAATTCATACCGGAAAAAATTTGGTGCTAAATGGGATTTTATGACAGGTAATGAACAAGACATCATTCAGATTAGAAAAAAACTGGGCTTATATATTGAAGAAATTCAAGATGGTTCAAACAATCATAACGTTAGTATGATCATTGGTAATCAAAAAACAGGACGTTGGATGAAGCGATCACCATTTGAAAATCCACACGTATTAGCCGATCAAATCGGAAATTGGCTAGATGGATGGAAAGCACCACAAACTAAAAGAGATTACGCCGATGCACCAAAGTTAAGAAATATTTCAAGGGGCGAGCAACTATATAGAACCCGCTGCGCCATTTGTCATACTTTGACGGGGAATGAATTAAAAGGCGCAGTTGGGCCTGATTTGCTCGGTGTTATTGATATACGCGAAAAACAATGGCTATATGACTGGTTAAAAGCGCCGGATCAAATGCTAGCAAAAAAAGATCCTATCGCAGTCGCTTTGTATAAAAAATATAATCGTGTGGCTATGCCAAATATGAGACTGAATCAAAGTGAAGCAAAAGACTTGCTAGAGCATATTGATTTAGAGACTAAACGCATAAGAGCGGGTGAAGGAAAAATATTTGAAACTTTCAAAGAAGTAAAAGAGCCAGCAGAAGATCAGGTCGCGGTGATGAACGCATGGGTTAGAGAGCCGATTGTAGAATCAGATATYCATGCGGGTTACTTTACCCTTTTCAATATGAATGACACGCCTCTAATTTTGCAATCAATAGAATCAAAAGCCTACGGCAAAGTAGAAATTCACGAAATGAAACACGTTAATGGCTTGATGAAAATGAGAGAGATTGAAGAGCTAGTTATTCCAGCAAATGGCAAGGTGACTTTAGCTCCGAGAGGAATGCATTTAATGTTAATTAAGCCCAATCAAAAAATAAAATCCGGTGGACAAGTCGAGCTTAAATTGAAGTTCAAAAATGGAAAAACACAAAACCTTGTTATGCCGATACGTTCCAAGTAGCTATCACTGGTTCTTAGATAGATTATAAAAAACAAAACAAAATTGAGACAATAGCATGTTAAAAAAAGTAGTTATTAGTGTTGCTCTGATCGGATTGCTCTTTTTCGGATATTGGAGTTTACAAAAAAAAGAAAGCGTCGAGATTTCTGACGACATAATTGCACTCGATGGAAAAAGGCTCCAGTTTGAAACCAATAGAGGAATATTCGAAATTACTCTTTCGGCAAAGTTGGCTCCTAAAACCGTCGAAAATTTTATGCAATACGTTAAGTCTGGTTTTTATAATGGAACCATCTTTCACCGAGTGATTCCAGACGTCATCATTCAAGGTGGCGGTTTTGATAGTGAAATGAAAGAAAAGCCAACCAATTCACCCATTGAGAATGAGTCAAACAATGGACTTTCTAATCGATTAGGAAGTGTCGCTATGGCTCGTAGAGCTGCGCCGAATAGTGCCACCTCGCAGTTTTATATTAATCTAAAAGATAACCAAAAATTAGACTATAAAAAAGGCAAGTGGGGATACACAGTTTTCGCTCAAGTGACTAAAGGACTGGATTTCTTAACAAATATATCAAAAGAAAAAAGTATCACTTTAGGTATTCATCAAAATGTCCCTAGAGATGAAATCAAATTGATTTCTGTCAAACTAATAAATGAAATGGGTTTAAAAGAAATAACCGTTATAACTGATGCTAATGATAGTGTAAAAGCTAAAGAAGTGAAAATAACTGAGATTGAGTTTATAGAAGGCGTACATTACCAAAAATTAGAATCCCCACTACCTCTCATGCATACAAAAAAGGTAGAAGTCATTAGTGCTTTTTCTTATGGTTGCGGTCATTGTTATGGTGCTTACGCTCAGGTAGAAGCATGGAAAAAAGGACACCTAAAGGAAGTTGAGTTTAGCTATTTTCATGCGGTTTGGAATAAAGCCATGCGAGTGTTCGCGCAGACCTATTACACCGCAATAGAATTAAAGATACAAAAAGAAATTCATGTGCCTCTTTTTGAAGCGATTGTGATTAATCAAGAAAAGCTTGAAACTAAAGAAGAGTTAGCGAGTTTTTTTGAAAAATACGGAGTTGATAAAAATGAATTTATTGAATCTTTTGAAAGTAGAAGAATAAATAAAAGGGTGATCCAAGCCGAAAAACTAACAAAAATATTTCAATTAGCCAGTGTTCCAGAGTTTATTGTGGCCGGTAAATATAGAGTCGATCCAATGAGGGCTGGTGGTCAGAACGAGATGTTTGAGTTGCTAGATTTTTTAGTGAATAAAGAACAGGCTATTGATAAATAAGCGCAACAATCTAATGCAAACTCTGATTCGAGCTCATTGCTTGATGAGCTTTAATATCAACTCGCTTAAATTTAAACTGCGCCAAACAAAATTCACACTTTACCGCAACATGCCCTTTTGTTTTGATAATTTCTTCGATCTCTTCGTTGGGGAAAAGTGAGATCGAATTTAACATTTTCTTTCTGCTACAACCGCAATTAAACTTAACCTCTTCGACCAATAAGTTACGCACTTTTTCTTCATGAAAAAGGCGATGTAATAAAATACTAGCATCCATGGTTAAGCATTCTTCCTCGGTCAAGGTTTGTGCAAGATAAACAAGATGATCAAATGAATCCTGACTGAGCATGTCGGGTAGAGCCTGAAGCATTAAACCAGTTACACGTCTATCGTTATTAAAAAGCCAAATTCGGGTTCTTAATTGCTCGGATTGATTAAAATATTCTTCAATACATTGAGCAAAATTATTTTTTTCCAGCGCGACTAAGCCTTGATAGCGTTTGCCTTTTTTTGGCTCGATGGTGATGCTGAGTTTGCCGTTCTGTGTCAGTTCTTTAAAGGTTGAATCACCCAATGATTTTTCTTTATCTAATCTAGCGATACCGCGAAAACCTAGTTTATGATTACATTGAACCACTAGTAGTTTTAGTGCGCTATTTGTTTGTAGCTGTATTGATAATCGTCCTTCAAACTTAAGTGTCGTCGTCATTAATATTGCGGCCGCGGCGACTTGTTGCAATAAGTCGGCAATGAGTGGCGGATAATTATGATCTTGCAACATCCTTTGCACGCTATCTTCGAGTTGAACTAACTCACCGCGAATGCCAAAGCTATCAAAGATAAATCGATGTATTTTATCGGACATAAAATAACTGAGTTTTGAAGATTATAAAAATTGATTATATCAGATAAAAAAAAGCGGATGTACTTATCGCCAAAGATCTGTCGCTAAATAGCACCCGCTTAACACAACTAACATGCCGAAACCTTCGTGTTTAATTGGTTTACGCAGCTCGTGGTCTGCGTCTGTCTAAATTGTTTTTATTTGATAATAGATTGTCGGTACTTTCAAAAATCTTATCCGCAGAACTGGCGACAAATCCTTTAAACAATTCTCCATTAGATAAAGGGTGGCGAAATGCAAATTCATAAAAACAACTAGGAATAGTTAGTTGAGCGTCACTGAACTCAACTTCGATCCTATTAGCCATAGTAGAAGATTGCTCCAAAAAGGCTTCAGCGTTGCCCTTTATTTCACCACCGGATGCATTTAATCTGAAGCCATTTGCCTTAATAAATTCATTCACGGCAACAATACCGTCAAAGTGAGTTAAATCATTAATAGAGACGGTGAAGTGATTCGGACGATATCCAAAAGCTGCCACCCACGCAGAATATTCACTTTCTTGTAATAATTGATTGTATGCGGTGGTTGATAGCTTCCAGTGACGACCTGAGTATAAAAAGTCTCTTTGAGAAACTTTGTCTAGATCCATTTGGCTGACTAATTGTTTGATAAGCCCTTGCGTAGCAATTGAAAATGACTCAACTATTAATTCACTAATAAAAATAAGWGGCATRGTTGGGTGCGCGTAATGTTTGGCTCTTAAATTCTTTTGTTCAAAATGATAACTTYGTATTTCCACATAACCAAGTTCAACCAAAGGCCGGGCRATATCTTCTACTCKAATTCCTGGCAAYCCAAAAGTTCTCAAGGCRATGTGATCATTTTYMACYTTATTTTGTTGRYTAAATARYTKAWAWAWTTTGYCRGCATCTGGGTTTAARKACAAATAGTCGGACCACATGGCGTGGAAAAAAGATTCTAGTTTCTGGGTGTTTGAAGTCATGTCGTTTTATCTATTAAATTTCATTAAGAGGCCAATTTTTTCGAATCATAAACGGAACAAGTTCAAAGGCATAATATTGTGTTACTATGTTTGATATAGGAATTACGTATAGTGTAATTAGTTAAAATCGATTTAATTTTTGGAACGAAAATGGACTTAAGAGAGCTAAGATACTTTGAATCAGTGTATGAATTAGAAAGCATCAGTGCTGCTGCCAAGCACTGCTTTATTTCACAACCCTCTATTTCCTCAGCGATTCAAAGTCTAGAGGGTTATCTTGGGGAACCACTTTTTATTCGTCATACAAGAGGCGTGATTCCCACTGATGCAGGTCATCGATTGTATCCGCTAGCGCAACAAATTACAGGTCAAGCGCGTTCAATCAAGCAAGCATTTCAGCGAAAGATCAATATTCGCCCATTCCGTTTAGGYGTTGTTCCAGCTCTGGGTGCTTCTCGAATGAGTCTACTGATGAAAGAGATCATCGATTCAGTAAAAGGAATTGAACTCACTTTAGTAGACGCCGAAAAACGTACCTGCGACGCAAGAATTATTGCTGATAATATGGTTAAAAAAGATGAAGCATTTTTTCCCTTTTGGAAAGATGAATTTATGATGGCACTACCTCCGGGACATCCATTAAGTTTTAAACAAGAGTTGGAGTATGAGGATTTAGATGGACTTAACTTTATATTGAGAGGACCTAGTTTGGTAACACGAACACTTATGCGTTCATTAGAGCCTCACAATATCAAAATGAATACTAGAGCAAGGGTTAAAACGGTTGAATATGCGGTAGAGCTTGTGGCTGCTGGTGTTGGTGCCGCGATTGTTCCTAACCATCCTAGTTTTTTTAATACTCAAAAGTTGACCTTGTTACCAATTAAAGGACACAAGTTCGAAAGAGTGATTGGGCTTGGATATAGCAATGAGGTTGATATCGATGAATCCTTAGCAAAGGTGATTGATATTTGTAAGGTCAATAAAAGTAAGGATTGATTACTTTCAATAATTAATTTAAGAACATAAAAAAGCCTCGATAGTTTAMRCWATCGAGGCTTTYRRTAAATAGCTARCTATTTAYTTCTTAGCAGCATTTCTCGCTTTAACTTCTTCAATMACCTTTTCAGCAACGCTGTTWGGGCAAGGTARGTARTGTGAGAATTCCATAGAGAATTGACCACGACCTGAAGTCATTGTACGTAAGCTTCCGATATAWCCAAACATTTCAGATAATGGAACGTCTGCTTTRATTCTTACGCCAGTWACRCCYGCTTCTTGATCTTTRATCATWCCGCGACGTCTRTTTAAATCACCAATAACATCACCAACRTGATCATCCGGTGTAAATACATCAACCGCCATCATCGGCTCAATTAATTGAGGACCAGCTTTAGGAATTGATTGACGGAATGCACCTTTAGCTGCAATTTCAAAAGCAACTGCAGAGGAATCAACCGCATGGAATGAACCATCATACAATTCAATTTCAACATCTAATACGGGGAAACCAGCTAAAACACCTTCTGCCATCATGAATTTGAAGCCTTTTTCAATTGCAGGCCAGAATTCTTTAGGTACGTTACCACCAACTACTTTAGAGGTGAAAACATAACCCGTTCCAGGTTCGCCAGGCTTAATACGGTAATCAATTTTACCGAACTGACCAGAACCACCCGATTGCTTCTTATGTGTGTAAGAATCTTCKATYTCTTTGGTAATCGTTTCACGGTATGCAACTTGTGGTTCACCAACTTCTAGTTCAACRCCATAAGTACGYTTTAAGATATCAACTTTGATATCTAAGTGAAGCTCWCCCATTCCTTTAAGRATRGTYTSGCCWGTTTCTTGRTCRGTTTCAACAATAAATGTTGGATCTTCYGCWACCATTTTACCRATYGCWAGWCCCATTTTTTCAGAWCCGCCTTTATCTTTAGGRKTTACMGCTATYGAAATGACWGGYTCTGGRAAAACCATTGGCTCTARMGTACARATATTTTTTGGATCACATAATGTGTGACCCGTTTGAACGTTTTTCATTCCTACAATAGCAATAATATCGCCGGCTTGAGCTCTGCTTATTTCGGTTCGTTGATCCGCATGCATTTCAACCATTCGGCCGATACGCTCAGATTTGCCCGTGAAAGAGTTAATCAATGTATCGCCTTTGTTGATAACACCCGARTAAACTCGTACAAAGGTYAATGCGCCAAAMCGGTCATCCATTATTTTRAATGCTAAYGCTCTTACYGGTTCGTCTGGAGAAACGATAGCAAATTCRCCKGTWGGYGTGCCTTCTTCGTCRGTTAATGGCTGTGGATCAACTTCTGTTGGAGAYGGAAGATAATCAACYACCGCATCAAGAATRTTTTGCACACCTTTGTCTTTAAATGCACTACCACAATAAGTAGGGAAGAAATCAAGTTTACGTGTTCCGTCACGGACACAACGCTTGATGTCTTCAATTGAAGGCTCTTTACCATCTAAGTAAGCTTCCATTAAGTCATCATCTTGCTCAAGWGCTGTTTCRATTARYAATTCACGGTATTCMGCTACTTGGTCAAGCATATCTTCMGGCACWTYACCTATTTTGAAATCTTCTGGCGCGCCAGTTTCACCCCAAACATAAGATTCTTCGCTTAAAATATCAACCACACCAACAAAYTCGTCTTCAGCGCCAATCGGCAGAGCCATCACTAAWGGTTTTGCACCTAATACGTCTTCTACTTGYTTGATTACACGAAAGTAGTCAGCGCCCACTCTATCCATTTTGTTAACAAAGATAATACGAGCCACTGCTGAATCATTCGCATAACGCCAGTTAGTTTCTGATTGAGGTTCAACACCACCACTAGCACAGAAAACACCTACTCCACCATCAAGAACCTTTAAAGAACGGTAAACTTCAACGGTGAAGTCAACGTGTCCAGGTGTATCGATGATGTTCATTCGGTGATCTTTCCAGAAACAAGTGGTTGCAGCTGACTGGATAGTAATTCCACGCTCAGCTTCTTGTTCCATAAAATCAGTTGTAGACTCACCGTCATGTACTTCACCGGTTTTATGAATCTTACCAGTCAACTTCAAAATTCGCTCTGTAGTTGTGGTTTTACCGGCATCTACGTGAGCAAATATGCCTATGTTTCTGTATTTGCTTAAATCAGTCATTTTCTTACTCTATCTAGGGTTAAAATTTGGGATTAAAATTCTTAAATAATCAGTTAATATTCTTTTGGAATTCTTGGTCGCCAACGCGAAAGGCGCGCATTATACACTAGATATAAGGTGATGAGTAGATGCTTTTTGAATAAAAAGTAACCAGTRAAATTGAGCACTACTTATACGCCTTTATTTTACTTGAAATTAGCAATTATCGCGGATATAAACACAGAATGATGTGGGGTGTATTGTTTTTGGCTTTAGCTGAATATTTTAACAAAACCTTTCAAGCCGTATGGCTGAAAGGTTAACTTTCATCGAATATTCCACTAGTTTTGAGTTTYACAGTGAAATTCGGCGACGTTAGGACTCTTCGGTTTCAATATAAATAGTAAATATTTACCCAAAACGATTGTGTGACTTTTTCTTCAAAATGTCGTAACGTTAACTATGGAAAATTATTAAACTGGCATGATTCCAAAGTCGCGCCAACTGGACGAATAATAGTTGTATATTTAAGGAAGAATAAGTTTTACTCAACACTCATCAAACTTTCCTTAATTTAAATAAGAAAATGCCGATTCGGTATCACTATTTTTGTGTCCAAAAGATAACAATAATAGTGATTTACAACTTGAGAGATAAAGCGATGTTTAAAAGAATAGGAATAGCATTTCTTCTTGTATGTGCGGTAACTAGCACCTCAGCGAGAGATTACACCATAGTCGAAAAAGATACTTACGGCACAGGGCTATATCGTAACGGAACAGTCGTAGGCGATCATGTGTATGTGGCAAGCGACTTAAAGAAATTTGAGCAATTTGACCTAAACGATCCAACCAACTTAGTTAAGCTGCCAGACACAAGTGCCAGCTGCCGAACTCGCGCCAATATAGTGACGGCTGACGGAAATACCTTGGCGGTTCATTGTACATACACCATCGAATTTTTTGATATTAGTGATCCAGAGAATATTTCATCTATTGGAGTACACGATTACACTTATTCCCCCATCAACGGATTTGTCTTGGAAGGTGACCGTTTGTACATGCTACGCGGCAACACTGAAGTTTTAGTTTTTGACGCAACTGATTTATCTAACTTGGTTGAGTTGGGACGTGCTGATGTTGGCTCGGTAACTTCTGCGGAAGTGCAAAAACACGGCGATTATCTTTATTCGATTAGCTCGGCTAATAGTTTTGATATCTATGATGTCAGCGARSCGRCCAGTCCGTATAAAACTGGTTCTCTCGCCGCTGTTGGTACATTGTTTTATGAAGTAGAAGTTATTGGTAATTACGCTTACATAGGTACTGGATTGGGACTTCAGGTTGTTGATATCAGCAACAAAGTTTCTCCTACCTTGGTGACCACTGTAAATTTAGATGAAGAATCTAATACAATAAGATGGATCAATACTCTCGATTACGATGGTACTAATTTTGTTGGCGTGGAACTAGGGAAAAATATTCGCACCATCGATATTTCTAACCCTTCTTCACCAACTATCAGTGCGTCGAAGTTAACTTTTGATTTTAGGATTCAAGATGCCGAAATCAACGGTGATAGTCTGGTGCTGTTTCATGGTGTAGATGGAATTCGCACTATTGATATTTCAAATTCTAACTCGTTTGTCGAACAAGGGCATTTCACTCAATCGATCAAACCGTTCAATATCTCTTTAGATGGAGATGCTGCTTTAATTTCTGGTGAGGGGCAAGCTTACCACCTGATTGACATTGATTCGGATTTGAATATCAGTGAACGAGGAAGAATTGCTGGATATCTCAATTTTTATGATGGGATGCTCGACGGCAACACAGTCTATGTAAACCACAACAATATTTTGTCTACCTTAGACATTACTGATATTGATAACCCTGTTGTAACAGACACCGATACTTTGGATGGTAGTTTGTCAGTTTCATTCGATTATGAAAAATCAGGAAGTCAGTTAATTGTAGGCATGTTTGATGCAATAATTGGCGTCTATGATTTTGACCCTCTCGGACTCACAGAGATCGCTAATGTGGACATTGGTTCCGACGCTGATACCGGCCGTTTTCGAAGTGTCCTTGATATTGTCAAAAAAGGCGATTATTTGTATGTCACTACCAGAGAGACTGATGTGACAATTGTCGATATTTCTGATCCAGCTAACCCATCTATAACGCATCATGACTGGATTTCTTATGCCAGTTATGACAGACAATTGGAAGTTTTCGGTAACCGGCTTTTTATTGCCGGTGATAACGGGTTACTGGTGATCGATATCACTGACCCATCGTCACCAAAATTGATAGAAACAAACTCTGAGTTTGGCTCTCCCGAAAATATTCAAGCGATTGATGATCGTTATGCTGTAATTAATAATTTTACAACGCTTTATTTGGTAGACTTTGAAGACGAGACGGCGCCTAAAATTGTTGACGAAATAACAACAGACTCGAAGTTTTCTGACATCGCAGCTGATTTAACAAAAATTCTTACCGCCAATAGATGGGACTCAAATTTGCGCTCGTTTCAAATCAATCAAGCACCAATTTCTAATGATTCAGATGCTAGAGTTGATGATGGCTTACCGCTGACTGATCGCGTCGATGTCAGTGACCGAGAAGATGACACTCTAACCTTTTCCGTCACCCAAGACGTTAGTCAAGGAAGTTTAACCTTAAATAATGATGGAACTTATACCTATCAACCCACTGCGAATTTTTTCGGTACTGATAGTTTCGTTTACCGAGCCACTGATGTGCACGGCGGTTACTCGGAAGCTACAGTAACGCTCGAAGTTATAGATACTCTCACCCAGCACTTTGAAGTGGATCAAGATAAAGAGCTACTTGCTAAATTATTAATTCATAGTGAGGATCAAATTAATACTAAGTTCAAACTTATGGTCGCACCAACAAACGGAAAAGTTAAACTTAAAAGAGATGGAAGGTTTCACTATGTTCCTAAACTCGGGTTTACCGGTGAGGATAGTTTTCAATTTGTTACTAGTAACCGCATAGAGTTTAGTGATGTACAATATGCGAGAATTAATGTCGTCCCAGTAGACTAGAGAGAATCAATAGTTCGTTCTCATTGGATCTAAAACATGGGGGTCAATGCAGTTTTACCATGTCTAAGCTGATTTTTAAGATTGTTGTTTAATTTATAAAAATGAAAAGGCTTCTCTAAAGCTCAACTGGAAACGGTTGAGCTTTTTTGCTTTTAGTGGCTTTGACTTAGTTGAACGGCTTCAATAATTGTATCGATGATTTGAAATAACCGTTTCTTTTTAGTCGTTTCCAATAAATCTAGTTTTTGAACTCTTCTGATAAGTCTCGTATCTGGTAATTTATTTGATCAGTTTTGAGTTTTACCCTGAAATTCAGATACACTAACGGTCTTGTGTTCCAACAAAAATAAATCCTAAGAGGAATCGTGAAATGTCTTTGCAAATGTTACAACTAATCAAACAAGTGGTAGGGAACGTCAAATCGCTACTTTCTTACTTTTTTATCGCATTCGTCATCAGCGGGTGCTCTGAACAAAAACAGCAGTCGAATAACATCTCTGAACCGTCGAATTTTCAGGCCGTTTACGACGATATTTCAATCGATAACCTCAAAAAACACATTAAATACCTATCCTCAGATGAGATGGCAGGCAGAGAACCTGCTTCAAAAGGCGATCGATTGACCGCCGATTACCTCATCAAACATTTAAAGTCCTTGGGTATTAAACCTGGAAATGGCGATAGCTACCTACAAAAAGTCGACTTACTTGCGATTAATTCCAGTGTCAGCCAAAACCTTAAAATTGCTGATATTGAATTTGACTTCCCCAACAACTACGTGGCTAATACACGCCAAAAAGAAACCATTCGTAGCATTGAGAATTCAGAATTGGTTTTTGTCGGTTACGGCATTAGTGCCCCAGAATATAACTGGGATGACTATGCTGGATTAGATGTGGCCGGTAAAACAGTGGTTATTTTAGTTAACGATCCAGGTTATGCAACCGGCAATCCAGAATTGTTTGCGGGTAAAACCATGACCTATTATGGACGTTGGACCTACAAATATGAAGAAGCTGCTAGGCAAGGTGCTAAGGCCGCAATTATTATCCATGAAACAGCACCTGCTAGCTATGGTTGGAGCGTTATAAAAAATGGCTGGACGAGTACTCAATATCACCTGCCAAGAACAACCAAAAGTAGCCCAGTAGTAGATGTTGAAATGTGGATTGATGTTGATAAAACCAAAGAATTATTTAAAAAAGCCGGTTTAGATTTTACTGTAGAAAAAGCTAAAGCTCAGGTGCTTGGTTTTAAGGCCGTTGATTTGGGTTTAAAAGCATCCGTTGAAATCACTTCAACCTTTAAACAGTCCGGCTCGAACAATATCGTTGCAACATTAAAAGGTACTGAAGCCACAGACGAACATATTATCTATATGGCCCACGTTGATCATTTAGGTCAAGACAAAACACTAGAAGGCGATCAGATTTATAACGGTGCACATGATAATGCGAGTGGCATGGCAGGCTTACTAGAAATCGCCAGAGCCTATGCGAGCTTGAACAAAAAACCTCGACGTTCAATTACTTTTGTGGGAGCTGCGGCGGAAGAACAGGGAACTTTGGGTTCCAAATATTTTGCCGATAACCCAACAATGCCACTTTCTAAAATAGTAGGTTTGATTAACATGGATAGCTTAAATATTGTTGGTCGGAAAAAAGATATAAGCGTTAAAGGCCATGGAAAATCCGAGTTAGAGGAAGTGTTAGCGACGGCTGCCGAAAAGCAGAATAGGAAATTAACACCAGAGCCTCATCCCGAACGCGGTTACTATTATCGTTCCGATCATTTTAGCCTAGCTATAAAAGGTGTACCTGCGCTTAGTGTTGGCGGTGGCTCTATTTCTTTGAATCCAGAGGAAGCGGAAATTGCAGAACGTATTGGTGCTAGAGTAGCAAAGTGTTATCACCAATTATGTGATGAATACGCCGAAGATTGGGGATGGCACGGCGCTAAAGAAGACTTACAGTTGTATTTTAATACCGGTTATATTTTATCGACTAATAATCAATGGCCTAACTGGTACGAAGGTACAGAATTCCGACTATTAAGAGACAAAATGATGAGTTCTGAAAAATAGATGTTTCTCAGATTACTCACTTGTGAAATCAAAAGAGCTAAATGAGTTAATAACTTAGGTCAATGAAAATTACCGAAAAGATAAATCTGAATATTGAAGAGCTAGAACTTACAGCAATACGTGCTCAAGGGGCTGGCGGACAAAATGTTAATAAAGTTTCGTCAGCAATCCATTTGCGATTCGATATTCAGCAATCTTCACTGGCCGATGAAATCAAAGAAAAGTTGCTCAATATTTCTGACTCTAGACTAACGACGGATGGAGTCATCGTTATTAAGGCGCAAAAATTTAGAACTCAAGAGAAAAATAGGATAGATGCAATCGAACGGTTGGTTGAATTGATAAAACAAGCCACCCACGTTCAAAAAACACGTAAAGTAACTAGGCCAAGTAAAGCGTCTAACACCAAAAGAATGGACAAAAAGACGCAAAAGGGAAAACTAAAAAACCTCCGGCAGAAGGTAGATTATTAGCAAAGAGAGGAGCTTCATCCTAGAACGTTCGGATTAAAGGGTAAATACGTTAGATTTGAGGATCTATTCGCCGGTTTTAAAACGATGGATCTGCCTGCGCTGTTTTTTATCCGGCTTACCTTGAGTAGCTGGAGCAGATAATTTACGCATTTGAGTAATTTCTTGCCTTTTAATGACGCTTTCTTCGGTCTCTTGGTAAAGTGTTTGTGCGAAAGTAGCATTTTTGCGAATATCACTCAGCTCTACGATAATGACTGTTTTTTCATCAAAACCTTGGCGTAATTTAACTTTATCGCCTACATTTATAATCTTACCAGTTTTAGGTTTAATGCTATCATAATGCACTTTTCCACCTTCAATTGCTTGTTTGGCAATCGCTCGGGTTTTGTAGAATCGACAAGCCCATAGCCATTTGTCTAAACGAATCTTGGTTAGGGAGTGTCCATTCTTTGGTAAATTGGAATCTTTGAGTTTAGCCATGAAAGTAATTTAGCCTAAATTAACCCTCTTTGAGAGCCACTACGTTTAGTTATTTTGTTAAAATGAAGATTATGGCGCAATTTTACCTGAAAATAACAATTAAAACCCTATGCGTTTTGAGTTAAACTGAATGGTTCAACCAAACTTTACTAGCTGTTCTTATTTATTAACAGTACCAACAATTGTCCTAGATATTTTATGGACTATTTAAAAAGTTAACTTATTTAATGAATTTATCGACAAATACAATACTGAACTGGGGCAAAAACTATTTTAATTGGTTGCCCATTATACAATGGGCTGGGTGGATCACTATTGCGGTGCTAGGTGCCAAATTGTTTTGGATATTATTTTTGCACTTTATGGCAGATGATATATCTAATAAGAAAGCGACATTAGTGTCATCAACTCAATCAGCACAGGTGAACAATTCAGTCGATATAGGTGGTTTAGTCAGCATGCACTTGTTTGGCGATCAAGAAAAAGCGCCGGTAGTCGTTGAGGATGTGGAAAATGCCCCTGAAACGCGATTAAATCTCAAATTAAGAGGGATCTATGCAGCCACTAATAAATCGCACTCTAATTCAATCATCGAAGATGGTAAGGGTAAACAAGCTGTCTATTTTATTGATGATAAATTAGAGGTCTCTGGTCGGGTATATTTGCGAAATGTCTATAGTGATCGAGTGATTTTGGAAACCAATGGACGAAAAGAGGTTCTTAGTTTGAAAGATTCTTTACCTGCGGAAATGAAGCGGAAAAAATCTAATCAATTAACGTTGAAAAAATCAACTAACAAAAAAGTTCAAGATAAGCGAAAAAATAAACAAATTAGTAAATCCTTAAACGAATATCGAAAAAAACTATTAGAAAACCCGATGAGTTTAACTGACTTAGTTAGAATGAGTCCTGCGACCAAGAACGGTGAAACTATCGGTTATAGGATATCTCCCGGTAAAGATAAACGACTATTTACTCAACTAGGGTTAAGGCGAAATGACGTGATTACCGGAGTTAACGGTATGTCGCTGGCTAATCCATCCGATGCGATGCAATTGTTTGGCGAGATTCAGAATATGCAAGATATACAAGTTGATATTCTTCGCGGTAATGAAAATATCAGTTTGCTATTAGATTTAAATAATGCTCAAGGTGGTAAATAATATGCGCATTGGAAAGAATAAAATAGAAAAAAATAAAGCACTAAATAAGATCAAAAAAGTGGTAAAACCAAGTTTAGAGAAAATAGATTTAGCAATACCAGAATTAGGGAAATCAGCAATGTTTAAAAAAGTCACTACAAAACTAACCTTRATTTTAATCAGTTTAGTTATTTTTTCAACCAGCGTCTCAGCGGATAAAGCGACCATAAATCAAAAAGAAACCGATATTGGTGTTTTTATTGAAATGGTTAGCCGTTTAACAGGAAAAACATTTATTGTTGACCCAAGAGTGCGAAATAAAAAAATCACGGTTATTTCTCAACATGAAATGGACGAAGATGAAATTTTTGCATTATTTTTAAGCGTATTAAAAGTGCATCAATTTAGCGCGGTTAAAACGGGCAATTTATATAAAATAGAACAATTACAAACCGCTAAGCAAGATTCGGTTGAAGTGTATACCAAAGGTAAAAAATATCACGGTGATCAATTAGTCACTCGAGTGATCAAGGTTGATAATGTTGATGTTAGTCAGTTAGTGCCGTTATTAAGAACACTGATCCCTCAACAAGGTCACATGGCACAATACAAACCAACCAATGTGATCGTTATTCACGATACAGCGGCTAATCTTGATCGTTTAGTTAAAATCATCGAAAAAATAGATCAAGAAAGTAACCAAGAAATTGAAGTGATTGATTTAGAGCATGCTTCTGCAACTGAAGTGGTTAGAATTCTAGAAACCTTAGAAAAAGCAAATTCTGGATCAAAAAAGGGTGATGTCAATAAGCCTCGTTTTGTTGCAGACGAGAGAACCAACAGCATTTTATTAAGTGCTAATAGTAAATCGTCTTTGCGATTAAAGCTGTTAATAGCAAAATTAGATTCACCCATAAAAAATGCGGGTAATACTAAGGTAAGACATTTGCATTATGCTAAAGCTGAAGAAATAGCGACATTACTTGAAGGTGTCGGGGATTCTATTCAAACGGATGACGCCAAAAAGAAAGGCTCAAGCTCAAGACGAGGCTCTAATAAGGGATATTCAATCAAAGCTCATCAGGAAACAAATTCTTTAGTGATTACTGCACCACCTGATATTATGAAATCATTTGATTCGGTTATTAATCAATTAGATATTCGCCGTCAGCAAGTACATGTTGAAGCGATTATTGTTGAACTTTCAGAGACATTAAATAAGGAGTTAGGCGTCCAATGGGCAGGTGAAGGAGGTTTAGTTAATTTTTCTAATACGACGCCATCTCTCACTAGCATTCTAGGTGGAGTCTTGAGCAATCGAGGGAATACGAGTGGTTCAACAGTAACAACAACCGCGCCAGATGGAACCGTGACATCAACAACACCAGGCAGTGATGGTGGAGACAATGGGCAAGGAATTGCGCAAGCTATTGCTGGTGTTACTGGTGCATTGTTAGGTTTTTCAGATGGTAAATCATGGGCTGGACTTTTAAAACTATTAGCCTCTGATACTGAGTCAAATGTTTTATCAACTCCGAGTTTAACTACGCTTGATAACGAAGAAGCCACTATTAGTATAGGTCAGGAAATACCAATTATTACTGGCTCACAATTAGGCAGTGGTAATGCCAATCCATTTCAGTCTGTGGAGAGATTAGATGTAGGAATTAAGCTTAAAATTACACCCCAAATTAATGAAGGTAACGCGGTTGTATTATCAATAGAACAAGAAGTGTCTGGGATTGCAGGGAGTACATCGGTCGATGTTGTTACCAATAAACGAATTATCAAAACAACRGTTTTGGTMAAYAGTGGGCAAACCATTGTATTAGGYGGRYTAATYGATAGYGAYATYCARGAAAGTGAACAAAAARTSCCTATTTTAGGTGATATWCCWTTYTTRGGAGCATTATTTCGWTCCAGCGCWACCACTAAAAGAAAAACTAATTTAATGGTTTTTATTCGCCCTACTATTATTACTGATATAGGTGATATTAATAAGATTAGCTCGGCTAAATATAATTATATGCGCGCTATGGAGTTAGATAAAAAATTAAGAGGCATCTCTTTAATGCCATTTACCGATCCAGAAATATTGCCTGAATGGAACGATTCACTTGCGCTCCCTCCGAGTTTTAATAAGGCTAACCAAATGCTAGATGATGTAGAGGCGGAACATTCACCTATTGCACCTCTGCCACCTAAAGCAAATAACGAATAGGTTAAAGAGATGGCAGTTAGTGATTTAATCAGAAATTCAGAAAAAAAAGAGGTTCATGAATCGACCTCTGAATCTGTTGTGGATGATGTACATTCCAGTATTGATAACGGTAAAACTGAAGATGTTTCAAAAGAAGTAGCAAGGCAAGAATTAGAAAATATTCGCCTACCTTTTTCCTTTGCAAAAAAACATGGCGTACTAATCACTTTTAATAAAGAAGAAGATCTTCTTACCGCTTTAGTGAAACAAGATGTCAGTATTAAATCAATTTCTGAAGCGAGACGATTTGCTAAACAAAAGATTCATTTTCAAGAAGTTTCTGACGAAGATTTTGAATTTAATCTTGGTAAGGTTTATCAAGATAATGCCGGTGAAGCCATGGCTGCCATGGAAGATATTGGTGATGATTTAGATTTATTTAAATTGGCCGACGAACTTCCTGAAACTGAAGATTTATTAGAGGCGGATGACGATGCGCCAATTATTAAATTAATCAATGCCTTGTTAACCGAAGCAATTAAAGAAAATGCTTCCGATATTCATGTTGAAACATTCGAAAATAATTTAAAAATCCGTTTTCGTGTTGATGGTGTTTTACGAGAAGTTTTAAGCCCAAGTAAAAAGCTTGCTCCGCTATTAGTTTCAAGAATAAAAGTTATGGCAAAACTTGATATTGCCGAAAAACGAGTTCCTCAAGATGGTCGAATCGCCCTAAAAATTGCCAACCGAGGTGTTGATGTTCGAGTATCAACGATCCCATCAAGTCATGGCGAAAGAGTGGTTATGAGATTGCTTGATAAACAAGCGGGAAGATTAGATTTTTCTCACTTAGGGATGCCAGATCATATCAAGAAAGAAATGGATAGCCTATTACATAAACCGCATGGAATTATTCTAGTAACAGGACCCACTGGATCAGGTAAAACAACAACACTTTATGCGGGATTAACACTACTTAATAATGCCACACGCAATATTCTTACGGTTGAAGATCCTGTGGAGTATTTGCTAAATGGAATCGGTCAGACCCAAGTGAATAGTAAAGTTAAAATGACTTTTGCTACGGGGTTGCGTGCAATTTTAAGACAGGATCCCGATGTAGTGATGGTGGGTGAAATTCGTGATTTAGAAACAGCAGAAATTGCCGTTCAAGCAAGTTTAACAGGACATTTGGTACTTTCAACCTTGCATACGAATACGGCATCAGGAGCGGTAACCCGTTTACAAGATATGGGGATCGAACCGTTTTTACTATCGACTAGTTTACTTGGGGTGTTAGCTCAACGATTAGTCCGAGTGCTTTGCCCAATTTGTAAGGAGTCGAAGCCCGCTAATCCAAAAGAATGTGAGTTAATGAATTTTGATGCGGACAAACCGCCAACAATATTTCATGCAAAAGGATGTGGCGAATGTAATCATTCGGGTTATAAAGGACGACAAGGGATCTTTGAGTTGGTTACGGTAGATGAAGAAACCAGAGCCATGATTCACAGTGGCGCTGGGGAGTTACAAATTGAAAAACACGCAAGGCAGAAAGGCTTTAGCATCCGTGAAGATGGGAAACGAAGAGTGCTTGAAGGGCTCACCACCGTAGAAGAAGTTTTAAGAGTCACTAGAGAAGACTAATGGCTGCTTTTGAATATGTTGCTCTCGATACCAAAGGCAAACAAATAAAAGGTGTCATGGAAGGCGATACACCTCGCCAGATTAGGCAGTTATTAAAGGAAAAAAAGCTCATTCCGATTGGTGTTGAAAGCATCAATAAACGTGATAAAAGTAGCGGGACTGCGACACWAGCTGGAGTGAGTAAACTAAAAATAGGCGCTGCCGATTTAGCGTTGATTACCAGACAAATAGCCACGTTAATTCGGGCGGCTATCCCAGTTGAAGAAACTATCAAAGCAGTCGCCGAGCAATGTGAAAAAACCAAACAGAAAACCATGCTTTTAGGAATTCGCGCTAGAGTGGTTGAAGGGCATACTTTGGCGGATGCATTAAGTGAATACCCACGAGTTTTTTCAGACTTATATCGTTCTATGGTCGCTGCCGGTGAAAAGTCAGGACATTTAGAATTAGTTTTAGAACGTTTAGCTGAATACACAGAATCGCGCCAAGCAATTTCTCAAAAAATAACAGGTGCTTTGGTTTACCCCGTTATTCTCTCGGTAGTTAGCATCGGTATTGTTGGTTTTCTATTAGGCTCAGTTGTTCCGGAAATTACAAAAAGCTTTACTAAATCAGGACAAGAATTACCCTGGTTAACCGAGGCTTTATTGTCATTAAGTGATTATGTTCAATCATGGGGCGTTCTGACTTTTATTATTATTTTTGCAATGGTTTCAGGATTTAAGTATTTACTAAGATCACCGAGTTTAAGATTAAAGTGGGATAAATGGAAAATAAATGCTTGGATTATCGGTAAAGTTATCCGAGGTCTCAATGCTGCAAGGTTTGCACGAACTTTGGCTATCCTTAACGCTAGTAGCGTGCCTTTATTAGAAGGATTAAAAATTGCCGGTGATGTTATGACAAACGCTGAACTAAAGGTTGCTGTGGCAGAAGCTGCAACTAGAGTGAGTGAGGGTTCAGGCATTAAGGTTTCTTTACAACAATGTGGTTATTTTCCACCGATGATGTTGCATATGATCGCTAGTGGTGAAAGCTCTGGACGACTTGAAGAAATGCTAGATCGTGCCGCCGATAATCAAGAAGTACAGTTTGATAATATGGTGAGCGTGATGATGGATCTTATCGGTCCAATTATGATTTTAATCATGGGTGCATTTGTTTTTATGATTGTATTGGCGATTATGTTGCCAGTGTTTGAATTGAGTAATACGCTCACCTAAAAAGATAAAAGATAAAAGATAAAAACATTTACCACAGAGGACACAGAGGACACAGAGGACATAGAGAGATCGTGAAAGTTGAAGGTTAATGCTTTTACTCTGTGTCCTCTGTGGTGAAAATTATTTAATTTAGAATTTGAATATTTAAGAGGTTTAAAATGAAACAGCGACCAAATATGAAACGACAATCCGGTTTTTCTCTGTTAGAAATATTAGTAGCAATGGCAATTATGGCGATATTAGGTGGCGTCATGGTGGTACAGTTTGCAGGTAAAACAGAAGAAGCCAGTTTGATCCGAATTAAAGGTGATATTAGTGCTATTAAATCTGCGTTAATTCAATATAGCTCGGATAACTTTATGTATCCAACAACCGAGCAGGGGTTAGAAGCATTATCGCAAAAACCATCTAGTCGTCCAATCCCGAGTAATTATTCAAGACGAGGTTATATTGAATTAAATAATGATCCTTGGGGAAACCCCTATCAATATTCGTTTCCAGGTGAATTTGGTGAGTACGATATTTATTCGCTAGGTGCTGATGGAGAAGAAGGTGGCGAAGGCTCAAATATTGATATTGGTAACTGGAATGTCGATCAAGTCATCAAAGCCTTTAAAACCGGTGAACAGTAAATTTATAACTAATAAGTTCAAAAGATTTCATTAAATGTTTAAGTTAAAAAAGCAATCAGGTTTTAGTTTATTAGAAATACTGATCGCTATGGCAATCATGGCTATTATGGTTGCTGTAGCTTTGCCTAATTTAAGCGGTTCATCTGACAAGTTGGCAAAACAAGAAATTTTTAGATTAGTTGCTGCCATTGAATTAGTGAGAGATCAGTCGATTTTACTAAACCGAGAGTTTGGTTTAACCATCGATGATAAAGGATATCAGTTTTTAGAATTGGTGGATGATGATGGATCGGACAGTAAGTCCGGCTCGGATCAAAAAATTGGAAATAAAGACGGAAATAACAATTCGAATAAAAATTTAACAGATGGAAAAAGAAAACCTAAGGTAGCCGAATGGCAGGAGATTTCAGAATTTCCTGAACTCGGAAGACATGAATTTGCTGAAGGATTAGAAATAAATCTCACTTTAGATGAAGAAAACCTATTTAGCTCCTTTGATGATGAGGTTAATATCTTTGAAGAAGAAATCGATATCTTCGAAGAAGATGATAAATCTGAGAAAAAACTAGACCCACCGCAGATCTATTTTTTATCCAGTGGCGAGCAAAACCAATTTTCAATTGGCATTGCGGTGTCAGATAAAAACGCTAGAAATGATGAACGCTATTTTTTCCGTGTGAGAGGCTTCTTAACCGGTGAACTAAAATACGAAGGTCCCCTTGAAGGAAATTTATTTCAAGATTTAGATCGAAACTTTGAAAAAGATGAGTTTTAGAAAAGAGTTTAAACCATTAAAATGCCGTTTTATAAAACCAATAATATTCTAAATCACTCTCATCTTAAGATGGGAGGATTTACTCTATTGGAAATATTAATAGCACTTGCAATTTTTGGTTACGCCGCTGTTGGATTGATCACTCAAATATCTAACTATCAGTTTGCTCAGAAAAATGCCTCACAAAAAACCATTGCTCATTGGGTTGCAATGAATCAATTAGCTGAAACTCGGCTAGAAAAAAAATGGCCTAATATTGGAGTCACTCGTGGTAGTGCAATAATGGCTGGCTCTGTAGACGAGCCAAAGACTTGGTATTGGCTCCAGACTGTTTCAAAAACAACTGAAAAAGAATTACGCCAAGTTGAAGTAGAAGTTAGGTTTGAAGAAAAGGATGAAAATCCGACGACTCGGTTTATTGGTTTTATCGCTAATAAGGCGATAAAAAAATGAAACTCGATTTGAATCAAAAACTCAATTTGGCTAAAATTAGCCGATATCAAAAAGGGTTTACACTTTTAGAAATTCTAATAGCGATGGCGATTTCGGCCGTTATTGGTGTGGCGGCCTTCACTTTATTAGATCGTGCAACGTTAGCTAAAACAAGTATAGAAAATACAGGTAATCGTTATAATTCAATTGAGCGAGCTTGGTTATTTATTTCAGATGATATACAGCAGTTAGCGCCTAGAAAATTTAGAGATGAATTCGGCGACAAAAAAGATAATCTATCTAGTGATGATGGATTAGGTTCGCCTCATCTTAATTTGACACGTATGGGAAGAAGAAACCCCGCTGGTTTAAAGCGTTCTAATTTAGAGAAACTGACTTATTTTGTGAAAGATAAAATCTTACGCCGAGTAAGCTTTAGTTTCCCCGATGGTATGATTTTTGAACAAGGACTAAACCGGCCTTTATTAGAAAATATTGAAAGTATTAAGTTTGATTTTTATGATGGGGAAAATTGGAATGACTACTGGCCTGTTAGCGTCGCAGAGGGTAGTTCGTTGGAGGGAGTGAACTCAGACTCGCCGACGACCAAAGTTTTGCCGGTAGCAGTAAGAGTGACGTTAGAGCTATCTGACCTCGGATTGGTCAATCGTTTATTTGTATTATCAGATCCTAGTGTTTTGCGATGAATTATCAGTTAATTAAACTTGATAAAAGACAAAAAGGAACAGTATTAATTACTGTTATTTTAGTGGTCGCTTTTGTTGCTTTATTGATTGTAGAAATTAATAAAAGAGTTACTTATCAAAGTACCTTAGCAAGAAACATGATCCATCGCGATCAGGCTTATTCTTATCTAATTGGTATGGAAGAGTTGGCAAAAATTTATTTGCAAAAGGGTTTTGATAAAGAAAAGGACGATAAAGTGCACTTGAATCAAGCTTGGGCTCAAAGTAATATTACTTTTCCGATTGACGGTGGCGGAATGACGGCAACTATAAAAGATATGCAAAGTTGTTTTAATCTAAATACTTTAGGTGACAAAGAACGAAATAATCGTAACCAAACAGGAAAAAATAATCAATCCAATCAATCGTTGGTCGGTCCGCAACCTATAAATCCTTCTTCATCAAATCAAAATTCACTTAATGCTAATAACCAAAATAAAAAGACAATAGGTGAAGAAATATTTACCGATTATTTAGAGTCAGTTTTAGTTGATTCACAGATAAAGCCGGCGGCATTAGCGGCTGAACTAAGAGATTGGATTGATGAGGATTCTACACCTAGCGGGCCGGATGGTGTTGAGGATCTTTATTACCAAGGATTAGAAATTCCTTATCTACCTGCGAATGATATAATTGCACATAAAAGTGAAATATTGGCCGTGCGCTCATTTAATCGAGAAATTAGTGCTTTGATTGACGAAGATATTTGTGTTTTACCCGACGCTAAGGAAAACCAACTAAATGTTAATACCATTACTTCTGATAGCGTGCATCTTTTGCACGCCGCATTAGGTAAAAAAGTTGATTTATCGAAGGTTAAAGATCTGATTAGTTCCCGTCCAGAAAAGGGCTATGATATGCARGRRTTTTGGGATGAATTRGGAACRCAARMAAARATAAGTAGTCATTTGAAATCGMGSCTGACRGATACKAGTCGTTACTTTCAAATGAAATCKAAAGCACAAATAAATACTACRAARGTATTTATGACAACTYTATTTGTAAAAGACGATAGYAACCRTTTTAAGRTTGTCTCACGATATTTTGGRAAAGACTAATGAAARATTTATTAATATTTTGGGGYGATAGTGARCAAGTCACTTTRACTTGGAAGCTTGWWGGTGYYGATAATRTCRAYTTATCTRRTAMTGATTTRAATAAAGAAGARAATATTAGTGAGAGCTATGAATTAAAAAGCGAAGAGATTTTRAAAGCKGAYCTAAGTTGTTTGGCTGATATGGCAGAGTTKAARAAAGTGAGTTTAATCTTATCCTCYCAAGATATCGTMAGTGCYGAATTAGAAATCCCTAAYCGTAATYCTAAACTGATGAGAAAAGCKATCCCWTTCATGATGGAAGACGAAGTGGCTACATCAGTTGCTTCATTATTTTATGCGTATAAGGAATTTGGAAAAGACAAACTGGTAAGTGTAAGGGGAGTTGAAACAGATTACTTAGAATCTCTTCTATCACAATTTGAATCTGCAGAAATAAAGCTAGAACAAATTCTATTAGAACAAGATCTGATTTTGACTCCTGAGGATGGCTATAGTGTCTTACTTGAAGAGTCAAATTGTTCGATAATTAATACAAAAGGAAATGTTTGGACCTGTCATCCAGATGATTTTAGCTGGCTAATTCAAAAACAGTTATCTGAAGACATGAATTCTAATGCGGACACTAGTTCTAACTCAGACTCTCAAGATGAAAGTAATGATGAAATGCTAGCAATTGCAATATCACTCAATATATTTTCTTCTTTAGATACTTCAGAGTTCATTAAAGAGTTGCCTATTGGACGATTTGCTACAAACATAACGACTATTGAAAGTAAACAAACACTACTAGCTAAAACCTTCTCTAATGCTAGCGTTATCAATTTAATGCAAGATAAATATGAGCCAAAGAAAGAGAAGTCTGAGTTGGGTTTATTTTTGACTAAAGTCAGCAGTATCGCAGCTGCTTTATTTATTGCATTCATTGTTTTCCAGACTAGTAAAATTATCACTTTGGGTGAGCAAAAAGAACAGCTAGATAC
>NVTT01000014.1 GCA_002401655.1 Gammaproteobacteria bacterium | reverse complement strand
TTTTTCTTATACTACAAGGACTTAAACGTAATTTACTGAAAGTGTTATGGCGGTATTTTTGAATAGGAAATGAATTCAGCAGGTTAAGTAACAAACTTAAAGTAAAACATTAAGTTTGTTCATCATTGTAAAAAAGTTAAAGTTTTTTTTATAGATTTAACGCTAATATAACCAATGAATACAACATACTACTTGTATAAATAGTTAAAAATTCAACTCATGCTAAAAACGAATAAAAAAGGCTGAATACTAGGCAGTTATTGAATATGCAAACATCAGAAATTATAAAAAATGGACTTTGGAGCAATAATACGGCGTTAGTTCAACTATTAGGTTTATGTCCGTTATTGGCAGTCACCGGAAGTATGATCAATGGGCTAAGTTTAGGGATTGCCACCACATTCGTTTTGATTGGATCAAATTTAACCGTTTCACTGGTTAGGAACATTATCCCCAACGAAATCCGAATACCTATTTTCGTTATGTTGATCGCGTCATTAGTGAGCACCATTCAATTGCTGATGAACGCTTTCACTTATGATTTATACTTAATTTTGGGAATTTTTATTCCATTAATCGTTACTAACTGCATGATTATTGGACGAGCGGAAGCGTTTGCCAGCAGAAATACACCAACAGCATCATTGATAGACGCGCTCTCTCAAGGCGTTGGTTTTACATTAGTACTTGTATTATTAGGTGCGCTACGAGAATTTTTAGGACAAGGGACTTTATTAGATGGCGCTCACCTACTTTTTGGAGATTGGGCAAAAGAACTGACTGTTCAAGTTTTTACCTCAGAACAGCCTTTTTTGTTGGCTCTTTTACCACCCGGAGCATTTATAGCTTTAGGTCTATTAGTCGCATTTAAAAACTATATCGATTCTGACAAACTTTAAACTAACTCAATAATAGTTTATCTACGAGAATTCCGACTTAAACCATTTCTCTAATAACGGCATAAAATGAGCCAAATTGCCACGATGCCTTAATCGCATAGAGCTGGATGATAGATGTAAAAACTCTTTAATTTTATATTCACCTTCCGATACCACACTTCCATCATTAGCTAGAACTTTGTAATTAAAGGCTAATTTCATTGGGCTAATATCTTTAACTATTCTAATATCCTGGTGATTAGGACCTACACTAAAACGCAGATCTCCAGGTAAATCGAGATTTGTCACACTAATAGAAATTGATTGCCCATCTTTCAAATATTTTGAAGATAGTTTAGTGAAAACCCGATTAAAATCTTTTTCCAATATTTGTAGGCTTTTACTTCGGCTATAGTTTGTTAATTCATAATCCCTAAATTTTTTCCCGTCGACTAAAACCACTTGAGCTTTTAAATCGCTCTTTTGAGTTTCAGCGTTAATCACTTGAATATTGGTAACCGCTAATAAGACCAAAATAATTTGCATGGGTTTAAATTTCATACTTTTATCCTCTCTTTAGTTAATAATGCTAGAAAAATTACTATTCCTTATTAAAACAGCTATCCCTGATTAAAACATAGTATCCGTTTGTAAATTGTTAAATCCTGTCAAATTATTGAAAGTATAACCACTAAACCTGCTATTATCCGGCCATAAACACCTATTCTCCGACATGTAAGCTCTCAAATATGACAAAACCCATTCCTGAAAAAGTTGAACTAACAACAAAAGAAAAACTCAATCAAGAAACCGCTATACTCACCTGGAAAGAGTTAGAAGTTTATTTTGCACAAGGCAAATTACTTACCGTTGATCCAAGTTGCGATTTAATAGAAGTAGCCTCTAAAATATCGGACAACGATGCTGAACAGTTAGAGCACCTGATTGAAAAAAATCTGATTCAATTTGCTACACCCAATTGGATCAACCAAAATTGCAAAGACGAAACTCAGCTCTGGACTGTGGTTATCGCTCCTTACATCGTTTGCCAGTTGTATACCCATCAGAAATTGAATGACACCTGCATTCCGCTAAAAAATTCCGAATCGGCTTGCCAATAATCGCCATCAATTGCACGCCATCTAACAATRCCTTCTAAAGAAAGTTTACCCAGATTGATCCCCGCACCCGCACCCAAATAAATATCGACGTCGTTTCTTGAGTAACCATCGTATTCTTCGTAAATGGTCACTCCATCATTTGTATAAACAACGCTATGGCCATCATCTCGAACGTCGTTAAAAATAGCTTCTGTTAAATCAAAACCTGCTTCTACAAACACTGATACACGACCAAAATAACCCGCTTTCACACCCACTTGCCAAGCTGAATATTCTTCTAAATAGCCATCGCTCGCTAGCACTTCGGCGTTAGCAATCGATGTATTAAATTGTACGCCAAAATGATCAGCTTGAATTAGGTTAGTTGATAAACCAATAGTAGAAATAAAATCTGTACCATTCGATTCGTAGCTTGTAAACAGTGATGCCGATAAGTCCCTATCATAATTATGTGAGGAACGAGAATCAATTCGAATGTCGTGTGCGATAGTGAGAGTTGGCAAAAGAATTAGTGCTACCATTGATGCGCGTTTAAGTATGGAGTTTTTCATTAGAACAAATAGATTAATTAAGTAATAAACCTATTTTACGTGCTGAATGCTGAATCTTAACTGAATTGGTCCAAACCATTTGTTTATCCGATTATCTAAAACAAAAAACATCCTCGCCACAAGCCGACAACTGTTTCCTAATCGAGTAAAAGCACATGTATTTTCTAATTGTAGGTTGGTGTAGAGCGCAGCGAAACCCAACAATTATTAATGCCAGCTGATACATCAATTGTAGTACATCGTCGCATCGCCATCCTTGGTTCATTGCTACATACGCCCTACACGGATGTAGGAAGTGCAGTTTTTGCATGGAGCAAAAAACGGCCGGTCCATCCTTAGACATCGCAGTACCGGCATCCATGCCTCTTTACTGCATACAGTCCATCCTTGGACATCGCAGTACCGGCATCCATGCCTCTTTACTGCATACAGTCCATCCATGGACATAAAAAAACGGAGACAAGCTCCGTTTTTAAAATAATTTATAAAACTTATTTTACAATAAAACTACCAAAGTAATATTGAAACAAGTTCAATAAAGCCAACTTTACAAACCTGCGCTCCGCTATCCACTAAATAGTCAACTGGTAGACCTTGTGCTTGAATTGTTATAGCAAGTCCAACTAACATAATGATAGAAACAACAAAGCTAACTTTAGTAGTTGCTTTTGAGCTTTTTCGGTTTAAGTTCATGATATTTTTCCTTTCCTACTAGGTTAACTAGTAATTTCTAACATGCTACCACAATTGTAGTAGCTGGTCAATTTATATTCAATTTTTTCTATACTGGTTCTATTTATTATAACGATTGAGCAGACGTTTTATTACGGCTACTCAATCAATTATTTTCATTTTTAATCATACTAAGTTTCATTCCTAACACTTCGAGTATAAATAGCGCCGGATAAGAAAACTCCAGCAACAATCAATCCTATCCAAAACTCTGAATTTCCAAACACTTCATACCAACGCATCACTTCTATATCAAATATTTCTTTATGAGTTGTAAAGTGCAAGTTGGAATTCATAATCGTGAAAGTTTTAGCCACTCTCATCGCAAGCATCTCAATAAAGTTACTGGTGTTAAATATCCATCCTTCTGCAATGGTAAGCATGATGATTGGTAAAGCTCCCCACAAAAATGCTACTTTTTTTGCCCATGACGATGCAAATATCAACCAAGCCCAAAAAGGAGACAACCAAAGCATAGCCACTAACATCGCCATCAAACCGTTAAACATGACACCAAATAAGTTAGACGATGCCCAAATCATGGCTCCAGAACTTCCGCCAAACCAAGCTAAAACGGTTGAAAATAACATCATGTAAATTTGAAATGCTGTGATAACGGCAAAATAGCTTACAGGGATTAAGAAACAGACCGTTGCAAATTTTGACAAGACTGTCTTAGTGTCAGAAACTGGCATAGACTTCCAAAACAAAATACTACGGTCTTTTCTTTCATCATATAAACAGCCTAAACAATAAAAAAGACTAATTAATAGCATAATCCCGCCAAAGAACAACAATGTTCCATATAATGCAACTTGCACTCCTTGCTTTTGCTCTCGTTCCGAAAGGTTCTCGAATTTGTCGACTAATTTGGGCAAGTGCTCGGCAAAGTGATTTGTTTCACTTTGATTCACACTAATTGAGGTATCACCTGTTATCCCTGCAATAATCATTAAAACAGCAAACACGCCAGCCATAATCGCGGGAGTATAAAATATCGCTCCTTTATGTTCCCAATATTCTCTTTTTAATAAAACTGTAAATGCATTCATGATTAAACCTCCTCCATTTTAGCAACAAAGATATCAGCAACACTAGGTGAATGAATTTCACCTAAAGCTTCAAGCGCTTCTCTATCTCCAMMTKYWWWTAMMWWKRCTTTNCRTNYRRARWCWTYGNKTTYAMTKAWRRRKTTAAGTGCTTTTGCGGACTCTATTTGATCTTTACCAACCATCACTTCAACGTATTTTTGCTTAACCGAATCCATCGACTCATTAAGAATGATTTTTCCATCTTTTACAAAAATTAAATCCGTTAATAAGTTTTCAATTTCTTCAATTTGATGAGTGGTCACCAAGATACTTCTGTCTTCATTAAAAAAGTCACTTAACAACTGATTATAAAAATTCTTTCGATACAAAATATCTAAACCTAATGTAGGCTCGTCTAGTACCAATAATTCTGCGTCTATTGCCATAACCAAAGCCAAATGTAATTGAGCCACCATGCCTTTAGATAATGTTTTTACCTTTGCTTTCATTGGAATCTTTGTTTTACTTAAAAATTTAAGTGCTTTATCTTTATTAAATTTGGGATGAACTTCATTCACATATTCAATGGCATTTTCAACCACTAACCATTTTGGTAAGATTGCCACATCAGAAATAAAGCTCACTTTTTGCATGATTTGATGACGGTTTTGATTGGGCTTTAAACCTAATACCGTTAACTCGCCATCAAAAGAGGTTAATCCTAAAATAGCATTAAGAATGGTTGTTTTACCGGCACCGTTAGGACCGACTAAACCAACAACTCGACCGCGTTCAACGGTAAAATCAACATTATCTAACGCTTTATAGCTACCGTAAGATTTTGATAAACCTTTCGCTTCAATTAATGCACTCATTATTGTTTCTCCAAAACTAAATCATCGTTATCAGATGCTTTATTCAATTCAGAAAGTGAAAAACCTAATCGTGAGATTCGTTTTATGATTGCAGGCCATTCGATTTCCAAAAAGTGTTTTTTCTCATTGGTTAACAGCGCTTCTCTAGCATTTTCTTTTACAAACATACCTAACCCCCGTCTTTTCTCCAGAATCGATTCATCCACTAGCTCTTGATAAGCTTTTGAAACCGTTAATGGATTTATTTGATAATCGGATGCTACTTGACGAACGGATGGAACCGCTTCGCCTTCTAACACTTCACCATCAATAATTAACTCAATCACTTTTTCTTTGAGTTGCTTATAGATAGGTTGCTGATCATTCCATTTCATTGCGACCATAATTGACTCTCTTTCAATTGGTATTACAAAATTAGACAGTAGATTAATCGAAACAACTCTACCGCTTGGTGTTGTATATAACTATAACACCATATCAGTAGAAGTCAAAGTTGTCTTACGAAAGGAATATTTAAGGGTAACTTATTGTTATTATTAAGTTTAATAGAATTTGTTAGTGCTTGTTTACATCTTGTTACTTATTCAACAACCTATTTCCAGCTCACAAATTCGTCCTGTTTGGCAAATTTTGGTGATTTTTTATCACCGTCTTCTTGTCCCAAATAGATAAAACCAACCAATGACTCATTAGTTTTAAGCCTTAATAAATCCATCAAATGACGGTTAAAGCACAATGAACCTGTTCGCCATATTGCGCCAATATTCATTAGGTGAGCACCGATTAAAAGGTTTTGAACACTCGCGCCTACAGATAAATATTGCTCGATTTCTGGCACTTTGGGATGTTCTGTTATTAAAACTGAGGCAACAATTACCATTGGCGCTCTAAGCGGTTTAGCTTTGATTTTGTCGAGTTTATCAGCAGTTAATTCAGGGTTTTCAATTTCACTTGCTTGCGCAAAAAACTCGCCTAATTGAACGAGAGAATCACCGGTAAAAACCTGATACCGCCACGGCTTTAACAGCGCATGATCCGGTGCTCTAAGAGCTAGTTTCATCATTTGTTCAACCTGTGTTTCACAAGGTGCTGGGGCGACTAATTTATTATGAGATTTTCTACTTAATAATTCCTTAAATACAGACATTTAACTTCCTCTTGAATTCGTATATCAACACTAAATTTCGATGAGTTTGTGCCATTGTAACCGTTTTCCCTCAAATTATTTTAAATAAAAAGTTGCATTCTTTATCAATATTGTACTATTGTATTAATACAATTATGAAATTGGATTTTAAACATTAATAATGGATATTCATCTTAATCAAAATGATGGGGTGCCGGTTTACCTGCAAATCATTAATCAAGTCAAGCACCTAGTCTCATCAAAAAGACTAGTGACGGATCAAGAGTTACCCGCCATCAGAGTGCTAGCCGAGCAAATTTTGGTTAATCCCAATACGGTTGCACGTGCTTATCGAGAACTTGAAATCGCTGGCTGGCTTTATAAAAAGCGAGGGGCTGGCACATTTGTTTCTGGTAAGGCTTCGCCTTTATCTGATTCTGAGAGAAATAGAATTATTGATGAAAAGATAAAAGGGTTATTGGCTGAGGCTCGTCAAATGGATATATCGATTACAAGCCTGATCAATCGTCTTAAAGAATTATCTTTAAAAAAATAACTCAACGACTATGGACTAAAAGTCCAAAGGTTAAATTGAAATGACTAAAAGTCATTTACATATATGAGCAAAAGTAGGGTGGGCAATTTTTTCTGCCCACCATTTCAAGCTTCATATTTAAGCAATGGTGGGCACAAAAAACCGTGCACACCCTACAAAATAATGCTAAAGCCTTGCACTAAAGTGCATAGTTTTAACTAACGAACTGAAACAATAAATTAATTAAACCTAATTAACAGGCTAAATAAATTATATCGAGGTCTCAAATGCAAAACGTAAATATAATATTACAAATCAAAAATCTAAGTCGCACTTTTGGCGAACAAATTGCGTTAAACAATATTTCACTAGATGTTAAAAAAGGCCAAGTCTTTGGCATTGTTGGTGAAAATGGTGCAGGTAAAACCACCCTAATTAAGCACCTTTTAGGTCAATACATTGCCCAGCAAGGCTCGGTAAGATTATTTGGATTAGATCCCGTTGAATCTCCTGAAAAAGTATTAGCAAAAATTGGTTATTTATCAGAAGAGCCAGAGTTACCGGCTTGGATGACCGTAAAAGAACTGATTAATTATACGTCCGCATTTTATCCCAACTGGGATCATCAATATGCGTCTGAATTGACAGATATCTTCGCTTTACAAATCAATAAAAGAATAAGCGAATTATCAAAAGGACAAAAAGCACGAGTCGGTTTAGTGTTAGCGCAAGCCCATAGACCGGAGTTGCTATTATTAGACGAGCCATCTTCAGGACTTGATCCCAATGTACGAAGAGATATCTTAAGCGCGATCATTAAAACCGTTTCTGATGAAGGTAAAACGGTTATATTTTCCTCACATTTATTAGAGGAAGTCGAAAGAGTGAGCGATCACTTAATGATGCTAGATAGCGGTGAAATTATGCTGTTAGATTCAATGGAAAATGTATTATCAAGTCATCATCGTTTAGTGATTAAAGAAAATGACAATAGCGATTTAAAACAACTCAAAGAACAATTTTTGTCATTCGGTTTATTTAATTGTGTGAAAAATAGTAACGAGTTCGTCTTAGATTTTAGTGGCGATCAAAAAACAATAGAAAAATCAATTACAGATAGTTCATTAGAAATAGTTTCTCATCGCAAACTATCCCTCAACGATATATTTGTTTCAAGAAGCCAAGCAAATAAAGGAGTTTAATGATGACAAGTTTGTTAACAAAATTCCCCAATCCAACATTTGCGTTACTTTGGTATATGGTCAAACAAAATCGCTGGGGAATAATAGGTCTTTTCTCCTCAATTCCAATGGTACTTCTATTAGATTTTATTTCGACTCTTATTTTTGATAGCTCTTTCCTTGGATGGTCTTCAAAAGTTTCTCTTATGCTTTTGATAATGCTACTTCCACTTTTAGCGATGATCGTTACCTATGGTGAGCTCAGCACGAAAACCGCTAAAACAGGGATACCAAGGATTACTTTTACACACCCCGTTTCTTCGCATCATTTGGCAGTCGTTCCCATAGTATTTGGAATAACTTTAAGCTTCACTTTTATGAGTTTTTGGTTTTTACTTATTGCGCAAACGGATTATAGCCTGTTTGAATATAGCATTGTTTTAACGACTTGTATTATTTGCGTTGCATGGCTTCAATTTATCGCTTGGCGACTATCCGATACGCCTTATTTAACTATTATTACTTTTATCACTTTAGTAGGCTTGTTATTTGTTTTTATTGTTTCTTTATGGAATGCAGATTCTACGCCCCCGCTAATTAGCGTCTATTTAGCACAGTTGGGTCTTGCACTATTAGCCACAAGTGGTTTATGGCTAGCCGTAAACTCAGTAAAAAAAGAAAGAACTCATCAAACTATTGGTAAAAAATGGAAGCTATCAGAAATCCAATTTATTGGTTTTTCTTTACCTACAATCTACGAATCAAAACAACATGCGTTATTTAGATATGAGTGGCGTGTATGTGGATGGATATTACCGATTGCAGGTATTTTTATGGCATCAATTTTTACTTTCACTTTGTTTTCGCTAGAATCAAATAGGAAAGTTTTTGATTTAATCGCAATTATCAGTTTTAGTTTAATATACTTACCTCTTTTTTCTCCCGCAGCCATGTCAAAAAATTATCTAGGTTCTAAGTCAAGTTCAATTTTAAGTTTTACCGCCCAACTGCCGATGTCAAATTTTGACTTAGCAATGTCAAAGCTAAAACTCACGTTAAGAAGTACCGGTTTATTTTTACTTATTGTGCTATTACCAATTAATTTATTTTTACTCTCTTTAGAAATTGGCGATAATGTTTTTCAACCTTGGTCATGGTTGATTAATCATTTTGGCAGTTTTAAAGCAGTGACCATTTGGGTATTTATTAACGGGTTAATTCCAGCGTCAATTTGGTCATTTAATTCTAATATATTATCTTGGGGGTTAAATGGCAGACCTTTTTATAGCCCAAAAGTGATGACAATCGGTTCTATTGCAATTAGCTTTATTGCTTTGATCAGCTATCGTTTTTATATTTCAGACGAATTTAAAAATTGGATAATAGATTTAATTCCTGCACTGACTATATTGTTGTTTTTAACCATTGGGCTGTTTTTATCTTGGGCAATCAAACGCTTTAATAACGCTTACACCGATGATAAAAAGCGAATTGGTTTGAAAAAGGTCTACCTAACAGCTATTTCGTTTATGACTTATTCTTTACTAACTTTGTGGTTAGTTAACTTAAATGCTGACGTCAATTTTTATGGTAGTTTTATTATTTGTAACATAACAATGTTAGGGATCTTACCTTATTTAACTGCGCCATTTTTTATTAAAGTTAACCGTTCAAGGTGATTCTTTAATAAACTTAATCCTCATAGGTATCAAACTGACGAGAAACATCTTCCATCTCAAGAAGCATGTTCTCGTCAAACTCGTAATACTTTGGCGTTTCATAATCATCACCGGCAAAACGTTTAATTGCATCTAAATCATCCCAAAACGTCAGCATATTAAAATGAGCAACACCACCTTCTATGCGATGTAAAACATAAGCTCCTTTATTTCCTGGCGTGGAACGATAGTCGGGTAATGCCACTTCACGCATCTTTTTTAAATATTCGTCTGAGTCTTCAAGCGATGTGGTTCCGTGCCATATTCTAGTGATCATGTAATTTTCCTATTTAATTTTGAAATTTGTTTTATTTTATAGCAGTTTGGCTTGGACAGCTACCTGACCTCACAAGTATACTTATTTCAACGTTCATTAGCTTAATTTTATCTTGATGCCTTCGAAAAAACTAATTTGCTTTATATTACTAAGTTTAACAATAGCTTTGACTAATAATGTCAACGCAAAAACAATTCGCATAGCCGTTGCTAGTAATTTTGTGGAAACTGCACGTCAATTATCTAGATCCTTTGAAGAAACATCTGAACATTCAATACAAATCAGTAGCGGTTCAAGCGGAAAACTTTACCTACAAATAGTGAACGGTGCGCCCTTCGATCTGTTTTTATCTGCCGACTCAGATAAACCAAATGAATTAGTTAAAAATGGCTTCGCAATAGCGGACAGCCAACAGATCTATGCGGTTGGGAAATTAGTACTCTGGCTAAAACATTGCTCAACTCAAAACAACCTAAAAACGCTATCAAATAGTAGAATAAAAAAAATTGCGATAGCTAACCCAAAACTTGCCCCCTATGGATTTGCGAGTAAAAAATTACTTGAACATCACCAGCTATGGGAAATAGTATCAAAGAAATTAATTTACCCTGAAAATATTGCGCAGGTCGCGCAATATGCGAAGCTTGGCGTTATAGATGCTGCGTTGATTGCTGAATCAAATGTTAAACATCTTGGCTTAGGTAAGGAAAGCTGTTTAATTGAACTGCAAACTGGGGATTATCCTGCGATAAACCAGCAATTAGTCATACTGACGAAAAGTGAAAATAAGCGACTTGCAAAGGACTTCGTCCGCTTTTTAGCGTCAAAAAATGCTCAAATCCTTATTAAAAACATGGGATATTTATTACCTAACTCTGCTAGAATCGCGCAATAGAGTCACCTAGGAAATTGTCCTAACAAAATTGGAATCAAAAAGTGAGCGAAGAACAAGCATTAATTAATATTACAGAAGGCGCAGAAGAGCATTTTGCCGGATTATTATCCTCTCAAGGTGAAGGAACTGGTATACGTGTTTTTGTCGTTAATCCTGGCACACCACACGCAGAATGTGGTGTTTCCTATTGCCCAACCGATGCAGTAGAAAAAGATGATTTAACCATGGAGCTTAAATCATTTAATGCTTACATCGATCACGATAGCATTCCTTATCTTGAAGAAGCCGTTATTGATTATCAAAAAGACGATATGGGCGGACAATTAACCTTAAAAGCGCCTAATGCAAAAGCCAGAAAAGTGGATGACGACGCACCGGCGATTGATAGAATAGGTTACTTGTTAGAGTCTGAAATCAATCCACAACTAGCCAGTCATGGGGGCCAAGTTTCACTAGCCGAATTTACTGATGATGGTATTGCGGTATTAAAGTTTGGCGGTGGTTGTCAAGGATGTGGGCAGGTTGATGCGACATTAAGCGAGGGTATTGAGAAAACGTTAATGGAAAAAATCCCGGAAGTAAAAGGGGTTAAAGATATTACTGAGCATGAGCAAGGTGAAAACCCTTATTATTAATCTATACCATTTTTTATAAAGATCCCCCTCTTTCGCAAAGATAGTTACATGGATGTAACTTAGTAGAGTAATGCAGGAGCAATTACCGAGGGGCTAGGGGAGATTTAAAGAGTTTGAAAGTTAAATTGAGCAATTTTATTATATCAAAGTTTGCAAAATCCCCCTCAATCGCCCTTTACTAAAGGGGGAAGTCTAATATACTCTGGTTTAATAACTGTATTGACTCTTAAAATTAAAGGGCTAAGATAATTTGTCGGACTTCCCCGCAATTCTTTTGACATTAAAACTGGCACTAACCACTAGTGCCATTTTGATGATTTTAGGTATTCCTCTCGCTTGGTGGTTAGCAAGAAAATCAAATAATTCATTTGCTAACAATTCAAAATCCTTTATTGAAGCCATCGTCGCTTTACCTTTAGTTCTACCGCCAACAGTATTAGGTTTCTATTTATTGATTTTATTTTCACCCGATGGCTGGCTAGGCGCTAGTTGGATAAAAATAACAGGCTCAACATTAGCGTTTAGTTTCTCAGGTTTAGTAATTGGCTCGTTAGTTTATTCATTACCTTTTGTTATTCAACCAATGCAGGCAACCTTTTCAAGTATCTCTGAAGAAATACTAGAGATGGGTCAATCGCTAGGTCTTAATAAATGGCAACGAATCATTCGAGTAATCCTTCCTTTAAGCAAAACAGGACTTATCAGCGCCTTTAGTTTAGGTTTTGCTCATACTTTGGGTGAGTTTGGTGTTGTGCTCATGATTGGTGGAAATATTCCAAACGAAACTCGCGTAGTATCCATTGCGATTTATGATCATGTTGAAACTTTGCAATTTCAAAATGCCCACCAACTTTCTATCGTTTTGATTGTATTTTCCTTGGCTTTACTGACTCTTCTTTATCGTTCTAAAAATAATCGTGTGGGATTCAGCTAATGATTAACGTTAGCGTAAAATGTCAGTTTGATGAATTTATTCTTGATATCAATGAACAGTTTCCTAGCAATAATATTATCGGTTTATTTGGGAAATCAGGTAGTGGTAAATCAAAACTACTGAGGCAAATATTAGGCTTCGATTTAAATTATCAACAACAAGTATCAATACAATTTAATTCAAAAACTTGGCAAGACAAAGCAACAAAACAATTTGAATTAACCGAAAATAGAGGCATTGGCTATTTACCACAAAGCGTCGATTTGTTTTCTTATCTAAATGTGGAAGACAATATTAAATTTGGCACAAAAAACCAATCATTGGATAGTGATTTTTATAAAACTATTTTATTGGAATTAGACATTGAAGAGCTAACTAAAAGATTTCCTAACCAACTATCGGGTGGTCAAAAACAGCGAGTGGGATTAGCCCGCGCTATTATATCCGCAAAAAAATTACTTATTTTAGATGAACCTTTTTCGGCGATTGGCGAAGATCATAAACCACAAATAATGAGACTATTAAAAGTCATCCGTAAGAAGAAAGAAATGCCCATTATTTTTTCCTCTCATAACCGCTATGAGCATGCTTACTTAACTGAACATCTAGTGAACATCGACAATGGTAAAGTTACTCAATCAGGTGCATACTCCAAGCTATCAACCGACATAAACAATAGCTTTGCTCAAGCCCCTGGAGCCGTCAATCATTTAGAAGCAAAAGCAGTTTCTTTTGATGACGACTATTACGTTAATCAATTAGTATCGCAAGATGTTCAGCTTTGGGCGGGTTTCCAACCTATCGAAAAAGATCGTCAAGTACATTTAGAAGTCCGTGCAAAAGATATATCYRTCGCKTTAACCAATRCAAACAATACCAGYATACTTAACTGTTTACCGGTTAAGTTGGTMGCATCAAAAGAAATATCTCGTCATCAATATCTATTAAAACTTGCTTTTAATAAYACTTACCTAATCGCATTTATTACCAAAAAATCCTTTRTCGATTTAAAGTTGAAAGATGACATGGATATTTTTGCATTATTTAAAGCTGTTAGCGTTCTTCCGATTTCTAACTAGCTGATAAATTGCTATGAATAATCAAATTAAAAAAGATATTATTAGTCGACTTAAAAAAATGTCAGAAAACCCAACTGTTCAAATAAAAAGATTGGCGATAGGAACACTTCTTTCATTACTTGCGATGATGGCATTAGTTTTAACGAGTGATTTAGAATTTCAATGGCTGTTTTATATATTGTCGATTATTTTGGTGGTAGGTGTTGCTTATGCAATCCCTGGTTATATCGGCATTTGGGTTTGGCGAATGAAAGATACCTTGTTTAAAAAACACTAGTTTTCAATTCAATCTTCTCAAATAGGCCATTTTCAGTATGTTCCAACATTCATTGTTATAATTCAACGATGAAAATTTAGTTTTTTCTTTCTCGAAAGAACGGTTTAACCTTTCCATATTCTCATTTTTCCAAGAGCCTATATTTTCCCTTAACTCGCATTTGTCGAAATCAATTAGCCAAACTTTATCGCTATAATCAATTAAAATATTGTGAGCATTGAGATCTGAATGATAAACATTTTGGTTATGAAACTGTGCAATAGTCTCTCCAATGCTTGACCATAACGCCTCTTTAAAGTGTGATTCTTTTAACAACGCAACTAAATCTTGAGCATCTAGTTTTTCCATTATCAAATCCGATGAGTAAAATAAACCTTTTCTTTGCACTCTTCCTGCAATGGGTTTAGGAACGGCCAATCCTAACGCGAGCATCTTTTCTAACAATGTAATTTCTTTATAAACWYKTNTGTTYTWRAKYRRTNAATAGRKWTWTTRRYYAWYKMRAAASTTTGCAATTAGTCCGCCACGGTAATAATGCCTCAAAACCCAAGGTAAATCGCATAAATTAGATTGCACAAACCAAGTTATATTTCTCCCTTTAGATTGCCCCACAACCAAGTCATTAGCGTTCCAAAAATTAATATCAAAATAACTGTTCAACGTCGCTTGCTCACTCTCACTTGAATGTGACAACAAACTATTATTTGGTAGTAGTAAATTGATATTATTTAGAGTGATTGTTTTCATGATCAATCAGCGTGCTTATTCTTGGCCGAATTTACGTTAAATATTTTAATTAGGTCATCGGTAAAGTCTTTTAAAGTGTCCGTCATTAGCGCAAAATCAGCATCAAACCTCGCGAGTTCATCTTCACCATTTAACTCGTCATTCTCTTTAATTAACTCATCATCAAACTTTATACTTTTAATTTGTAATTCATCCTGAATCAAAGCTTTAAAATAACTCTTATAACGTATGCCTAATTTTTGTAATACATAGCCATCATCAATAAACTCATTCACAAAATGATTTTCAGAACCTACATCACTGACACTTTGATCCTTAAATCTTGCCACTCGTTCATCTTTAGGATCTTTAAGTAAATATTCTCCACTTAATTGCCAATTCTCAGGAGGTTGAGTCTTGATCCACTGGCTCATAACCGATGTTGGATTCTCTTCTGCCACTAACTGCATAGCCCCAAAGGAACCAATTGTATTAGTTAGCAACTCATAAAATTCATCCACTTGAGCCGCGCTAGAAGCGTTAATGAACAATCGATTATTTTTGGTATCAAAATAGGCATGGATGTGGCTTGAACGTGGGAAAACCTTTGGCAACATGGTTGCAATAATGTCTTCTTTTATCGATTGCTTTTCTTTGCGGTAAACTTTACGAGAAAACTCTTCTTCAATTTCAAAGACCTTTTCCTCTAACGCTTCTTTAACAGCGCTCGCCGGGAGCATTTTTTGTTCTTTCCTCATGCAAAATAGGATACAGCCCGATGCTACATGGATCAGGTAGTCTCGGTGACGATGAATGGGAGAAACCCAACCAATTGATTTGTCGGACATTTTCCCACAGGGTTTAAACCGGAAATCATTGAGTTTATCGGAAAATTCTTCGGTTGAAAATGATAATGATTTAGATAATTGATAAATATGGAGATTTTTGAACCACATGATAAAAAGGCCTGATCTAGATAAATTTGATTATATCATTATGACGAATAATGTTTTATTTTTCTATCAATATCATCCCAAAATTTAATAATCTTAACAAAACAATTCAGCTAGCTCGATAGAAAATTGAAGGATGTTAATATCAGCAACCGTTACTAGCTCGCCCTCGATAGTGGTATAAATAGATAAGACTTGCTAACTTCTATCAATATATTTTCTATCTTGGTAATTTTTACAAAAACCTCATTTCTCTTTTAACAAGTGACTATTAATCGCTTTAAATAATAAGTTAGGGTTAATAGGCTTACTTAAATAGTCATTCATTCCTGAGTCAAATCCCAACTTAATATCACTTTCCATTGCATTTGCCGACAGACCAATAACGGGTATATTTGCTAATTTAGGAACTCTTCGTATTGCTTTCGTCGCTTGATAGCCATCCATGCCGGGCATTTGAACATCCATCAAAACAAGATCACATTGATTATTTATCAAGTATTTAATCGCATCTTCTCCACTCATAACCGATTCTGATTGAATTCCTCGATTTGATAGAATTTTTGAGGCAATCGTCAAATTGATCTGATTATCATCGACTATTAAGATTTTGAGATTTTTATATAATTCTTCATGTGCAATAACTTCCTCTAGCATTTCTTTCTTTTGACTGAAAGCTTTATCTAAGCGCTCTTGTTTAAACTCACTGACTTTCAGAACACACGTAAAATGAAATTGAGAACCTTTATCTTTTTCACTGCGTACCCAAATATCGCCCTGCATAAGATGACATAATTTCTCACTAATAGACAGACCTAAGCCAGTACCGCCATATTTACGTGATATAGAGCTGTCCGCCTGGCTATAGGTTTTAAAAAGCTTATCTATTTGCTTCTGAGTCATACCTATACCCGTATCTTCTACCACAAAATGAAGTGTAAGCTCCTTTCCTTTTAGTTGTTCAACAGCAACTTTAATCTTAATCTTTCCTTTTTCAGTAAACTTCACCGCGTTCCCCAATAAATTTATTATTATTTGTGAGAGCCGTAGTCGATCACCTATCACATAATTTGGAACATCGCTGGCAAGTTCAAAATCTAATTTCACCTCTTCAGAAGAAGACTTTTTATTTCTAGATAATAAATTTATGCTTGCCTGTTTAACCACATTACCTATAAGTTCATTTAAATTAAACTCCACGTCCTCTAATTCGATTTTACCAGCTTCCACTTTTGATAAATCCAGAATGTCATTGATCAAACTCAATAAAGATTTTGATGACACATCTAAAATATCAACCAGTTTTAATTGTTCCTTATCCTCAATGGCTTCTTTCAATAAATGCGCCGTTCCAATAATCGCATTCATTGGCGTTCTGATTTCATGACTCATATTGGCAAGAAATTGGTTTTTACTTTGATTAGCACTTTCTGCTTTTTGCAAGGCTTTTTCAGCGGATAGTTTAGCTTCATTTAAAGAATTTTCGGTTTTTTGTCTTAATGCTATTTCGGTGTGCATCTTCGCATTAGAACGAACAACATAAATAATGATAGAAAGCAGAAAAACTAAACCAGGTACTCCCCATTTTAAAATGGTTATTAATTCAGTTCCAACTTTAACCTGTACAGACAACCATCTATTTAGAATTTCATTTTTTTCTTGCTCCGATATTTGTGAAATCGCTCTGTTTAATATTGGTATCAACGGCTCTAAGCCCTTCCTAACCGCAAAACTAAGATCATTTTTATAGGAGGTGTGTAATGCGATATGTATATTGGTACTAGGATTATTATTGATATAATTTGCCAATACCGCTACATTGCCCATAAAACCAAAAACCTCTCCCGCCTCTAACATGACAAGACCAGCATCCAAGGTTGTTGCTGGAACCAAATGAACTTTGGGGTGATGTTTGATTAGTCTTTCCGCATTAATAGACGCTTCAACCGTCGCAACTTTCTTTCCATTTAAAGAATTTATATTTAATAAAGGTACTGCATCTTTTCTAGTTACAATAACATTTGTAAAGCTAATATATGGCTTCGTAAACGATAAATATTGCTCACGTTCCTTCGATCTAACAACGCCTGACAAAATGTCTAACTGGCCATTTTTAACTTTCTCTAATACTACGGCCCATTTATTCCCAACTTCAGGATTTAAATCAATCGAGAGTTTGTTCGAAATGATTTTTACAAATTCTGATGTAACACCGGAAAATTCGCCTTCATCATTAACATACTCTATTGGCTTCCATCCATTATCAATACCTAACAACAAGTTTCTATGTTTTGACAAAAAATCTTTTTCATCTCGAGATAATACAAATGAGTTATCTTCATTATAAATTTCAAAAAATGCAGGATAGCCTGGAAGCCATTTTTTCTCTAAAGCTATAAGAGTTCCGGTCTTAAACTTTTTAATGCCCTCATTAATGATAGGCAGTAAGTGTTGGTTATATTTTGGGATTAATGCGTGCACGGTATTTGATAGCAAGATCGTCTCGCCCTCCCTCAGCGCGCTAATTATGCCCATTTTTGCCATAACAGAGTTGAGTCCCGGAAGTTCAGAAATAATGGCATCTAATTTATTTTCCAATAAATCATTTATCATCCGCTCCGTATTTTTATAAGGAATGATATTAATGTCAGGGTAGTTTTCCCTTATGTAATACTCTTGAAAAGACTCATTGCCGACACCTAATCTTTTTCCTTTTAAATCTTTAATCTTAAAAAACGTTAAATTGTCAGAATTGAAAAATAACTTTGTATCAATTTTATCAATGGCTTCAGAAAAAACGGCCCACTTTTCGCGGTTTTTATTTACAAATAAACCCGAGTGGAAATCAGCATCCCCATCTTTTAATTGTTGCATATTCACTTCAAAGTTAGAGTGAACAAACTCAATTTTAATCCCAGTTACCTTGGACCATTCCTTCCATATATCAACATATAATCCCGCAGACCTTCCATTTGGTAACATAAATGTAAATGGTGGATTATCTGCCATGATGGAGATTCTTAACGGAGAGATCTTTTTAACTTCAACTTGATTTTTTATTAGCTGATTACTAGAGTCATCATTTGCATAGGTTACATATGAAAAACTCGTTGCTATTAAAATGTAGAAAACTATTATAATTCTTTGAAAGAAGCGAAGAATGGAGGTGAATTTATTCAATATTGACTCTGAATACTATATCGTTGTATTTACTATCTAATGTTATGATTTTAGACCAAAAATTCTACTTTTGCTGTAATTCGGATAATAAGCAATAGTTAAGCTGTAAGATATCAGTTAAGATCATTATTTCACTATTCTAAACATTACAAAAACAATTAAATGACAAAATTCAATCTTAAAGGACGCGAGTTTATTACTCTCGATAACCTTCTAAAAATCCAAGGTTTATGTGACAGTGGAGGTCGAGCCAAGCAAGTTATTGCTGATGGACAGGTTAAAGTGGACGGTACAGTCGAGTTAAGGAAGCGGTGTAAAATCAAACCTACCCAGCAAATCGAATTTGCAGGGCAGTTTATTGAAGTCGTTAATGAGACAATTAATCAACCTTAAAAATGCTCAGCATCCAACCTCATTAAACTCTTTGAATCAGCCATCATAGTCGCCGAAAGCGTTTTAATTCTCGGGAATATTCTGTCAAAATAAAACTCTGCAGTTCTAACTTTCGCTTTATAAAACTCAATATTATCCGGCTTTTCTGCAATTCTTTCATTGGCTTTTTGTGCCATTTGAGCCCACATATAGCCCATCATGATATAGCCTGAATACATCAAATAATCGACTGACGCCGAGCCAACGATATCGCGATTTTTTCTCGCTTTGAGGGCTAAACGTAATGAATATTGTTGCCAATTAACCACGGCTTTGCCTAATGGCCAAATAAATTTATTCATCCGGCGTTTGTGTACGTTATCTGAAATCAGACTATTATCTTTACAGAAGGTTAAAACTTCTTTTGCAAAGGCTTTTAAGCTTTTTCCTCTTTGCATTAGTATTTTCCGTCCTAATAAATCTAATGCTTGAATGCCTGTAGTTCCTTCATATAGTGTAGAAATTCTTGCATCGCGAACAATTTGCTCTAATCCCCACTCTTTAATGTATCCATGTCCGCCAAAAACTTGTAGCCCTAAATTAGCAGACTCTAAGCCTAGCTCTGTTAAAAAAGCCTTTAAAATCGGCGTAATAAAACCAAGTTGATCTTCTAATTGCTGATACTCGTTATCATCTTTTGCTTGTTCAAGTTGATCGACGATTTTGGCGGCATAAAATATCATTGCTCTGCCACCTTCACTAATGGCTTTTTGCGTCAGTAGCATACGTCTTACATCCGGATGTACAATAATAGGATCGGCGACCTTATCGGGGAATTTTTTTCCGGTTAAAGAGCGCATTGATAATCGGTCTTTCGCATAGGGAAGAGAATTCTGGTAAGCCAATTCAGCCGCGGTAACGCCCTGTAAAGCAGTCCCAATTCTAGCGGTATTCATAAAAGTAAACATGTACTCCAAACCTTTGTTTGCCTCGCCTATTAAATATCCAATCGAGCCATCGAAATTCAATACAGCTGTCGCGGAAGCTTTAATCCCCATTTTATCTTCAATCGAACCACAAGTAACAAGATTACTCTCGCCTACGGATGTATCTTCATTCACTTTGTTTTTAGGCACGATAAACAGAGAAATACCTCTCGTACCTTTTGGTGCATCGGGTAGTCTCGCTAAGACTATATGAATGATGTTGTCGGTCAAATCATGTTCACCGGCAGAGATAAATATTTTACTCCCGGTAATCGTATAACTGCCGTCCTCATTTGGAACGGCCTTGGTTTTTATTTGTGCCAAATCGGTTCCGCACTGAGCTTCGGTTAAACACATAGTGCCACTCCACTCGCCACTAGTTAGTTTTGGCATAAATTTCTTCTTTTGTTCTTCACTGGCATGCGCAAGAATGGTATTCATCGCGCCAAGACTAAGACCGGGATACATTGCCCAAGGCCAATTAGCGGTTGCCAGCATCTCTGTTTTAATAAGTCCTAGGGAAGGAGGCATACCCTGTCCGCCATACTCTGTTGGATGAGCAAGCCCTTGCCAACCACCTTGTGTAAATAAGTCATAGGCTTCTTTAAAACCTTTAGGGGTTGTGACATTACCTTGATCAAAATGGCAACCCTCTTTATCACCTGATTGGTAAAGAGGGGCTAATTCTGATTCACAAAATTTGGCACATTCGCTCATAATCATTTCAACCAGGTCAGGGGTTGCTTCTGAGTAATCTGAATAATTTTGATAGTGCTCAGAATAACCAAAGACTTCTTCAGTGACAAATTGGATATCGGCAATTGGCGCTTTGTAAATAATCATATTGTGAACCTTAAACTGGAAACATTAAAATCGGAAACCTTCAATAAATAGGGATTTGATTCCTGTCTTTCATAAATTACTCATTGTGCTTAGAGTTTGGCAGTTATTTGAGAAAATATCAACTGGTCGAACCTGTAAACGAACGTTTGAATGAATTAATTTGTAAATAATAGTCACATATGATGGGAATAGAAAGGTTTATCACATAAAATGCCTTAAATTAAATTCAAAATGTTCTTTAGTATGAGCAACTTTATATGAGTAGTAAGGCGATCTTATTGTGTAATTTGGGTTCCCCCGATCACGCAGATGTACCCTCTGTAAGACGATATCTTAATCAATTTCTGATGGATCCGAGTGTTATCCAGTTACCTTGGCTTATTAGGCGAATGATTGTTAGCTTATTTGTGTTGCCAAAACGCCCCAAAGCGTCGGCGAAAGCCTATCAGAAAATTTGGACATCTGAAGGCTCCCCACTTGTGGTTTTATCTGAAAAACTCAAAGAGGCAGTACAAAAACAAGTTAAATACCCTATATTTATGGCGATGCGTTATGGCAATCCAAGCATTGAAAGCCAGGTATTAAAAATTGCAGAAAACAGCTCAATTCATGAAATTTTATTTATTCCTTTATATCCTCATTATGCAGAAAGTACGGTTAAAACATCAATTATTGAAGTTAAAAGAGTCATTGCTTTTCATAAGCTCGACTTAAAACTCTCCGTCAAAGCCCCCTTTTACAATGAGTCTGAATATATAAATGCTTTAGTTAGTAGTTGTACTATTCATTTATTTGAAGGGCTTGTCTCTAAAGAGGGTAATTCCAATACACCCCATCTTTTGTTTAGTTATCACGGACTTCCAGAATTGCACTTAACTAAGATTGATCCGACACAAAACCACTGCCTCACAAAACAAGGGTGTTGCAAAATAGAATCTAAAGCTCACGCCACCTGTTATCGCCATCAGGTTATGGAAACTACTCGATTATTTATAGAAAAAACGGGGCTAAAAGAAGAGCAATACTCGATCGGTTTTCAATCACGTTTAGGAAGAGCCAAATGGTTGGAGCCCAGTACCGAGTCTAAACTAAAAGAATTAGCTGAACGCGGTGTTAAAAACGTGGTTGTTTTATGTCCTGCATTTGTCACTGATTGTTTAGAAACGCTTGAAGAAATTGCCATAAGAGGCAACGAAGTTTTTAAAGAGGCTGGTGGTCACTCATTAAAACTAGTGCCTTGTTTAAATAATTATCCTGATTGGGTCAATCTTGTGGCAAGTTGGTGCCAAGCAACTCAATTAACGAACATTTCGGAAAATACCAATGTCTAAATATAAAACGGACACCTCAAAAGAAACCATTCAAAAAGCTGAAAAAATAGCGAAGGCTACACAGCGCCCAGGGCAAACTAAAGAACAAACTAAGCTGATTGCGCAGGGAATTCAAAAAGGCATTGAGCAATATAAAAAACAATACAAAGCAAAGGCAAGAGAATTAGATAAAAAGCTTAAGCAACTAAATAATAAAGCGAATATACCTGATGAAAAAACACCTTTAAACGCGATAACTAAAGATCAAAACAAAAATAATTGGTTGCCTTGGAGTTTGTTGATGTTCTCTTGGGTAGCATTCTTTATCTTCATTCAAAACTAAAACAAAGCGAAAATAATTTTATTAGCAAATAAACATTCATTCTGATTGAATAAAACTTACAAGGAAGCAATTATGGTTAACACAAAATTATACTGGTTGGTTTTTTCACTATTTACATTGGTTCACTTTATGCCTACACAAATACATGCCAACGAACATTCCTTATTAAAAGCGTTTAAAAAAGAAGCTCCAATTGCTGGAATGCATCCGCATAAAAGCATACACCACGACATCACCTTAACTGACAATTGGTTTTGGTTACGTGATTCTAGCTATCCAAAAACGGATGATAAAAACATATTAGATTATTTGAAAGATGAGAATAAATATTTTGACTTATTCAAAAATAAGAACGCCCAATTGATCAACAAAATATTTGAGGAATTTAAAGGTAGAATTAATGACAAAGAAACATCTGTCCCTTTCGTGAAAAATGGTTTCGAATATCGATGGGAGTATAAAGACGGTGATGATTACCGTACAAGATATCGAAAAAATTTAGAAACCGGTAAAGAGTCTATTTTTCTTGATGAACCCTTGCTAGCAAAAAATAGTGAATATTTTGTTATTAGTGACTGGAAAATTAGCCCTAATAATCAATACCTCGCCTACTCAGTTGATGTTTCAGGTGATGAACGATACGAAATCAGAATAAAAGATTTAACCACTGGAAAATTATTGGATGATGTCATTCTAAATAGTGATGGAAGTGTCAATTTCACCAGCGACAGTAAAAACGTTTTATACGGCTTACTTGATCAAGAAAAGTGGAAGACAAAGAGCATTAATGTTCATACATTGGGGACAATTAACAGCCAAGATAAACGTTTAATTGAAGAGGCTGACGATAGTTTTTTCCTATGGTTTAGTTTAACAAGAGATGGTCAGTTTTTTGTATTAAGTAGTTCTAAAGGCAGCGTAGATGAAGTTCATATAGTACCTTCTAATTTATCGACTAATCCGATATTAATGGCATCAAGAAACCAAAAAATTAAATACGCTCTTTCACATGCGCATGATCAATTCTATATTTTAACAAATGATAACCATGTTAATTTCAGAATAGCCTCTACTAATGATAAGACGCCTGGCTACAAACATTGGAAACCCTTTAAGCAAGCAAATAACACTAATTATCTTAGAAGTATTGCTACATTTGACCAATTTATTGTTATCAAACAAAATGTTAATGGATTAGAACAGTTAATAATAAGTGATTATCAAGGTAAACAAACATCTATCGATTTTCCTGAAACTTTATACACCGCTAGTTTATTTAATAATCCAGAATTTAAACAAAAACATATTCGGATAAATTATGAATCCATGATCACTCCCGATACCGTTTTTGATTACAATGTTGACGCTAAAAAATTCTCTACGAAGAAGGTTAAAAAAATTCCGTCGGGATACGATAAAAGCCAATATGAAACAATAAGAATTATGGCGGATGCACGAGATGGTGTAAAAGTACCTGTATCACTCATGTATAAGAAAGGCACTAAACTTGATGGATCTAATCCTCTTCACTTATATGGATATGGAGCCTACGCATCTGGAATATCACCGAGATTTTCAACATCACGATTAAGTTACATTGATCGAGGTGTCATTTATGCGATAGCTCATGTGCGTGGTGGCAATGAAATGGGTTACCAATGGTATTTGGATGGAAAATTAGATAAACGCACTAATACTTTCAATGATTTTGTTGATGTTGCCAAGCATTTGGTTAAAAAGCAATATACAAGCGTTGGAAATATATCAATATCAGGAAGAAGCGCTGGAGGCGAATTAATGGGCGCGGTGGTAATCCAACAGCCTGAACTATGGAGCTCCGTTAATCTTGGTGTTCCTTTTGTTGATGTATTAAATACCATGCTCGATGCGGATTTACCATTAACGCCACCAGAATGGGGTGAATGGGGAAATCCGATTAAAAATAAAGCTGATTTTGAATTAATTCGTAGTTATTCACCTTACGATAATATTACCGCTAAAAATTATCCGCCAATGTTTGTATCAGGCGGTCTAAACGATCCCAGAGTCACCTATTGGGAACCCGCTAAATGGACCGCAAAAATGCGTCATTTAAAAATTGATAACAACCTTTTGATTATGAGGATCAATATGGGCGCTGGACATTTTTCTAACAGCGGGCGTTATGGCCGATTAAAGGATTATGCTGAGGAATATGCGTTTACTTTATTATCTCATGGGATTGAAGAATAAATTGCTTTAATCAGATACGTTATTTTCATTTGCTAGTTCATTTTTAGATTTTAAGCCAAAATGCCGATAGGCTGAATCTGTTGCTACACGCCCCTGAGGTGTTCGATGGATATAGCCTTGCTGAATTAAAAAAGGTTCGAGAACATCTTCTATGGTGTCTCGCTCTTCACTGATCGCGGCCGCTAACGAACTTAAACCAACAGGACCGCCATCAAATTTTTCGATAATACATAAAAGTAATTTTCGATCCATATTATCAAATCCTTTTTGATCAACATCTAATAAATTAAGCGCTAAATCAGAAATAGATTGTGATATTGAACCATCGCCTTTTACTTCGGCATAATCTCTTACTCTGCGTAATAAACGGTTTGCAATTCTTGGCGTTCCTCTGGATCGTCTAGCGATTTCTAGCGCACCTTGATGATCAATCGGTAAATTAACAATTCTTGCGGAGCGCTCAACGATGGAAGTTAAGTCTTCTACATTATAGAATTCTAATCGCTGCACAATGCCAAAACGGTCTCTGAGGGGGGAAGTTAATAATCCGGCTCTTGTGGTGGCTCCGACTAAAGTGAATGCGGGTAAATCTAGTTTAATTGAACGCGCAGCAGGCCCCTCTCCTATCATTATATCCAATTGATAGTCTTCCATAGCAGGATATAAAATTTCTTCAACCACAGGGCTTAAACGGTGAATTTCATCGATGAAAAGAACATCGTTTTCTTCCAAATTGGTTAATAGTGCAGCTAAATCGCCGGCTTTTTCTAAAACGGGGCCTGAAGTATGGCGAATATTAACATTCATCTCCGTCGCAACAATGTTGGCTAAGGTTGTTTTTCCTAATCCCGGAGGCCCAAAAATCAGCACATGATCCAATGCATCTTGGCGCTTTCTTGCAGCTTGAAACGCAATATCCATTTGAGCTTTTACTTTGGGTTGACCGATGTAATCAGAGAGCGTTTTTGGGCGGATTGCGCGATCAACTTGCTCTTCAGAGCTTTGAGTGGTTGCGCTTATAATTCGATCGGTTTCTATCATTGGGTGTGTTTCATTCAATTTATGAAATTTTATTTCTATTATAAAGAAAGCTTAAAAAGTAGCTTCAACAGTTCACTTTACTAGGCATGTGAGTAGTATAAGGAAACAATCGGTTAAAAGAAAGAACGTAGCTCTAAAAATATTCGCTTAGTGTTGTATACCCATCAACTTCAAAGTACAAGTTTCAGTGGAATGGGTATAGACATAAATATTTTTTTAAATAAATCTCACATATTTTTAAGCGCTTGACGAATAAGTGAAGCACTAGGAAGCGTATCATCACCGATTTTTTTAATCGCTTGACTTGCCGCTTGCTGTTTATATCCTAAAGCCACTAGAGCACTGATCGCTTCTTCAACATGACTGTTATTAACTAACGACATTTCATTATTTAGACCGTTAGCATTTGATGGAATGCTCCAACCCTTCAACCGATCTTTCATTTCTATAATCAAACGCTCAGCCGTTTTTTTGCCTACGCCAGGAATTTTAACTAATCGGTTTACATCACCTTGACGTACGTTTTGTACAAACTCATTTGCGCTCATTGCAGACAATATAGCCAAAGCCAATTTTGGTCCGACTCCGTTTACTTTAATTAACTCTCGAAAAAGAGAGCGTTCTTCTAAACTATAAAATGCGAATAATGTATGGGAGTTTTCACTGACCGATAAGTGAGTATGTAAAATAACCGGTGACTCGATTTCAGGCAAATTATAAATGGTATTCATTGGCGCTTGGCATTCATAACCAACGCCATTGACATCAATCAAAATAAATGGTGGTTGCTTTTCAAGTAATATTCCTTTTAATCTACCAATCATTATTTTCTCTATTTTATAGTTTGAAATCTAAAACAAAAGACACTCTACCACAGAGGACACAGAGGACACAGAGGACACAATAACGACCAGAATAAAAACATCTGTTTTTTCTCTGTCCTCTCTGTGTCCTCTGTGGTTAAAATTTTTATCTTTAGTTTTTTAAACTTTAATAAAAAATTAACGTAAACGTCCACGATTTATTTTTTTTATACCAGCTTGGTATAGAGCACTTTTTATCGCATGACCATGGCAAATMGCCACMGCYAAWCCATCCGCYGCRTCRGCTTGTGGYGAMGCRCTCAAACTYAAMAGACTAGTCACCATATGYTGMACTTGYGATTTATCWGCGGCWCCYGTTCCAACTACTGCTTGTTTTATTTGACGTGCTGAATATTCTGCAACTTGTAGAGCGTGTTGAGCCATTGCAACCATAGCGGCCCCTCTTGCCTGCCCTAACTTTAGCGCAGAATCAGCATTTTTAGACATAAATACTTGTTCAATAGCCGCTTCGTCCGGTTTGTACTCCTGAACAACTTCAGATATGCAGTCAAAAATTTGGTTCAGTTTGTCTGACAGAATACCATCTTTAATCCTTATGCAACCACTAGCGATGTATTCGATTTTTTGACCTTGCATTCTAACCACACCAAAACCAGTGATTCGAGAGCCAGGATCAATGCCTAAAATGACGGACATAATTAGAAGTCTAAAAGTAAAAGATAAAGATAAATAATTCTACCACAGAGGGCACAGAGGGCACAGAGGGCACAGAAAGAGAAAAAAATAAAAACGCTTTCTCTTTTTTTTGCTCTGTGTCCTCTGTGGTCAAATTCTTTTATCTTTTTATGTTTTCTTTAAAGCTGTTCATAAGCCTCTGCGGGAATTTCTGCATTGGTATAGACGTTTTGCGTATCATCCAAATCTTCTAGTCGATCTATTAATCGCAATAACTTAATAGATTGTTCAAGATCTAACTCTGCTTGGGTTGACGGCAACATTGAAATATCCGCATCTATCGCTTTTAGTCCCTTACTTTCTAGTGCTTCTTTCACATCGATAAAGTCGCTAGAAGCGGTTAACACTTCAAAAGAACCGTCGTCATGGTTAATAATATCKTCAGCGCCAGCCTCTAWTGCTTCTTCCATTAARCTRTCTTCATCAATRTCATCGGTRAATATTARCTGACCTTTTTGTTCAAATAARTARGARACAGAACCAGARRTAGCAAGYTCGCAACCAGCCTTAGTGAAAGCATGACGAACTTCAGCAACSGTTCGRTTCTTATTATCMGTTAGRCATTGAACCAATATTGCAGCGCCWCCAGGACCATARCCTTCATAGGTCAGCTCGTCATAATTGTCGCCTTCAGTATCRCCMGCACCACGAGCAATCGCTTTYTCAACGGTATCGCGCTTCATGTTAGCRCCAAGCGATTTATCAATKATGGCTCTAAGCGAMGGGTTRTCYTCAGGATTACCRCCACCATTTTTGGCRGCAACAACRATTTCACGAATTAATTTRGTAAAGATCTTACCTCGTTTGGCATCTTGYGCTGCTTTTCGATGTTTGATRTTTGCCCATTTACTRTGACCTGCCATTKRTTTTTCCYTTWTTYTTTCTTAAAGTCAAAAACAAATCCCCCTCAGTCCCCCTTCGCAAAGGGGGAGGTAACCATTAATTCCCTCTTTGAGAACTGAAGTATCTTTTAGTCCCCCTCTTTGCGAAGAGGGGTTAGGGGAGATTTGTTTTAATTTAACTTTTTCTTAATAACGGTCTGAATAGATAATTCCTCTAACTGTTCAATTGAAACTTTAGACGGCGCTGAAGTTAACGGGCAACTAGCTGTTGTGGTTTTAGGGAATGCTATAACATCTCTAATCGAGTCTGCACCTACCATTAACATCACTAAACGGTCGAGACCAAAAGCGATACCGCCATGGGGAGGACAACCATATTTTAGGGCTTCTAATAAGAAACCAAATTTATCATTCGCTTCATCTGTCTCTATTCCTAGAATATCAAATATTGCAGCTTGCATTTCGGGTTTATGAATTCTGATTGAACCACCACCGACTTCACAGCCATTTAACACCATGTCATAAGCTTTAGATAATGACGCTGTCGGGTTCGCTTTTAAACTAGAAATATCCTGTTCTTTTGGCGCTGTAAATGGATGGTGAAGTGCATGCATATATCCTTTATCTTCTTCAAACATGGGAAAATCAACCACCCATAAAGGCTTCCAAACATTTTCGACTAGTCCACGGTCTTTTGCAATTTCTAGCCTTAATGCACCAAGAGAATCAGTAACAATTTTATTTGAATCCGAGCAAAATAATAAAATATCGCCAACCTTTGCATTGGTTCTTGCTAATATTTGATTAACAATATTATCATCAAGAAATTTTGCAATCGGTGACTGAACGCCTTCAATTCCTTTACCAATTTCTTTGACTTTAATCCATGCCAACCCTTTAGCTCCGTATCTCCCTGCAAAAGCAGTGTATTGATCAATTTGTTTACGACTAAGTTCTGCGCCACCGGGCACACAAATAGCAGCAACTCGACCGTTTTCATCGTTCGCTGGACCTGAGAACACGTTAAATTCAACGGACTTGAGTAAGTCGGCCATGTCCACTAACTCAATAGCAACTCTTAGATCGGGTTTATCACTACCAAAACGCTTCATTGCCTCTGCATAAGACATACGAGGAAAATCACCTAAATCGACATCTAGCGTTTTAACAAATAACTGACGAATCATTTTTTCCATCATTACCATAATTGACTCTTCATCCATAAAGGATGTTTCAATATCTAGTTGAGTAAATTCAGGTTGACGATCTGCACGTAAATCTTCATCTCTAAAACAACGAACCACTTGATAATATCGATCAAAACCGCTCATCATTAATAACTGTTTAAACAGCTGAGGCGATTGAGGTAATGCGTAAAAGGAACCTTTATTGACTCGACTCGGTACTAAATAGTCTCTAGCGCCTTCCGGTGTAGCTTTAGTCAATATAGGTGTTTCAATATCTGCAAAATGCTCTGCTTCTAGAAAATCACGTAAATTTTTTGCGACGGTGTTTCTGAACAAGATACGCTTTTGCATTTCTGGTCGGCGTAAATCTAAATACCGATATTTTAGTTTCAACTCTTCTGAAACTTCTTCTTGTCCATCAATAAGAATAGCCGGAGGAGCGGATGTATTATGAACTTCTATCTCACTGGCCAATATTTCTATGGTACCGGTTTCCATATCTTTATTAATCATTTTTTCTGGTCGATTACGAACAATTCCAGATAGCGAAATAACAAATTCACTTCTCAATTTTTCTGCCTGAGCAAAAAGTACAGGTTGATCAGGTTCTATCACCACTTGTACTATCCCACTTCGATCGCGCATTTGTAGAAAAATTAAACCGCCTAAATCTCTTCGTCTGTGAACCCAACCCGCGATTTGAACCTTTTCACCTTCTGAAACGGATAATAAATCACCGTTGTAATGACTTCTCATAACTCTACCTTAATTTGATTGGATTCATGTGCTATTTAGGGCTCTATTGAACCAAATTTATTGAATGACTAAAACCCGCGTATGTTACTGGATATATAGGATAAAGTCGATATCACACGAATATCAAAGTGACTGAATCAAGCTTTCTGCAGATAAAAAGTGATATTAGTGAAATAATTAGTCTCAAACTGGAATTTTTGCTGTTTATCATCTACTTTTTAACTAATCCCGTTTAATTATTCAAACAAAAACTACATTCTTTTAATAAACTTTGATGTTAAGAGGCTAGAGTCAATATTATGAATCATGATCACAATGCCGCAGAAACCTTTATTTCCGTTGCGCACGTCGCATCAGAGCTATTTAAAGCCCAAGCGATAGCAGAAGAATTATCTATCACCTCTAAAAATGCGAGAGCGCTAGCCGTAAGAGCAGGATCAACCGCGGCAGGATTTAACGAAATTACCCGATTTATTGAAGGTTTATCTAAATTAACCATAGAAGCAGCGAGAAGTGTTAACACCATTGCCATTTCTCAAACTAAAATAGCCGCCAGTCTATTTAGAACGGGAGGCTTTATTACTCGATTAAACCGAGTCAAGTATGAACCTAAGGAAGGTCAAGTTGATGAAATTAAAATCATTTCAGATAGCGTAAATGACGAACGTAGAATTTTGGAAAGACAAATTTCAAGTAGTTTGAGAAATTTAATCGAACAACTCGATGAAACTAAAATGGAACTACGAGCGACTCAAGTTGTTTCAGTGGTTTCCAGAGTAGAAGCATCTCGAGCCACCGAAGAATTTCAAGGCTCGCTTAATGCCGTAGCAGATAAAGTATCAAGTGCTGGAGATCGAATTAACGCTCATTTAGCAAGCGCGAGACGTCACTTATCTCACGTACAATATTAATCAATACCTCAAATTTAAGCACCTTGTAAATTCAAGCATTTAGTAATTTCAAGTATCTAAAGAAGTAGAAAAATAACTAATTAAAGACTACTAATTTAAAGAAAATTAATTATAAGGACAGGCAATGAAAGCTATATCACTATTTCAAGAAGGAAGTCATCAATGGATTTGTTTTGGACGAGATCCCGAAAGAGATGAAAAAATCATTGATACCAATCAATACATGGTTATGAGCAATGATCAAAGTATTGTTCTTGATCCAGGAGGAATTGAACTATTTTCTCAAATGCTAACTTCCGTTTTAAAATACACATCATTAGAAAATATCACGGCATTATTTGCCTCTCATCAAGATCCGGATATTATTTCCTCTTTAGGTTTATGGGATCAGTGTTTGCCAAAAGCAAAACTATACTCGCCATGGATATGGGAATCTTTTATCAAGCATTTCGGCATGAATAATATTCAATTTGAGGGCATTCCAGATGAAGGTAGCGACTTTCATTTAGGTAATACCACTTTGAATTTTATTCCAGCCCACTATTTACATTCTTCAGGTAATTTTAATGTTTACGATAGCAAAGCAAAAATACTAATGAGTGGTGATGTCGGTGCCGCAATGGATAAAGATGAAGCGCCGTTTTTTGTAGAGGATTTTGATGCGCATATTCCCAAGATGGAATTTTTTCATCGTCGTTGGATGCCATCTAATAAAGCGAAAGATGACTGGATTGCTAGAGTAAGAAAACTCGATATCGAAATAATGGCACCACAACATGGCGGATTATTTAGGGGTGAAATGGTGCAAGAATTTTTAGATTGGTTTGAGCGATTGGATGTGGGGATAGCTCAGAATAAGTAGCCGAAAAATTCAACTGATTAATTTAGATTAATCAGTTGAAGATTACAATAGTAATTAGTACAAATTCAAATTTTTCAGATGACTACTCAATGTATAACGTTGCTCGCTTGTGAAGCGAATTTTTTACAACGACAAGCGTAAAAAATTCGATTTCGCGAACCGAGCTTTATAGTTGGTTCATTCCAGCCAAGTAGAGTTTACCTTTTACCCAAATAGGCTGAATATGCTTCTACTGGTTTACGAATAAACCTGAGCTAAACATCTAATATTCATAACCATACATTCGAACCAGTGGTTATATTTCATGAATTTTGAAATTCATAAAATTCAAACTGCGCTTTATCAATTTATCAATAAGAGCTTCATTATTTGTTTTTAGATATTTTAGCTTTTCATTATCGAAGTCAGATTTAGACTTAAAAGGATTACCACCTATATTCATATTAGCAATCCAAACAGAGTCTCCTCCATTGTGTCCAACAGTACCATTGGTAGCAATAAACCTTCCAGTTGTAGCTTCAAACAAATCATAACTCATTTGTGCGTGTTGAATTATATTTCTATTTCTTTGATATAAGCCATTACCAATTATATTCTGATTAGTACCGAAATACGCATCGGGAAAACTACTAGGAGATACGACTAGAATATAGCTAGCTTTTATTTTTTTGCTTCTGCTAGAACGATTAGATTCGATAGAGGATTGGGATAGCCAGTTAGAAAATTGTTTTTTGTTGTATTAATATTTTTTCTAATGGTTGTATTTATAATCGTTTTATAATTATGAGCTAGCTTTTTGGAAATGCTTGTTTCTATATATTTTGTGATATTCCAATCTTTCACCTGAAGTTCAAATTTTTCGTTTTGAAAAGCCATAAACCCTACTGTTTTTATAGGGAATATGTCTTCAAACTTTGAAACAACAACAATTATTTCATTCTTATTAATAATAGAAACTTGCCGTAAATTGTTCGAAATACAACTTGAAAGAAACGCTATTAAAACTATGTAAATTATTTTTTCAAAGTGTTGCTCCATAACCCTTGTGAAATATAACGCCTCATTAAGAGGCTAAAAATAGTTGGTTAAAATAGGCGACGCAGGAGCAAAAACCAACTGTTTTTTGTCCTTTTGAATGACTTGTTAGGTTTTGTTGTTTATACTAGCCTTGATTAAAGACCACTTTAACGTACCGGTGATAGCATGACAACTAGAATATTAACAGAAGCAGCTGCAAGCATTAGCGAGCTTAAAGCAAATCCTATGAAGGTAGCATTAAGTGCTCACGGTGAACCTATTGCCGTGCTAAATCGAAATGAACCTGCATTTTATTGCATACCAGCAGAAACATATGAATTTATGATGGATCATATGGAAAACCTAGAGCTACTTGCAATTGTTGAACAGCGAAAAAATGAACCGAGCATAAAGGTTAATTTAAATGACTTATGAGTTAGAGTTTAAAAAGTCAGCACTTAAAGAATGGAAAAAATTAGGAGCTACAGTTCAAACACAATTTAAGAAAAAGCTTAAAAACATTCTCCATAAGCCGCATGTAGAAAGTGCGAAACTGTCAGGCGGAAATGAATTATATAAGATTAAACTTCGCCAGGCTGGTTACCGACTAGTCTATGAGGTAAATGATACTATTATTACCGTCACCGTAATTTCTGTTGGGAAGCGTGATAAAGGAAAAATATACAAAATTGCAATGGATCGCATCAGTTGAGAAACCTAACGCTTATTATATGCAGCAAATCTCACTAATATTCCAAGGAAAAACACTGTAAAATAAAATTTTAATTTATACCGTTTAACCTTCACTAGCTAAACTTTCCTAAATCACCTATCCTTGTCAGCCTAAAATAAAATCTCTTAGGCCTATTTATGCAGTACACTACAATTGGATTAGGCACCTTAATTGTCATATTTTCAATTTATACACTTTACCTTTCTTTAACCGCTTCAGACAAACAGATCCGTTTAGTTTATATGAAAAGTAAGCTGGGAAGTTTTGGGGGGTCTTTTTTACATGCTTTAGTGTATGTGATAATCCCGATAGTATTTGCTAGCTTTATGATTAACGCAGGGTTAAATGGTGAGACTATTACCGAATTTATAAGCGAGTAAAATAGCTAAGCCTCAACAATAATCATTGCAATCACGGAAAGAATAAATTTATTTGACTCCGAATAAATTAAATCTAGATCTCAGCCTTTCAAGCTCATTTGCCGAACATACTCAAACAAACAAACACCGGTAGCAACAGAAACATTTAAACTAGATACCGCGCCAGCCATAGGTATTTTTATTAACTGATCACAATTTTCACGAGTTAAACGTCGCATCCCATCACCTTCGGCACCCATAACTATAGCAGTTTTTTTGTCAAACTTAGTTTGATAGACATCAGTTTCAGCCTCGCCAGCGGTGCCAATAATCCAAACATATTCATCTTTTAACTCTTTAATAAATCTAGCAAGATTAGTCACTTTAACTAATGGAACCGTTTCAGCTGCGCCACAGGCAACTTTTCTAACCGTAGGATTTAGTGATGCAGCACGATCTTTGGGAACCACTACCGCATCAACACCTGCCGCGTCAGCGGTTCTAATGCAGGCTCCTAAATTATGCGGATCGGTTACACCGTCCAAAATTAGTATAAAAAAATCATCCTTCTCTTTTGCTAAATCAAGTAGTTGTTGCTCGTTCATAACGGCATCAAATATTTTAGCCTCAGCTATAACACCTTGATGATTTCCGTGTGTCCAATCATCCATTTTTTTACGATCTAATATTTGACACTTTATCCCCGCTTTCTTTGCTAAGGATTCAATTTTTTCTAAAGTTTTGTCTTTTCTATTTCTTAGTAAAAACAGCTGGATGACATTCTCTGGGGTTCTTTGTAAGAGACTTTCAACCGCATGAATGCCGTATATTTTTTCAATATGATTCATATTAATTTTTCGACCTTCTTGGAGATTTCTTATTTTTCACTGCTTTATTTTGAACAGGATCTTTTTGCACCGATTGCTTTTTTGATTTGCTTTTAACTTTGGCTTTAGATTTTGGCTTCCGCTTAGATTCTGTTTTTGATGAAGCTATTTTTTTTGATTTATTCTTACCCTTGTTGCTACTTTTACCGGAATCTTTTAAAGAAAAATCAATTCTACGTAAATCCATATCAACTTTGGCAACCGATATATCCAGTATATCTCCAATCGCAAAAACTTTACCGGTTCTTTCACCGATCATTTTTTGTTTGGCTTGATCAAAATGAAAATAGTCTTCTCCTAGCTCGGTAACATGAATTAAGCCTTCAACAAAAACATCCTTTAACCGTATAAACAGGCCAAAATTAGTAATACTGCTGACTTCGCCTTGGTACGAATTGCCAATATGCGATTGCATATACTCACACTTTAACCAATCCATGACATCTCTAGTTGCAACATCGGCATTACGTTCTGTGATTGAATTTTCTTGCCCTATTTGAGCTAAATATTTATTGGTATAGCGTTTTTTTATTGCCCCTTTTTCTTTTTTACTTTGTATTTTATCATCCGCGACTATTGATTTAATAATTCGATGAACAATTAAATCAGGGTAACGTCTGATGGGAGAAGTGAAATGAGTGTAAGCGTCAAAGGCTAAACCAAAGTGCCCTTGATTTTCAGGCGAGTAAACAGCCTGACTCATCGAACGTAACAACATAATTTGAATATTTTCTGCGTCAGGCCTATCTTGGATCGTTTCTAAAAACTTTCTAAACACGCTTGGCTCTGGTTCACTGCCACCGGGAATGGACAGACCTAATTCTGATAAATAGGAACGCAAGACTTCCAGTTTTTTCTCTTTGGGGCCATTGTGTACTCGGTAGATACCTGGAACTTTATGATTGATGAAAAACTGGGCGGATGCAACATTAGCTAAAATCATACACTCTTCAATTAATTTGTGAGCATCATTTCTAACCACCGGAAGAATCTTGTCGATCTTTTTGTTTTCATTAAAAATGATTTGTGTTTCTGTGGTTTCAAACTCAATAGCACCTCTTTGTTTTTTCTTTTTTATTCTTGCTTGATAAATTTTGTGTAGCGCTTCTATTGGCTTAACCAGATCTTTGTACTCTTCTCTTAACTCGCTATCTCCGTCCAGAATATCCCAAACTTTAGTGTAAGTCATTCTCGCTTTAGAATGCATCACTGCTGGGTAAAAAGTGCTTTTACCAGGTGTTCCATCCCGTTTGATATTGAGTTCACAAACCATACACAATCTATCAACTTCAGGTTTTAATGAACATAAACCATTTGAAATCTGCTCGGGTAACATTGGAACCACTGAGTTGGGAAAATAAACAGAGTTACCACGCAATATTGCCTCAAGATCTAAAGCATCATCAGGCTTAACATAATGACTAACATCCGCAATGGCGACATAGAGTGTCCAACCGCCTAATGTTTTCGCTTTGCAATAAACCGCATCATCAAAATCTCTAGCATCTTCACCATCGATAGTAATTAGCGGTAAATCCCTTAAATCTTTTCTGCCTATCCATTCTTCTTTTGATACGTTCGTTGGCAGTTTTTTAAGTCGATCATGAATTTCATTATTCCAACTATTTCTAATACCATATTGTGCAATAGCAATTTCTATTTCCATTCCCGGCGCTAAGTAGTCACCTAAAACTTCAACCACTCTTCCAACTGCTTGCGAGCGGAATGTTGGGCGTGTGGTTAATTGAATCACTACCACTTGTTCGTTTTTCGCTTGTAACGGATCATCAGGCGGAATTAAAATATCTTGAGCTATTCGAGAATCTTCAGGTCTAACAAATCGTAATCCCCCGTCAATAAAATATCGGCCTACGATTTGTAATGGAAAATCGCCTTCAATAATTTCTACGATTGCGCCTGCTTTTTTTCCATCTCGGCTAATTCCTTTTTCCCGAACCAATACTTTTTCGCCGGGGAAAACTCGTCGCATTTCTTTAGCTGATATAAACCAGTCTTTTTCGCCACTATCAGGTACAAAAAAACCGAAGCCTTCTTTGTGTCCAATAATTCGTCCGGATTCCAAATCGAGTTTATTAATAATTCCATAGGCCTTGCGTCTGTCGCAGTGGATTTGTCCATCACGCACCATTGCACCTAAACGTCTTTGCAGGCCGATAATAGAATCATCATCAAATAGTGATAGACCATTTTGAATAGCCAGAAATTTAAGTGGACCTCCCGCACTTTCCAGAAATGAAAGTATAAATTCTCGGCTGGGGATTGGATTATCATATTTAAGCGATTCTCGCTCAAAGTGTGGATCAGTTGAATGTTTTTTGTTCTTTTGTCTTGTATCTTTAATCTTTTTTGTCATTAATTATTTTACTTTTTTAAGTGATATTTGAGCTGATATCGATTGTAGATTCAGCTAAATTTTGAGTTTTGAATTGAATTGTTTTTTGAATCCAAATTTTGCTAGTTTTCTTTCGATGCCTAACTTTCTGTTTTCGCTTATTAATTTAACGTTCTAACCAGCGCAATGCGCTTTTAGTACTACCAAAAACCTCAGTGTCAACGTTGGTTTCTGATATTCGTACTTTATACATACCTAAAAACGCACTACTAAACGTCTCATTCGATACCATGGCCAATTTGTATGTATTTCCACGTTGTTTTGCATATTGAGCAACAACACTAGCATGTTCCTGTAATTCCGGAACTGAAACCATCAATAGTGCATTGCTATAGTCGTTGCATACATTCATGTTATGTTTGAATAAAGAGTGATCCATCAATGCCATATAAGCATTGTTAATCTCAACTATATTAATTTCACCTTCAAATATGATATGAGCGAAATGCCGATCTCGATTGATTTTAATTTCAAACGATCCGATAGTGGTATGATTTATAGTTGGCGTATCCAAACTAATCAGTGACTCTTTCTAAATTGGTTGTTTCTAAAATGAAGGTTCTTACAATAAGTTAAAGTTATACATTAGATTCAGACTTTAACCTATTCATTATATTCAATTTTCTGTTAAATAACCACACTAGCTTATCTTGAAACTCTCTATTCTGCTTTAAATAGGCGATCCTGGTGGCATTTTTGGTAATTTAATTAAATTTTCAGCTTTTAAGTCTTTAATCGACAGATTTTTCAGACGTAACCATTGATATTTCATAAATCCATAATCAGCCGATTTCACACTCAGCCTCTTCAATTTTTTGCTTAAATACTGTTTTTCTTTTTCCAAAATGGTCAATATTTCCGATTTAACCAAAAAATCTACCTTAGCGCTATGCAAGAGATTCAATAAATTGGAGTAACTTAAATCAATCGCTTTTTGTTTAATTAACTTCCCAGCATTTTCTTTTGATTGATTTGCCCACAACTGTTGGTGAAGCATTTCACCAATATCAACAATTGAAGGCATACTATTTTGACTCATGTTTTGCTGTCTAATTCGTACTAAACGCGAAGGCTCTAAAATCAAGGATAAACTATGCTGAATTGACGCTGATGCCAACTCAACTCTATCAAAACTAACGCCAGTTTTACCGATAAGACTTTCCCGTGAATTTCTATATCCGTACGCCTTTGGCAAAAGCAAACGATTCAATGAATCATCTACGCTTAAGAACTCCGCCGACAATGTTTGCAATAAGGCGTTAATCGCTTTGGTTTGTGTTTTCGAATTGACAACGTCACTACCTAGTCTTTTATTATCATCACTAGAAAGTGACTTAACATCATATTGATAATTAATACCGCCAATTAATTTTGCGGTTGCTTCCGCTTGATAACGGTGAGAGTAAAAAAGRGGAATTARAATTTCCTGTAAATCGGACAAMGGCCTYCCCACATGKARCRYRTTCAATCCAAATTGGTTAAGCGCAWRTCGCCTAACTTTAATCATTCGCTSTAAYTCTTGAGTCGCATTTTCTCCATTGTCCCAAAGACTAGCTTTAGGATGTAAATTACTTTTCTGGCGCGAATCAGGATCAGAAATAAATATCATTCCTTTTGATTGATTGTCACTGATGATTTTTGATAAAGCGTCATCACTGCCATCATCTTGATAACCATATGCAATCACTGATTTATCCCATACACCTAAATCTTCAACATAAGCAATGTCTACCGATATTTTTTCATCCCTAAGTTCAAACAGTGGATGCGGGTAATCCATGACTGACGCTCTATTGTAACTGCTGGCTGCAAAGTTATGAGCCAAACCCAAAGTATGACCAACTTCATGCGCTGCGAGTTGCCTAATTCTAGCTAACGCCAAATCCATCAACGCCTTATCATCTTCCGACTTGTCACCTTCCGACTTGTCATCATTATTGGTTTCAAAACGCGATAACATCCCTTGAGCGAGCAAATAATCTTGCCTTACGCGAAGCGAACCCAAAGTCACGTGCCCTTTAATAATTTCGCCAGTTCTAGGATCGGTGACTCCCGCACCATACGACCAACCTCTGGTTGCTCGATGCACCCATTGAATCACGTTGTAACGAACATCCATTGGGTCTACGCCATCGGGTAAAATTTTCACTTGAAAAGCATCTTTATAACCGATAGATTCAAATCCTTGATTCCACCATTTAGCCCCTGTTAATAAAGCTGTTTTGACAGGTTCTGGCGCACCGGGATCAAGATAATAAATTATCGGTTCTATTGCTTCACTCACTTCTTTATTTGGATACTTTTTCTGTAATCGATGTCTTGGTATAAACCTCTGTGTAATTGGTTGATTAATCGGTTGAGCATAATCTTGAAATTCAAAAGACCAATAGCCACTTTGAGGATGAAACTTTCTTTTTTGATATCCGTCTTTTGGTAACCGGATAAAACTATGATGCATTCTAAGCGAAACTACATAAGGTGAAATACTTGCTTGTTGAACATACTTACCAGGTTTATCACCTGTAAAAGTTATTCTTGATTCTATTTCTGTATTATCTGGAAACGTTTTGGTGCGAGGTAAATAAATAGCAGAGCGTGACTTATCTAATTTATAGCTCCCTTGTTTCTTTTGATTGAGTTTTCTAACTACACCGTGAATATCCTGTAAAACAAATTCAGAAGCATCCACTAAAATCCAGTTTTTTTGATTTTCAATAATTGGAAACCCCCATAAAATGGAACTTGCAAAGGCTTCACTCACGGACTCACTCTCTTGAGTATTATTTGATACGGCTCTATATTTTGTATTCTTCGCAATTAATAATAATTTGTTTCCTACCTTTTCAAATTCAACTAAATGGATATCCCCAAGTTGCCCCCGATCTAATCCAATATCATTTGAGCCTAAGCCTTGGGGTAAGCTTGTTTGGTATAAAAACTCTTGAACTGTATTTCTTTTTAAGAATACTTTTTTATTAATTTTGAGATAAAACTTACCGTTATTGTCATCAAACAAATAGCTAATAAACCCTTTATGGAGATTGTTATCCTTTTCCAGACTTTTTAAAGAACTCTCTGCAAAAACAGAATGATTTATTGCTAAAAAGAAAATTCCAATTGAAAGAACAACCGTTTTTAATGTATGCATCAAGTTCACCGACCAATAAAATTTCAAAATTAAGGTATCAAAACAAGCAGTTTACAAGAAATATTGCGGAAGAACTAGATGCGGCATCGGAAGACATTAATCGAAACAGGCTTACAGGTAACAAAAAAGAAAAAATGAGGGTCAACCTATAAGCCGGATCCTGTCGTGAACAGTCATTCGTCTAGGCCATAAATCACTCTATGGCTCAAGCGACCTACCCGGTTCCAATGCGAGTAACACCTCAGTAGTCGATAATGTAAACACTAACGCTACACGGAACCCTATTTGGTCTTGCTTTGAGTGGGGTTTACCTTGCCACTGAATGTTACCACCAGTGCGGTGCGCTCTTACCGCACCCTTTCACCCTTACCGATCAAACGCTAAACCGAAGTTTATTTTTTGAAAGGCGGTTTACTTTCTGTTGCACTTGCCGTCAGTTTACACTGCCCAGGCGTTACCTGGCACTCTACTCTTTAAAGTCCGGACTTTCCTCCCCCCAAAAATTTAAAAAACGAATAGCTTAATAAACTAATCGCTTAATAAAAATTAGGCGGCGACTGCCCAGTTGACCCTCAAGTGATATTTTACCATTGAAGTTATAAATTAACTATTGAAAATGTTGCTTTTGAATTGTTTAAACCTTTAACCAATCAGCTTAATAATAGTATCCGCTAATTCCAAAGGCTGAAATTTTGCAACGTAAGCATCGGCACCGACTTTTTTACCCATGGCTGTATTGGTTTCAGCACTAAGAGACGAATGCATGACGACGGGAATACCCTTAAATCTCTCGTCTGTTTTAATGTTTTTAGTCAAAACATAACCATCCATTTCTGGCATTTCTACATCAGTCACAATAATACTGAGAACGTCCTTCATGGTTTTACCTTCTGCAGTGGCTTTATCAGCCATATCATTAAGTTTTTCCCACGCTTTTTTACCATTGATGCAACTAATTCCAGTAATACCTAGTTTATCGATAGTCTGTTTAACTTGTTTTCGAGCAACACCTGAGTCATCAGCGTATAAAACGATCACGCTCTTGTCATTAATGCTAGGCATCCCTTGAAAAACACTATCATCATCATAAAAACCAGCGGTTTCCGCCAAAACTTTTTCCACGTCCATGATCATTACCAAGCCTTTATTGGCGATATCCGTTACCGCGGTGACAAGACCACCTTTTTGGCTATCCATCATTGGTGGTGGCGCTTTAACATCATCCCAATTAAGGCGCTCAATATTATCMACCGACTCAACTAAAAARCCTTGAACATTTTTGTTRTATTCAGTAATGATCATRATGCTAGGCTTWSYATCACCTTCAACATTYACTTTRCAATATTTRGCTAGATTGATAACCGGKATRGTAATTCCACGTAAACTRACCATTCCTTCTACMGAKTCTGGCATATCCGGTGCTTTTGTRATCTKWGGTTTATGCATGACCTCTCTAACTTTAAAAACRTTAATTCCATAGATYTCTGCATGCTCCTCACCAAYTTCTTTACCWATACTAAAGAGYARRATCTCCATTTTATTKGTRCCAGCAAGTTTTGTGCGCTCATCGATTGAYTTCATTAAAGTAGACATATTATTTCTTCTTTTGATATTAATTAGTACATYAAGGTTTCAACCAAAACTAATCGGCAAAAACATTAATACTAGCTCTAACTAGAGTTTAGTTGTAAATTTAACCTTTTGTTTAATAATTTAGTGAAAGAACCGATATTTGAATTTTCCGACGAATCTCACTTTTGTAAGTAGAGATAATTCATATTTTGTAGCGATTTAAAATGACTTATATTAAATCGCTACACATCGAATTCGATGTAATTAATTTTCATTCGAAAGCTTCCTTGCGGCATCATTACAAACACTAATCGACAAATTTAGCGGTTATCAACGCGGAGAGTTAATAGAAGGTTATTTGTATAGTAGTAAAGATTTATACTAATGCAAATTATTTACACTCACATAAATATGATAATAAAACGCCCTAAAAAAACACCTTCAACTTAAGCTGCCTATCAATTAGCGCTGGCCACGAATGTTCAAACTTTATATCGCAGAGATATTTCTTGAAGTTCAGCAGCAAGTTTAGCTTGCTCCTTAGATGTTGTCGCAATTTCTGTTGCTCCAGTAGTAGATTCAGTTGATTTGTACTCAATATTGACAATACTTCTCGCAACATCTTGGGTCACGGTAGCTTGCTCTTCAACAGCAACTGAAACTTGATCGGATAAAGCATGTATTTGTGAAACAGACTGAGTAATATCGACCAAGGCATCTTCAACAGACTTAGATTGTTGTACGACTTCATCAGCCTTCTTTTGGCTGGCTTGAATCACCCTAAACGCATTACTAACGTCGGATTGTAGAGTTGAAATAAAGTTTTCTATTTCAGCCGTTGATTCTTGTGTTCTTTGTGCAAGCGTTCTAACTTCATCTGCAACGACCGCAAAACCTCTACCTTGCTCACCAGCTCTAGCGGCTTCAATTGCTGCGTTTAGAGCTAGTAAATTGGTTTGTTCTGCAACTGACTTAATTACATCAACAACGCTGGTGATTTCTTTGCTACTTTCGTTTAAATTTGTAATTTGACTCGCTAATGATTGTATTTCTCCAGCCAACTCTTCAATTGACTGATATGATTGGCGTACTATCTCGTTACCACCCTTCGCTTTTTGATCGGCTAAATTTGATGCGTTCGATGCATCGTGGGTGTTTCTAGCTATTTCTTTTACCGTAGCAGAAAGCTCTTCTACGGCAGTTGCTACTACAGTAATTTCATCTCTTTGTTCAATCATTGAATTTGAATTTTGTTGACAGGTATGTGATGTTTCTTCTGCGGCGGAAGCCAAAGTCATACTTGAAGCAGATATCTCTTGCATAACATCTGCAAAATTTTTCAGCGTTGAATTTAAGCCCGTCGCGATCAACCCCAATTCACTTTTATCAGTTTGACTCACACGTACTGTTAAATCATTTTCATCACAGACAGATCTCATCACTTCACTTAATTCATTAACTCGCGTAGTTAGATCCTTAATAGTTATATAACTAATTATTAAAACGAATGTTAATAAACTGATTGAGTAGATAATATTCATTAGCAAAGAGTGGTTAGCTGAAGAATATTTCTCATTAGCTAAAGATAGTAAGCTACTACTTAAGTAGCTTTCAATATTTTTCAATAATCCAATTCTATCTGTGGCAAAAGAAAACCACACCGAAGCATCAACATTAAATGCACCAACTAAACGTTTATCGATTGCTATCTCACGGAATTTGAGTACTTCGCTAACAGAATTATTATTCAGTTTGTTAGAGTAATAAGATCTATGTTCTTGACTGGAAAATGAATTAAAGTTAGAGAAATAAGTTTCTTGTTCAGATATAAGCTTTACCAATTTTGCAAATCCATTGTCAGAAAATTCATTTTGTATAAATGTATTTGCTAACACAGCGCGTTCAATACCAGCTCTTTCCTTCCCTTGTAAAAAATTATAATAGGCTACAACTCTTCGAGTCATTTCTGAATTTTTACTCAAACCTGAAATAATGGTCGAAACGTCAAGTAATTTGGTATTAAGGTCCGTGTAATAACCTATAGCGTCTTTGTTACTAATATCGAGAGTATCAACAGAGTTTCTAACTTTTGATATATTTGAGAGTAACTTTTTCACATTGCTCTTTAAATCGATAATTATTTTCTGTTGAAATTGAGTATTGATTACAAATTTATCTTGGGCAACAATTTTTGCATCTGTACTATTCCTTTGGGCTTTGAGTTTATCTTTAAACTCCTTGCCAGCAGATCCAATAAACCCTGCAGTCATGCCGCGTTCATTTTGTAATTCATGCACTAATTCGCTATAGGTCACTGAAAGTTTTATAAGGCTGGACAGCTCTACCATCTGATTACTAGTTTCTTTACTTTGGAATATTGAAGAAATACTCATCCATAAAAAACCTAGAATTGGTAGGCTAACTAAAATTAAAACCTTTGTCTTAAACGAAATATCAGAAAATGCCATATTAATTCCATGCCATCCAGTTATTAATGACTATTATTTGAAAAGTTACTGTAAAGAATAGACCAAATTGTCTAATCATGATCAATTTAGATTGATCTAGATCACGTTCAATAGTCAAAGAATTAGCTCAGCTCTCCTCATAAGTCGATTTCCAGACATAAAAAAACCGCATTAAATGCGGTTTTTTTGATTATAGGCTTAATTAACTATTTTTTCTTAGGCTTCCTTTTTACTGCTTTTTTCTTAGTTGCCGATTTTTTAGAATCTTTATTTTTGGATTCCTTGTTATTAGAATCTATGCCTTTAGTCGCTTTATCACCGCTATCTGGCTTTTTATCATCTTTACTCGATAGACTTTCAACTGCTTCTAATAAGTCTTCGTCAAGTACCGGCGTCTTCTCTAACGTCTTTTTATCTTTCACTAACTCTTTTAATTGATCGTATTGAGCTTCACTAAACGTTTTTAGCTCTCTAATTTGTTCAACCAATTTGGCAGATTGCTCTAAACTAGATTCTAAATCTTTAAAGTCTTGTTCAGCTTTTTGCTTTTCTTTCTTTTGTTTGCGAGCATCCTCTTCTGCTTTTTTGCGAAGATTTGCTTCATCCATTTTTTCTTTCTTTAAGTTTTTCAGCTTCTTCACTACATTTTCAGGAGAATCATGTAATATTTTTTTGATTTGTTTAAGCGCTTTGTCTTTATCAGCTATTTCTGCTTTGGCTTTTTTTAACAAGTCTGAGTTAGCTTCACGCCCGGCATTTACCCTATGCTCAGCAACTAATCTTTCTTCATGTGATTTGTCAGAAGCTTCCATTGCTTTATTGTGAGCAATATCACTTTCTTTAACTTTGATTTCCATTGCTGCAATAGCAGAAGCGGCATCTTCCTGCGCTTTAGTGATGTTAGCATCAGCTTCAGTTGCTCTTTTGGTCGCTTTTTCAAAAGCTTCCTTAATCTCATCCATACTGCAGTCAGATTTAATCTTAAGGGCTTCAGCTGCGGCGCCAATTAACATTTGTTTGCTTATCGCAAGATCTTTCCAGACCTCTAATTGTAATTCTAATTCCGCACGATCCACTCAATATTCCTCTTTACTGTTTTAGCTATTGATTAGCAATTATAGATTTGTTTTTACAAGGTTTTAGACTTGACATAAATTGGTCAAATTTTAGGCGGGCATAATAACAAAAGCTGCCGTTAGTCGCTAGCAATTTTGCCTAAAAAACCTGTTTTTTTAGTGTTTTTAACAACTACACCGTCATCTATGCAGAATACGGCCTATAAGGATGTTGGAACTGCAATTATTGTAGGTGCAAACTGCTAGTCTAGCCTTAAACATAACCGCACCGGCATCCATGTCTCTTTGCGGAATACACCTACATGGATGTAGGAAGTGCCGTTTTTGCATGGAGCAAAAAACTGCCCGTTAGTCCTTAAACATAAAAACCACTGACAAAATTGTAAGTGGTTTTTTGAATCTCTTTATCAAAAGCAAAAGCGATTGATGACAGATAATCTTTAAAAATCAGACTATCTATCAAAGAGTTAGTGTTTAGAAAAACTAACTCTTAAAAAGCATTTATCTCTTAGAGAATTGTGGTCTCTTACGAGCTTTATGAAGACCAACTTTCTTACGCTCTACAGAACGTGCATCACGAGTAACATAACCCGCAGAACGTAAAGCCGGGCGTAATTCTCCGTTAAACTCCATTAATGCCCGAGTGATACCTAAACGAATCGCACCCGCTTGACCAGTATCTCCGCCACCTTTTACAGTCACGTAAGCATCAAATGTTTCCGTATTATCTGTTAATTCAAGCGGTTGACGAACAACCATTCTTGAAGTTTCACGACCAAAGTACTCATCGAGTGGTTGTTGATTAACAACGATGTTACCTTTGCCTGGACGTAAAAAGACTCTAGCCTTAGAGCTCTTACGACGACCTGTTCCATAATATTGTGTATCAGCCATATTCATTCACCAACTATATGTTTAATTCTTTAGGTTGCTGTGCCTGATGCGTATGCTCAGGTCCAACAAAGATTTTAAGCTTTCGTAAACAATCACGACCCAGTGGATTACTTGGGATCATTCCTTTTACGGCTTTTTGTAAAATGCGCTCAGGAGCTTTTGCACGAAGCTCWCCAAGWGTCATYCCTTTAATTCCACCTGGGAAYTCAGTATGACGATARTACATTTTATCAGATTCTTTTTTTCCTGTTACTGCAATTTTTTCTGCATTAAYAACAACAATATAGTCGCCAGTATCTACGTGWGGYGTAAATTCTGCTTTATGCTTRCCGCGTAAACGACGWGCAATTTCTGTGGCMAAWCGRCCWAGTGTTTTACCATCTGCATCAACCACGAACCAATCGCGTTTTACAGATTCTGCTTTTGCACTAAAAGTTCTCATTCTTAGCTCCAAATAGGCATTTTTGCCCGTTAATTCTTTCTCTACCGAATAAAAAAGTACGTCTTTATTACAGACTTACTTAATTTCTAATGTCGTTTTAGTTCAACTAATCACAATCTTGTAATCAATTAAAACAAGTCATTTGATTAAAATACAACTTTTCGCCAACTTGTCGAACATTTCGGCGAGCATTTTGGCAGTTATTCTCTTTTTTATAGCAGAAATTTCTTTCACGCACCTAAAAAAGAGCGCGAATTTTACAGAATAATCTGAAATTTCACAACCTTTTTATATCAAATTGTTGTTTTTT
>NVTT01000108.1 GCA_002401655.1 Gammaproteobacteria bacterium | reverse complement strand
ATCCCATGCGTTTGTCGCTACTTGTAAAGCTCTAGGATCGGCAYTACCAACCTCTTCACTTGCCATTCTAACAACACGCCTTGCAATATAAAGCGCATCACAACCGGCGTCTATCATGCGACAAAACCAATAAAGTGCGCCATCGGGATTAGAGCCTCTGACCGATTTGTGCAAAGCGGATATTTGATCGTAAAAAATATCACCGCCTTGATCAAAACGTCTCGAATTTTCGCCAATTAGGGATTTTATTAATGCCTCGTCAATCAGCATTTCACCCGAATCATCGACTGATGACAAATCAACCGCCATTTCCAATAAATTCAATAAGCGACGCGCATCACCATCAACCAYTTGGGTTAAAATGTTTATACCGTTTTCATTAACGGATAACTTGATATCACCGTAACCATGCTCTTTATCCGATATAGCTCTATTTAAAACATTTTTCAGATCGGATTGAGTGAGTGATTTTAGTACGTAAGTTTTAGCTCTTGAAAGCAAGGCATTATTTACTTCAAAAGAAGGGTTTTCTGTTGTAGCGCCAATGAATATAAACGTTCCATCTTCTACATAAGGCAAAAATGCATCCTGCTGAGCTTTATTAAAACGGTGAACTTCATCAACGAATAATAATGTTTGAATACCCTGTTGTTTTTTATATAGTGCTTGCTCAACTGCCGCTCGAATATCTTTTACACTACCTAAAACTGCTGAAATTGAAATAAAAAAACAATCACAATGATTCGCTACAATTCTCGCCAAAGTGGTCTTTCCGGTTCCGGGAGGTCCCCATAAAAGCATTGAGTGAGGTTTTGATTGGGTAATCGCTTCGTATAAAGGTTTGCCCGGTTTAAATAAATGAGTTTGTCCCGCATATTCGGACAATGACTGTGGTCTCATTCTCGAGGCTAATGGAACGCTCTTAGACATACCTGTTTTGGCATGTTCAGTCTCAAAAGAATTGGAAAATAGATCAGGCATAAAGTGATTAATCGTCTACAAATTAAAAGCTTTCACGTGAATCAATTACATCCGTTCCTTCAGGTGTTTCAAAAACAAATTCTTTTACGTCAATTTTTTCATTACGTAGCACATTAAAAAATTCAACACTTGTTTTACTACCTAGCGCATCAGTCAAAAATAATTCTGTGATATTTTGATTTTTAATCAAAATATGAACACTCTCAAACAGACTATTTTCTTTAGGCTTTAATAAAAACAATAACTCATTGACGTCCAGTGTGTTTTTGATTCTTTGAATATCGTAAACCTTGACCAATTCTTCAACACTACTAGTTAATAAAAGAATTGGTGAGTTTGTTAACACCACATTTTGATTTTGAATAGTCACTTGTTCTAAATCTGGATCATAGGTCCAAAGGTGATCGCCGTCAGCGATAATAACTTGTTCGTAATCCGTTTTAGTATGCCACTTAAAATGGTTCGGACGATGTATCAAAAATCGCCCAGTGGTCACGTCGGGAGCGACAGAGTCATCTCGGAAAACACTTTGTTTAAAATCCGCCTGATAGGTTCTTGTCGCATTTAAAACCTCGACTAAGGTTTTAGCATCACTAATATCCGTTAGCATTTCATCTGCATTTTTTTCAGAAGATAAACCTTTATTTTCTTCTGCGTTAACGCCATCCACAAAGAGAGATAAGCTCAGCAATATATAAAGTAAAACATAACTAATAGTGACAATGTATTTTTGTTTCATGGTTATTTCCAATGTTCTTTTTGCTACCGACTGTTTGATTCAGACTTCTTGCTCAATAATGCTATAAGCAAATTACGCAGGTGGTGGTGGTGGCGCTAATACCTCGCGCGAACCATTAGATTGCATCGCAGAAACCACCCCCGCAGCTTCCATGGCTTCAATCATTCGAGCAGCTCTATTATAACCAATCTTCAGTCGTCGTTGAACACCAGAAATAGATGCTCTACGCGTTTCTGTAACAATTTGTATCGCATGATCGTATAACTCATCTTGCTCTTCTGCATTTTCGCCTTCCGGTCCACTCATACCAGGAATATCAGTTTCCGGTGCACCAGCGGTGATCGAGTCTTCATAAACTGGCGAGCCTCTCTTTTTCCAATCGGCCACTACTCGATGCACTTCATCATCATCGACAAAGGCACCATGTACTCGAGTAGGAATACTGGTTCCTCCGGGAAGATATAACATATCACCTTGCCCTAATAATTGCTCGGCGCCCATTTGATCTAAAATGGTTCGAGAATCTATTTTTGAAGAAACTTGAAAAGCTATTCGTGAAGGAATATTGGCTTTGATTAATCCCGTTATAACATCCACCGAAGGACGTTGTGTCGCCAGTATAAGATGAATGCCTGCGGCTCTTGCTTTTTGTGCGATTCGGGCAATTAATTCTTCAACTTTTTTGCCAACAATCATCATCATATCGGCAAGTTCATCAATTACTATGACGATTTTAGGCAAGGTGGTTAATTCAGGTGCTTCCTCCTCTAATCCATCGGTTGGTTTCCAAATCGGATCTTTTAATGGCTCGCCTCGAGCAATCGCATCGGTAATTTTTTTATTAAAACCCGCTAAATTCCTCACTCCCAAAGCAGACATTAATTGATAACGTCTTTCCATTTCTGCAACCGCCCATCGTAAAGAGTTAGCGGCCTCTTTCATATCAGTAACAACCGGTGTTAGTAAATGCGGAATACCCTCGTAAACTGAAAGTTCTAACATTTTCGGATCTATCATGATCATACGGACTTCTTCGGGCGAAGACTTATATAAAATACTGACTAGCATCGCATTAAGCCCAACCGACTTTCCAGAACCAGTGGTTCCTGCCACCAATAAATGAGGCATTTTAATCAGATCAATCACGAACGGTGCACCCGAAATATCTTTACCTAATACCATCGTTAAATGTGACTTCGACTGATCAAAAGTTTTACTGGCAATCACTTCTTTTAAGCGAACAATCTCTCTGTTTTCGTTAGGAATTTCAATACCAATGTAAGGTTTACCCGGAATTACTTCGACTACACGTACGCTTGATGTCGACATCGCTCTAGCCATATCTTTAGCGAGTCCTGAAATTTTTGCGACTTTTATTCCGGCGGCTAAATCAAGTTCAAAACGAGTAATAACCGGCCCGGGATGAACGGCAACGACCACCGCAGTTACACCAAAATCTGCTAACTTTAATTCAACCAAACGCGACATAGCTTCTAAGGTTTCGTCCGACAAACTATGTTGAGGCGGTTGAGGTTCGTCCAATAGTCTCACTTGAGGAAGCTCGCCTATCACCGGCTCATCAAACAAATTACTCTGACGCTCTTTTTCAACTCTTAAACTTGGCTCAATTCGCTTCACTTCTTTTTCAATTTTGACTGGTTTTCTTTTTTCTATCTCTATGCGTTTTCGATGAAACGTTTCATCACGTTTAACCTGAACTTCTTTTTGCGCTTTATTATCACGATATTTATCCAAACGCTCTCGATATATACTTGCTAACCATGCAAATAAATTTAAAGTGTTTTTTCCAATCCAATCCATTAATTGAAACCAAGAGATGCCCGTAAATAAAGTCATTGATGCGAAAAATGATGCTAATAATAATAATGTGGCGCCAATAGAATTAAACCAAGAAACTAATAAATCCGATAATAATTTGCCGACGATTCCACCGGATAAATAAGAATCAGCCATATCCGGTTCTACAAAATGTAGTGAAGAAATTGAAGCACCTAATAAAAGTGTAAAAACCAATCCAAATAAACGAAAAAACCAAAACATAAAACTATTGGGTAATGTGTTTTTTCGCTCTCTAAATAACAAGTAACCTGAATAAATCACCATAAAGGGAAATATAAACGCCAAATAACCAAACAGGTGTAAAAAGCGACTAGAAAACCAAGCGCCTGCTCTACCACTAGCATTTTCAACTTCTGTTACTGAGGTTGCCAAAGTCCACCCCGGATCATTGGGAGAAAAGCTAATTAAAGAAATAAGAAGAAAAACAGAAATAGCGACAAGCAAAATGAAGCTGCCTTCTTTAACCCTGATCATAAGAATATCTGCTACAGGATTATTACTGCCTTTCATGTTATTTTGTTTAGATAATTCGTTCATATTTTAATAAATAAGGTCTTAGATTAAGTAGCGAAAATGATTTAAATGACAATGTTAGTGAATTAGTTTATTTGTAAAGCTCGGCTTTCTTTAACCTCTTCCATAACCACATAAGTTCTTGATGCGCTAACACCTGGTAAGGTTAAAAGGGTCTCTCCTAATAAAACTCGGTATGAAACCATATCTGCGACTCTTGCTTTAACTAGGTAGTCAAAATCACCGGAAACTAAGTGACACTCTAACACTTGAGGTAATTCGATCACAGCCTTTTTGAAGTCCTTAAAGACATCAGGTGAGGTGTGATTAAGTCGAATTTCTACAAAAAGTAATAAAGACGCTTGTAGTTTTTGAGGTGATAAAACAGCTTCGTATCCAGTAATAAAGCCACTAGACTCCAATCTTTTAACTCTTTCTAAACAAGGCGTAGGGCTTAAACCAACGCGTCTTGCTAGCTCGACATTAGCTAAACGACCATGCGCTTGCAACTCTCTAAGTATCGATTTATCGATCCTATCAATTTCTGCATTGTTTACCGCCATTTAAAACGCCACCGTTAGAAAGATTGAGAGAGAATCTAATGATTATACATTTATAACTATATAAATACACGTTTACGATATTATATATCGTATATATATCTATTAAAGTCGAAATATCTAGTTAAAGCGCTGTAAACTAGCGAATTACTTCGTATTAGATTGTTTGCCTTGACCTGTTTTAAAACTGGAGAATAAAGAAATGTTAATCGGTGTACCTAAAGAGATAAAAAACCACGAATACCGTGTTGGAATGATTCCCGCAAGTGCTAGAGAACTAATTAGCCACGGGCATCAAGTCATTGTTGAAACCAAAGCAGGCAACGGCATTGGGTTTGATGACCAAGCTTACATCGATGCCGGCGCTGAAATTAAAAACAGCGCAGAAGAAGTCTTTGCTCAAGCTGAAATGATTGTCAAAGTAAAAGAGCCATTAACCAATGAACGTGCAATGCTTAGAGAAGATCAAATTTTATTTACTTACTTACATTTAGCACCTGATTTACCCCAAACCAAAGATCTAATCGCTAGTAAAGCGGTTTGTATTGCTTATGAAACAGTGACAGCGAATAATGGTAGTTTGCCTTTATTAGCCCCAATGTCGGAAGTGGCAGGACGTATGTCAATACAGGCTGGCGCTCAATGTTTAGAAAAATCAAATGCAGGTCTTGGTATGTTGTTAGGTGGTGTTCCAGGTGTGTCACCGGCAAAAGTTGTTATCATCGGTGGCGGTGTAGTTGGTTCAAACGCTGCTCAAATGGCAATTGGAATGGGCGCTAATGTAGTGATTCTTGACCGCTCTATTGACGTATTAAGAAAACTCGATGCTCAATTTGGTGCTCAACTAGAAACCGTTTTCTCTAGCAAAGACGCTTTAGAGCAACACGTTTTATCAGCCGACTTAGTCATCGGGAGCGTACTTATTCCAGGCGCGGCCGCTCCAAAACTAGTCACCGAAGACATGATTAAACGCATGAAGCCCGGAGCTGCTGTGGTTGATGTTGCAATTGATCAAGGCGGTTGTTTCGCCACATCAAAAGCAACAACCCATGATGATCCTACCTATATTGTTGACGATGTTGTGCATTATTGTGTAGCGAATATGCCTGGAGCGGTGCCAAGAACATCAACCTTCGCGTTAAACAATGCGACGCTTCCTTACATCATCAGTATTGCCAATAACGGTTACAAAGCGGCACTTGAAAAAGATGCACATTTAATGAATGGTTTAAATGTACATAAAGGCGTAGTGACCTGCCATAGCGTTGCTGACAATCTTGGATTTGACTATGTTGATCCAAATGATGCAATTAATATGTAAAAAATAAAAGATACAAGACTTTACCACAGAGGTTACAGAGTAAAAGAAAACTTCATCTGATACATTAAGAACGAGAGTGTTATTTAACCTTGTCTTCTCTGTGTCCTCTGTGTCCTCTGTGGTAAATTACTATCTGTTTTTTTCTTTATCTTTAAAGTCATCGAATTTACGAATATAATACGGTTCAATATCCACTAAAATTTTTAAATACAATGTC
>NVTT01000107.1 GCA_002401655.1 Gammaproteobacteria bacterium | reverse complement strand
ATTCACAGCAACTGTTACAGGCATGTCCTCCACTGTAAATTCATAAATTGCCTCCATTCCTAATTCTTCAAAAGCAACTATTCTAGATGCTTTGATAGCCTTAGAAACTAAATATGCTGCTCCGCCAACCGCCATAAGATAAACAGACTTATTTTCTTTTATCGATTTAAGCGCAATTTCTCCACGTTCTGATTTGCCGATCATTCCCATCAACCCTAAACCACCTTTAGATTTGGGTTGCAGCATCATGTCCGAATATTTGTCCATTCTGGTTGAGGTTGTAGGGCCAGCAGGACCAACAACTTCATCGCCTACCGGATCAACCGGGCCAACGTAATATATAAAACGCCCTTCAAAATCGACGCCATCCGGGAGTGACTCGCCACTATCAATAATATCCTTAATCTTTTTATGAGCGGCATCTCGTCCGGTTAATATCTTTCCCGACAACAATAAATTATCGCCAGGATTCCAAGATTCAATTTCTTCTTGGGAAATACCATCTAAATTAACCTGTTTAGTCGATGACTCGTCGCTTTTTTCTATTTCTGGCCAGTCAGATAACTTAGGTGGAGTGAGATAAGTAGGACCACTTCCGTCTAGAGTGAAATGGGCATGACGTGTAGCTGCACAATTGGGGATCATTGCTACCGGCAAGGAAGCTGCATGAGTCGGACAATCTTTTACTTTAATATCAATAACGGTGGTCAACCCACCCAAGCCTTGCGCGCCTATTCCAAGTTGATTCACTTTTTCAAGAAGCTCTAGTCTTAGTTTTTCAGCGGCTGTCTCAGCACCCTTTTCCTGCAATTCATGTATATCGATGGGATCCATTAAGGATTCCTTAGCCATCAGCATCGCTTTTTCAGCGGTTCCGCCAATACCCAAACCTAACATTCCAGGAGGACACCAGCCAGCTCCCATAGTTGGGACTGTTTTTAAGACCCAATCCACTACGGAATCATTCGGATTAAGCATTACAAATTTCGATTTATTTTCAGAGCCTCCTCCCTTAGCGGCAACAGTCACATCCACTTTGTTTCCAACAACAATTTCAACATGCACCACTGACGGCGTATTGTCTTTGGTATTAATACGAGGGCCAAGAGGATTTTTCACAATGGATGCGCGAAGAGTATTCTCTTTATTAGAGTAAGCTCTACGAACACCTTCATCGACAAGTTCTTGAATGTTTCGTTGAGAGCCAGATAGATCAGTATCCCATTGAACATCCATACCAACTTTGACAAACGCGGTAACAATTCCCGTATCTTGGCAAACAGGACGCTTACCTTCCGCACACATTTTGGAATTGGTTAGTATTTGACCAATCGCGTCTTTAGCAGCTTTACTTTCTTCTTTTAAATAAGCTTTGTATAAAGCATCTATAAAATCTTTAGGGTGATAATAAGATATATATTGCAAAGCGCCTTCGACACTATCAATAAAATCCTGAGGCTTAATTAAAGTGTGATTGTCGGACATGAAACTCTCTCCTTTGAGCATCTATTTTAGCATTGAATTTGCTAGTTTGTATGGCTAAAACTATCGTAATTGTCTATGCCAACTATTCCAATTTCTGATGTATACCTTAATTGGGCTGTATTTTAATCTAATAGAGGGTCAAATTTATCTCTTGGGGCATAAATTGCAGACACAAAAAAGCCGATCACAAAATGATCGGCTTTTTTAATATGGCGTCCCCTAGGGGGTTCGAACCCCTGTTACCGCCGTGAAAGGGCGGTGTCCTAGGCCTCTAGACGAAGGGGACAGGATTTATTAATTTAGCTCACTTTAAATATAATCTACTACTGCGTTAAAAAACAATCTCATGTATACCCGTCCCACCTCAAGATGCAGATTTCAGCAAGGCTAGAAACATCCATATTTGAGGCAAGTAATTTTTGGGCTAGTCATTCTAGCTGAAAATTGCTTAACGAAAAAGATGGTTGTTTATAGCCTTGCCCTATGGGTGCTCAGCTAGAAAACTTGCACTTCGTTACAACTCTCGGAAAGGACTAGCCATTCTCTTCGAGTTGCGCCTTGTTCAACCTGTTCCTAAGTGCAGTCGCCTAGCTGAACACTGAAACCTGCATCTTGAGGTGGGATGGGTATACACATCGTGAAAGACCATTTGTTAAGTCTTGCAAAAGTTTCTGTTTGGTGGAGTTGTCATTATGAAAAATATTCCATCGTCCCATATCTGAACGATAGAAAATAGTACTTCCATCTATATCAATTGAGCCGCCATTGAATGTGATGATAAAAAATTGTTTATTAAAATATAACTCCTTCGCTTTATTAAATATCTTAGTGATTTCATTTTCATCTTGGTAAAAATTTAAAGCGTCACAGGGAGATGGGAGTGACGCAGCGATTGTTTCAACAAGTACGATTCTATTTTCAGAAAACAGATGCATGGCGTATTTATGTAAATATTTAGAGGTGACTGCCGATAAAATAATGCCCAATACTATGATTGAAAATCGATGTAGCCATTTTGATTTTGGGAATCTGTTTTTCGCAAAGCGATAAGCCAAAAAATAGAGTTGATAAATGAACGCAGGGATAACTAATAAAAATGCAAAGATGTTTAGATTACCAACCGATGGAATATTTACTGTTGAATTAATTACCAATGCGATAATTGCTAAATAAGTCAAAAGTAAAAAAAAAGAAATGAAAATTAACAACTTATGATAACGATAGTTACCTTCCGATGCTTCATATCCTTTTTTTAATTTAGCATGAGTGATTTGAGTAGCAAATAAAATAAATGCAAATAAAATAATTGTATAAATCATCTAATTAAAACCTATATAAATAAACCGACTAGTCAGTAGGTGTCTTTTAAAATTAATATTGTTCACATGGAATTAAGGTCGTTTAAGTTCTACTAGTTTAGAGATGATAATAAAACTATAGCCTCCAAAATCAGTTACTGAAGAGTTATTGATAATCCGAACAGATACTGACATATATGGACACTCCCGATATGTCACTATTTTTTTGCCTCGGCAACCTTGATTGGTTAGAGCATTTATTGCCAACTGATATCAACTTTGCGACGTTGAGAAATACAGTCACGAAGATATAAGTTAATTAAACTTTGATAAGGCACACTTGAATCTTCGGCCATGCTCTTAAAATAAACAATAACGTCTTCTCCTAAGCGCATAGTAACTGGTTTCTTTAGTTTAGATGCGTAAGGGTTCTTACGGGATTTCATTTTTGATAAATCATATTCTGCTTTCATTATGAATCACCTTTATAGAGTTTACGTTATTTTGCTGTGGCTTTACGCGCCGAAATTATCCGAACTGTTTCACCTTCATTTTTTTCACAATGACACACCAGCAAAAGCCTTGATAAATGACACTTCCCCAGCATGAGAAACGGTTCTTCATCGTCTGAGTTTTCAGTATCAAAAAATTGAATGGCAAAATCATCGTAAAATACAGACTTTGCTTCTTCAAAGCTAACACCATGCTTCTTTTTATTGGCATTGCCTTTTTGATTGTTCCACTCAAATGTAGTCACACATACATTGTATGTACATAATTGGGAATGTCTAGTTGATTTTTGAAGATCTAACGTCTTGTGGCTGGCGAAAATAATGCGTGAAGCGACTGTTAACAATCTGCAACAACGTTTGGTTAATAGCTGTAATTATTGCCATTGAAGCTTCAAATCTCGATGAGATTGAGCACAATCTCGAAGATATAAATTGATGAGGCCTTGATAAGGAAGCCCTTTATCTTCAGCCATATTCTTAAAATATTTAATGGTATCTTCATCTAAACGAATCGTAATTTGCTTCTTAAGCTTTTGAGCATAAGGATTTGAAACAGAATTAGAAAAATCATAACTTTTACGCATGTCGATAACCCTCATAAATATTGCGTTCTTGCTTATCTGCTTTTCGAGCTGAAATTATACGAATTGAATCATTATTTCTAATGCAGTGGCAAACAACTAACAAACGCGAATGGATGCTTGTGCCAAGAAGAATAAATCTGTCTTCTTCATCTGAATGATCAGGATCATGAATTAATCGGGCAAACTGATCTGTAAATACCGTTTTAGCCTCATCGAAGGAAATTCCATGCTTCTTCTCATTCAAAGCATTTTTTTCATTGTTCCATTCAAAGGATAAATCATTCATAATTAGATTATACCTACAATGTAGTTATAGTCAAATATGATGGTAGAAGGCAATTAACGTTTTTCAGTTGACGAAAATAACGATTAACGACGGAAGAGTTAAGCGTTGCTTTCGGCAACCTTTATTTGGTTAAACATTTTTAGTTTTTAACTCTATTAGTTCAAGAAAATATTGAGTTCGTTTTGAAGATGCTAATTCTTGTGCTGAAATGGTAATAGCAATGCCTATAAAAGCATATACCACTGAAATAGGCTGTTGCAAAACTTCCCAATATCTACTTAATACTATAAAAGAAAAAATCACTATAAAACTGACAATTCTATTAGGATTTAATTTTTTAATTTTAGCTTCGAGTTCACCGATTCTTTCGGCGTTTTTCATATCGAAATATGCGTCAGCTTTTTCTTTGGTATCAATGTCTAATTCCATGATTGCCTCTTTGTATAATGTTTTAAGTTGACGAAAGTGGTGCTAGATCACCGCGAGTAATTTTTCGAGTGCTGCGCCTGGTTAGACAGCGACTTCACTAGAGCCGTTATTCATTGCTTAAAATACTATCCATTAACTGTTGAAACTCAGGGTTGTAAATGAATTTTTCGCTTTCCCAGGCCCATTTTATGGCTAGATGTCGGCGGTTAGCATCAAGTACTTCAGTACCAGGTGTTTTCTTGGCATACGTCGAAATTTCCTGAGTCACACCATCGTATAAAGCTGGGTCTAAAGTGCCATTTAGGTATTGCCTATGAGCATTGGACCAAATATGGAAAAGCGCTCGATAAAGTCCAAGAACTTGAATTCTATCTTCTTGAGAAATGTCATCTGGATTTCCACCCAATTTGGCTAGTGCTTTTGCAAGAGATGGGCTTGATGCAACTACAAGATTTAAGTCTTGGAAGCCAGTTGCAAAAGAGGAATTAGTAGCGGCTCGTATAGCAATTGTATTTTGTCTTTGTTCTAGGCCTACAAAGATTAAAGACCCAATAATACAGATGAGACCAATTGCTTCTACAAATAGCTTAGGAGAAATTTTTTTCATAAACAAACTGGTTCCTATTATTAATTTTAGCTGTCTAACGCTTTGTGTAAATTGTAGTTTTGAAGTGCAACGGAAAAGCTATCCACTTCACGCATTGGTTAGATGGCGTATTACTTGGCATAGAACTTTACGTTAGGAAGTCCTTTAAAATCACTATCTTGTGTCCATAAAGTGGCATCATATTTCATAGTGGTAGCATAGATTATGCTGTCAGCCAAAGGCAACTTGTGTAGAACACCGTAACTTCCTGCATCTATTGCTAATTGTGAATCGAGTGAGATGACCTTCCCTTGAGTTATGTGTGCAATAACTTCTAGTGCAAGCTCTTCACCTTTAAGTCGAAGTACATGTTTAAAAACCTCTGTAACAACAATGCTTGGAACAAGTAATAAATCAAGAGATTCTATGGGCTTGGAAAATGAAGAGGAGTTTTTGTCTCCGGCAAAATAAGAAAGCCACGCAGAAGAATCTATAACATTCATAGTCGATCTTTTTCTCTCTTAATGTTTGTATTAATACCCTTGAGAAATCCTTTCATTTGTTTGATAGGCTTGATTGGTATCAATTCAATTCGATTACGAAATGTAAGCATTTGAATTTTTTGCCCAGAGAAAATTCCCATAGATTCACGAACATCTTTAGGGATTACAACTTGAAATTTTGGTGAAACAGTGACAGCTGTCATAATAAGCCTTGTTTATCGATAGGTGGATTGTAATACCATATCTCTATCGATTAAATCTGTCAAGCCTTCTAACGCCAAGCGCAGTCGCAAAATTGCGTAGCGCTGTTTTTTGTCGAATGCCGCGATTGGTTAAGACCGACCATAGTAAAAAGCATCCTCTATTATAAAATGGCAAAATCTCTTTACATCATGTAGAGACTTAATCTCTTTATTCCCACGTAGTTCGATTGCATTTAATGCTCGTTTTTTTAGCAGATATCCGTAAATAATTTTTTGTAGGTTTTTGGGCTGATACCATTCGAACTTGCCACTTTCAATAAGCTCTCCGATTGCTTTTTGTGCTTTATAAGCAGCTTCCTTTGTTAAGTCAGCTTCGGAGATTTTAATTTCTGGTTCGGTATTATTCTCCCAATCAATACAAATATCTGCTGCTCCAACTAAGGAAGGTAAAATCATAAGTAATAGTGCGAATGTTTTCATAGTAGTCTTAACGCCAAAAGCAGGTGTGCGTTGTTCAGCATCGCTTGCCTTTATTGGTTAATACTTTGTTGATGTGAAACGTATTCATCAAGTAATTGGCGAATCA
>NVTT01000013.1 GCA_002401655.1 Gammaproteobacteria bacterium | reverse complement strand
GACCGTCCGCCGAAGAGATAGCCGTCAGTGCAGATAATTCCATGGAGATTCCTTTGTCAAATTAAATAGGGATTGCGCGCATTCTACCTTATCAGCTTGAAAATTGGCATCGCTATGTATCGATTAGCGTTCCCGTGACAATTTCTTCCATTATATGAATGTTTTTTAGCAATAAATAAGTAATATTGAAAATGATGAGTGTTGTTTATAAATTGCAGGCTAATTATTAACTTAGTATCGCTAGAATCAACTATACTAAATGCATTACTTCAATATGACATGAATCAATTAATCCTTTAACTTTCTGCTGAAAACCTTTGATTTTTAACAAAATTTCATTAGTATTAGATAGGTTAATTATTCAAAACAAAAATACTAAGTTAATTAGAGTGTACTGGAATTTAAAGGCTATCAAATGAAAAAAATGATATTTCCTCAAGCAAACCACTATCAAGTCCCGAAAGCACTGTTTATTGGCGCTTGGAAGGTTTGGTTTAAACGATTTGGCGAGCATGATGAGTGGCGCAAAGGCAAAATGCCTAGCGGACAAAGTGACGAAAAACTGTATGAGATATTACAGGAAGGAAATCGTTTTACCGTAGAAGTTGCCGCACGATTGATGGTTCCATGGTCGTTTAGAGACCAATCTCAACTTGGCAGAGCGTTTTTCTTGATGAATCCAGATATTATTAGAAGAACAAAGTTGGCCGATGAAGAGCAAGCTAATGGCGTTAGATTAACCGATCAAGCACTTGATTATTGGGATTCTCTAACCTTTTTAGAACAAGACATGTTTACTGCCTACGCAGAAGCAAGGATACAAGCCGATATAGAATCGCCAAGTAGTGATCCAATTATAATTGATGATGCGGGAATTGAAGTTATCGGTGAAGATATTTATCCTCCGGTAATCCCATCAAAAGAATCATCTGACGAAGAATTCGCCAGTGCCGTGGTTGCTTGGATTGATGAAGACCCCTTTACACCAATGTACCAAAGAGAAGCCGTTGCAGATTCTGTGAGTAGTTGGCATGATCGATTGGAAGCTTTCTTTTGGCCTAAACCTAGAAATGGTTTAATGCAAGTTTCTCATTCAGCCGATGCCTTGATGTATAGAGCAGCACTTTTAGCAAAAGGTATTGAGGATGGTCTTGATTGGAATGATGAAGATAAAGAACTGGCGGTAAAAACAGCAGAGGAAATATTTTTACAATCCGGTGTCCCTCAAAAAGAAGCAACTTGGCAGAATATTCATGCGGTGATGAAGGCTGCAATCAACAAAGATACTGATTCAAATGCTAAGATGAATAGTGGTTGGTCCTTAATTGCATCCTTTGCAACCCATTGGCTTAACCGTGAAGAGGGGAGGACACCCATGGTTTGTTGGAATAGCCGAGTAGCAACTTCCATCCTTTCGAGACTTGATTTTTTAATGGTTGAAGCTGGATATGAGCATCTTGATAATCGCTTTGAACATTTAGGTACCATTCCAGGTTGGGGCGGAACGAGACCTCGAGAAATGACTATACAATGGCCAGAAGGCTATAGAAGCTGGAAAACGCAAATAGCTGCAAGCGAATTTGTCTATAAAATGATTCATTGTTTAAATTCCGAAACAAAAAGTGATGGGTCTCTTAAATACGAACAAATGCCTATTCCAACTGGCGGGAGAGCACCTTGGACAATGCAAGGCGTTCAATTAGTGTTATTTTCTGATGGTTATTAGTTCCAAAATTCAAACTATATACCGTCAACCTATATCAAATATAAGAAAAATCGTTTTAATAACTGATTTAATGTTAAAGCGATCAAATGTATAATCGCGCGCATTGAATCAAGCGCTTAGTTATTAACCCAATGAAGTTAAAACCTTACCCCATAGAAGAGGATCTCTAACGTGTTACAAGCCTATAGAAATCATGTGAACGAAAGAGCAGAGCAAGGAATTGTTCCAAAACCTATTTCAGCAGAGCAAATGACTGACATGGTTGAATTATTAAAGAATCCACCAGAAGGCGAAGAAACCTTTTTATTGGATTTAATCACCAACCGTGTGCCTGCCGGAGTTGACCAAGCTGCTTATGTTAAAGCTGGATTCCTTTCTGCCATAGCTAAAGGCGAAACCACAAGTCCTATTATAGATAAGAATTTAGCGGTGGAATTACTCGGTACTATGCTGGGTGGATACAATATTACGACTTTGGTCGAGTTATTAGATGATAATGATTTAGCCGAACTCGCAGGAGAGCAACTTAAAAAAACGCTGCTTATGTTTGATGCCTTTCACGATGTTGCTGACAAATCTAAAAAAGGTAATGCGGTTGCTAAATCTGTGGTTCAAAGTTGGGCTGACGCAGAATGGTTTACTAACAAAGATGCGTTAGCAGAAAAAATCACCTTAACTGTATTTATGGTTCCAGGCGAAACCAATACCGATGATTTGTCACCTGCACAAGATGCATGGTCAAGACCCGACATTCCGCTACACGCATTAGCGATGTTAAAAAATCCGCGCGATGGATTAGAAGGAAACCCTTTAGAAGTTATCGAACAACTAAAAGAAAAAGGACATCCTGTAGCCTACGTTGGTGACGTAGTTGGAACAGGTTCTTCACGAAAATCAGCCACTAATTCCGTTTTGTGGTTTATGGGCGATGATATTCCGAATATTCCGAATAAACGTGATGGTGGTTTTTGCCTTGGTAGCAAAATTGCGCCGATTTTCTTTAATACAATGGAAGATGCTGGTGCATTGCCAATAGAAGTGGATGTTTCTAAATTGGAAATGGGAGACGTAATTGATATTTATCCTTATCAAGGAAAGATTGAAAAAGACGGCGAACTTTTAGCAGAGTTTTCTTTGAAAACAGAAGTTATCTTAGATGAAGTGCAAGCTGGAGGCCGAATTCCTTTAATCATAGGTAGGGGTTTAACCGCTAGAGCGCGTGAATTTTTAGGATTAGCCATTAGCGAACAATTTAGACTGCCTGCAGAAGTGGTAGATTCGGACAAAGGATTTACCCTAGCACAAAAAATGGTGGGCAAAGCTTGTGGCTTAGAAGGCGTTAGAGCTCATCAATATTGCGAACCAAAGATGACAACTGTTGGTTCTCAAGATACTACCGGACCAATGACAAGAGATGAGCTAAAAGACCTCGCTTGTTTAGGTTTCTCAGCTGATTTAACCATGCAATCATTTTGTCATACAGCAGCCTATCCAAAACCAATCGACATTGATACTCAGCATACACTTCCTGACTTTATAATGAACCGCGGCGGCGTTTCTTTAAGACCTGGCGATGGTATTATTCATAGTTGGTTAAATAGAATGCTACTACCAGATACCGTTGGTACGGGGGGCGATTCTCATACTCGCTTCCCCATTGGCATCTCATTTCCTGCAGGTTCGGGTTTAGTCGCGTTTGCCGCTGCAACAGGCGTTATGCCTTTAGATATGCCAGAATCTGTGTTAGTTAAATTCTCTGGTGAAATGCAACCTGGTGTGACTTTACGAGATTTGGTCAATGCTATCCCCTATGTAGCGATTCAAAAAGGTTTATTAACCGTTGAGAAAGAGGGTAAGAAAAACATATTCTCTGGAAGAATTCTTGAAATTGAAGGATTGCCTGATTTAAAAGTTGAACAAGCGTTTGAACTATCTGATGCTGCGGCGGAAAGAAGTGCTGCAGGGTGTTCAATTCAATTAGATAAAGCGCCAATAATCGAATATCTAAATTCCAATGTCGTTATGCTTAAATGGATGATTAAAGAGGGCTACGGAGACGCTAGAACGATTAGTCGACGAATTGAAAAAATGCAAGAATGGCTGAAAGATCCACAGCTATTAAAAGCGGATGCCGATGCAGAATATGCAGAAGTCATCGATATTAACTTAAATGATATTAAAGAACCCATTTTAGCCTGCCCGAACGATCCTGATGACGTAAAACTACTATCTGATGTACAAGGTGTAGAAATTGATGAAGTTTTTATTGGTAGCTGTATGACTAATATTGGTCAYTATAGAGCCGCMGGTAARTTGTTAGARATGACTGATWCGACTATWCCGACTCGACTTTGGATTGCGCCTCCAACAAAAATGGACGAACATCAATTGATGCAGGAAGGTTACTATAATATTTTTGCGACAGCTGGTGCACGAACCGAAATGCCTGGTTGTTCTTTATGTATGGGAAATCAAGCTCGAGTGGCGGCTAATTCAACAGTAGTATCAACATCCACAAGAAACTTTCCTAACCGTTTAGGAAACGGTGCTAACGTCTATTTGGCTTCAGCCGAACTAGCTGCTGTAGCCGCGATTGTCGGTAAATTACCAACCGTAGAAGAATATATGACCTACGCCGCACACTTAGATACAATGAGCGATGAAATTTACCGTTATTTAAATTTCAACGAGATTGAGGATTTTAGAAAGTCAGCGAATCTGGTCACTATTCCTGTTCAACAGAAAATAGTGGTTAATTTATAACGTTTTATTGTTATAAAATTTAACAAAAGCGCTTATTGAAGCGCTTTTGTCGTTTCTAAAAAAGAATTTTACTAATGCGCAATCATCTATCCGCTAATTCAATCGCTAATTCAGTTGATAATAAAGACCGCGAATCAACAGAGCTAAGCAATTGGCTCAAAAAAATCGAACGTTTTCATCCTGAAGAAATTGAATTGGGATTGAACCGTATTAAAGATATAGCAAGTTCTTTGGGTCTTTTAAAACCGAAAGCTAAAGTTATAATCGTCGCTGGAACCAATGGCAAAGGCTCATGTGTAGCCACATTAGAATCCCTAGCTCTTCAATCACAGTTAAAAGTCGGTTGTTATACATCCCCTCACTTATTGGTGTTTAATGAAAGGATCAGAATCAATGGGTCAAATGTATTGGATAAGGAACTCAACCAGGCCTTTCGTCAAATAGAAAAGTGTAGAGATGAAGTGCCATTAACCTTCTTTGAATTTACAACGTTAGCCGCACTTCAAGTATTTTCAACTAAATATCTCGATTTAATTGTATTAGAAGTCGGTTTAGGAGGGCGCTTAGATGCTGTGAATATCATCAATCCAGATGTTGCAATCATTACGACTATTGCAAAAGATCATACGGACTGGCTAGGCGATACTTTAGAAGAAATTGCTGCCGAAAAAGCAGGTGTCTATAGAACGAATTCATTAAACCTAGTCGGAGACGATAAAACATTAGAATTATTGAAAAGCTCTATCACTAATTCAGATACACTGTTTCGTTTAATTGAAGATGATGAGTTAGATTCAATTCTTGCGCTTGAGTCGATTGCTGATCCTCAAATAAATTGTTATAAACTGCAAAAACAAAACATAGAATTAGCTTTAGCTAGTTTTATAAACTTGTTTAAAAATATTTTGCAACCTATTGATTTAAAACTAATTTTTAAATCAATACAACTAAGTGGTCGTTTTCAAATACAACAAAATAGCCCTTTAGTCATTACTGATGTGGCGCATAATCCACAAGCAGCTTCAAATCTTTTAAATCAAATGCAGTCATTAACTTGTAATGGTAGTAGAATCGCTATTTGTGGCTTAATGTCAGATAAAGCGACAAAAGAATATATTCAAATATTAGATAAAAGTATTGAACAGTGGGTTTTTGTAGATTTGCCTTTAAAAAGAGGGGCTTTAGCAACCGATTTAAACCGTTCCGTTAGCCAACTCAATAAAGAATTACCGATACATCAGTGCTTTAGCAATATGCAGTTATCTACAGATTATGTAAGTGAAATTATTAATGAGACGGATCATCTTTACATTATTGGATCCTTTATTACGGTCTCAGAATTTCTCAAATTAGAAAAACATTTTAACTGAACACACTCCAATGATTTAGGTACTAACAATGGAAAATAGTCTAAAACAGAGAATTATAGGCGCGATTGTTTTGGTCGCACTTGGGGTCATTTTTTTACCTTCTATATTAAAAAAGAAAACCTCTAATGGAATTTTTGAAAGTAAAATCCCCAAAAAACCTGCAATTATTGCTGATTACAAAATGGACACATTTAAAATTGATGAATTGCTTGCCGAAGAGAACATAGAAGCAAAAAAGATTCTAGAGGAAGCCAAAGCTATAAAATCTAAGATTGACAATACACCTGATCTAGAAATTATTGATGAAGTAATCGTTGACCCAAAAGACTCTAAGAATGAGCATACTCAAAGCAATAGTCAAATTCAAATCGTTAAAAAGAAAGCAAAGGTTGTATCTATTACCAATGAAGGTGCTTGGATCATTCAAGTGGCTAGCTTTTCTAATAAAGAAAATGCTAAAAATTTAGTTAATAAACTGATAGATAAAGGAAATAAAGCTTATAAAAGTAAAGCTACAATCGACAACAAAATCGTTTACAGGGTATTTGTTGGACCTTTTATCAAAAAACAACTGGCGAAAAAAGCAATTACAAGTATTAATAAAATTTCTGCTACTAAAGGCATGTTAAAAATATTTAACCCGCTTAAACACTAACTTATTGTTTTTACTATAAGTCTCTACGATGCTTTACATGAAAGATGTCCATTTCGAATATGACCCGTTAAAAAGATACCATCAAAGATCCTAATTTGCTAAAATTGGCGATTGTCTAGAACGAAAATAGTGCCTATTAGAACCATGGTCACGAATAAGTGGAGTTATGTTAATGCAGTGGATCGATTGGGCTATTGTTATAGTGATTGGGTTATCAGCTTCTATTAGTTTATTGAGAGGTTTTACCCGAGAAGCCCTCGCTTTAGCCGGTTGGATCCTTGCGTTTTTCATCGCAAAAGGTTTTTATCGAGAATTTTCAACCCTGCTCACTTCCTATATAGATACTCCGAGTTTGCGATATTCAGTTGCGTGGGTTTCATTGTTCCTAATCACTCTCGTTATTATGGGTTTAATCAATTATGTTTTAAGTCAATTAATCGAAAAAACTGGATTAAGTGGTATGGATCGAATTATGGGAATGGTCTTTGGGGCGCTCAGAGGCGTTCTTTTAGTTTCCGTTGCGGTTATACTTTTGAGAGAATTCACTTTGGTTAAAGAAGACGAGTGGTGGAGAAAATCGCAATTAGTCCCTCATGTTGAAGTGCTAGGCAATTGGTTTTATGAAAAAATTGATACAGTTTTACCTGAATTAACGGGTAAATTTCCCTTAAATAAAGACTAGCTCTATTTAACGATAATTATTTTCAAATACAAATATTTTTAAAAATAACATTAAGGTTCAAACTCTATGTGCGGCATTGTTGGTATCTATGGTCATTCCCCTGTTAATCAAAGGATCTATGATGTTTTAACGGTGTTACAACACCGAGGGCAGGATGCCGCTGGCATCGTCACCCTAAATAACGGACAAATGTTTTTGCGCAAAGCTAATGGACTAGTTAAAGATGTTTTTCATACGAGRCATATGCAAMGTYTAGAAGGMAATATCGGAGTAGGSCACGTTCGATATCCAACCGCTGGMTCSTCAAGTTCCGCAGAAGCTCAACCYTTATATGTTAATTCTCCMTACGGTATTGTTTTAGCTCATAAYGGYAATTTAACCAATAAAAATGAATTAAAAAAGATACTCTTCAAAACCGATAAACGACATATTAATACCAATTCTGATTCGGAAATCTTACTTAATATCTTTGCCAGCGAATTGCAAAAAGCCAGCGCTAACAAGAATCTAAATCAAGATGWCATTTTTACAGCGATGGATAATGTTTATAGACGGTGCAAAGGAGCATATACCGCTGTCGTGTTGATTACGGGTTATGGCATGTTGGCATTTCGAGATGCCCATGGCATTAGACCTGCAGTATTAGGTAAAAAGGAAATCGATGGACAGTTAGAATATATGGTTGCCTCTGAAAGTGTCGCATTAGATGCTTTAGGCTTTAAGAAAATGCGCGATTTAATGCCTGGAGAGGCAATTTATGTCGATAATAACGGTGTACTTCACTCCAAGCGGTGTGTAATTCTTGAGAAAACGGCTCCTTGTATTTTTGAACATGTTTATTTAGCACGGCCAGATTCATTTATGGACAATATTTCAGTTTATCGTTCTCGTTTGCGTATGGGCSAAAAACTSGCRGATAAAATTAGAAAAGAMTGGSSTGATCACGATATTGATGTSGTGATCCCYATTCCTGATACTTCTRCTACTAGCGCGATGGAGTTAGCYCAAAATCTTAAAATWAAGTTGAGACATGGTTTTGTGAAAAATMGATATATTGGTCGCACWTTTATCATGCCTGGGCAAGAAGTTAGAAAGAAGTCCGTCAGACAAAAACTGAATGCTATTAAACTTGAATTTAAAGGTAAAAATGTTCTTCTAGTCGATGATTCAATCGTACGAGGAACCACTAGTAGCCAGATTGTACAGATGGCAAGAGATGCTGGAGCGAATAAAGTTTACTTTGCATCTGCAGCGCCTCCAGTTCGTTATCCCAATGTATACGGTATTGATATGCCTTCTGTAAAGGAGCTTATTGCCCACGGAAAAACAGAAGACGAGGTTGGAGAATTAATTGGCGCAGACCGCATGATCTATCAAGATCTATCTGATCTAATTGACACATGTAGAGAAGGTAATCCAGAAATAACGCATTTCGATACATCTGTTTTTGATGGAAAATATATTACCGGCGACATTGATGAAGCTTATTTAAAAAACATTGACGATGAACGAAATGATTTCGCAAAAAATAATGCTGGTGTAAATAGTAATATTACGAATTTACTAGATGATGAAGATGACGACTGCAATATAGAATTACATAATGTAGGAAAGTCCTAATTTTGAGTTCGGTAGCTAAAATCATATTTTTTATTTTAGGATGGAAGATTGTTGGTAACCTCCCCGATCAAAAAAAGTTTGTTGTCATTATTGCGCCACATACATCTAACTGGGACTTCTTTATGTTTATCTTGGTGAAATTTGCTTGTAATATAAAAGTTTGTTTTATTGGTAAACACACCATTTTTATTGGTCCAATAGGATGGCTTCTTAAAAAGCTTGGAGGAATTCCCGTTGAACGCTCAAGCTCCCATAATGTTGTTGATACTATCGTCAATGAATTTTCAAAAAGAGAATCAATGATCTTTGCGCTTTCACCGGAAGGAACGCGTAGCTACCTTGACCATTGGAAGAGTGGTTTCTATCACATCGCTCGAAAAGCTAATGTCCCCGTTGTCACTGCCTTTTTAGATACTAGGACAAAAACGATTGGTTGGGGGCCTTCATTTATCATGACAGATGATAAGCATCAAGACCTAGATAAAATACGTTTGTTTTTTGATGGTAAACAAGGGTTTAAGCCACACAGATACAGCCAAGTTAGATTCCTAAATTAATGCAGGATTTCAATTTAAATACATTAAATTACTCGGCTTTAGTTTTACGCTTTATTGTTTTCTGTTTGTTTCTATTTCAAACGGTTAAAGCTAACCAGTTGGACTATCGATATACAAAAGCTTTTGACATTCAAAAACTATCCCTTGATGAAGGATTATCCCAGAGTGTGGTTAATCAAATTGTTCAAGATAGCAATGGGTTTATTTGGCTTGCAACAGAAGATGGCCTCAATCGTTTTGACGGGTATGATTTTCTAGTTTATCAACACGATCATAAACGGCCTAATTCCTTGCATGAAAACTGGGTTGTCTCATTAGAAGTAGTACCAAATGAAGGTCTCTGGTTAGGTACAGTTTCTGGTTTAAGTTATATGGATTTCACAACCAAAAAGTTCACTAATTACAGTGCTATTTTTCCAGAATTAAACTCATTAATTAGAGATATCCTTTATGTCGAGGATATAGGTGTATGGGTTGGAACAAGTACTGGATTATTTTTCCGAGCCTTTGATGCTCTGCCACTAACAAAGTTTCAGAAAGTTAAATTGTCAGATGGAATCCAGCAAATTAATTCGTTAGTTTTTAATGATGGTAAACTACTAGTTGGTTCAGCCGATTGTATTTTTGAATTAAATAGGAAAAACAACTCGATATCAAATTTGTGTAATGAAGAGTCCCTTTCTTTTCTTAGTAGTAAAGTAATCAGCAAACTTCTTATCGATAGAGGTAAACTTTGGATTGGTACTCGAACGGGATTGTTTCAGTATGACCTATCAAATAAAACGGTAAATACTTTTTATGAAGATAGTAAAAATGGTCAATCGATTGCTTCTGATTATATTCAAGATTTGGTTATAGATTCCGATAATTCGTTGTGGGTATCTACGATAAACGGAATTAGTATTTATAATAGAAAAACTCTCAAATTTGTATCAAATACGCAAGCGGGGCTAGGCAAAAGGCAACTGTCATCGACCGATATCATTTCTTCTTTTATTGATAAAGATGGATTAGTCTGGCTCGGTACTTATGGTAGAGGGGTAAACCTATTGAATCCAAACCAGCAACGGTTTGATCATTTATTTACTGAACAAGATGCGAAAAAGATTGAATCAATCAATACCATTCATGGAATCGAAAAAGATCTATATGAAAATTTGTGGTTAGCTTCCTATGGAGGTGGTTTAATTAAATACAACTTAATGACAGGTGCAATCAGCAAACCGATGGATGAGAAGGGCATAGCTTACGATCAATATGTATTCAGTTTGAAAATTGATAAAAACAATATACTTTGGATTGCGACCTTTAGCGAGATGTTTCTAATTGATATAGAAACTAAAGAAATCAATAAATTAGAGGTTACTATTGATGGAGAAAAACTAGATGGCTCGATAAGTGTTTCGATGTTTTTTGAAGATCATGCTGGCACTTTATGGATGATTTCTGAGCGTGGACTACATAGATTGATCACGAGCAATTTCGATTTCAAAAATAATGGCGTTCATGAAATTGAGTTAGAAAGCTGGTCAGAAAAACTACCTTACAGTTATACCCAAAAGACACATTCATTAAATAGTATGGTGGAAGATCAGAATGGAAATTTTTGGATAGGGGGTGACGGCGGTTTACTGCTTTACAATCGTACTGAGAAATCATGGAAGCATTTTACCTATAATTCCTCTCTACCTAACAGTTTGTCAAGCAACGGCGTACAAACAATTTATTTGGACAATCAAGGTTTTGTTTGGGTTGGTACTGCTGATGGCCTAAATAGAATCATCGAAATTAAGTCTATGCAAGCTAGCAGGTATCAATTTGATAGAATTACAACCCACGAAGGTTTACCAAGTAATGCTATCTATGGAATACGGCAAGATGATCAATCCGGGATCTGGTTAAGTACCAGCAAAGGTTTAGTGAAATACAATAGAAATATATTGAAAATGGATCTATTTAGAAGTACCGATGGGCTTTCTAGTGATGAGTTTAATTTGGTAGGAACACTTTCCGATGAAAGTGACAGAGTTTATTTTTCTAGTATCAATGGCGTGACTTCCATTATTGATTCTACTACTAGAAAAAATGTTGACGATGCGAATTTAAAATTTATAAAAGTAAAATTAGATTTGGAAATATTAAATACTTTCATATTAAATTCTAAAAGTGATATTTCTACAGAAGATATGGAATATGGAACAGCGATTGAAATATGGGTTTCAGCAATGACATATTCTAAGTTCGGCGTTTCGAGATATAGATACCGGATAAATGGATTTGATAATAAATGGGTCAATCTCGGTGGCAACCGTAAATTATTTATTGCGGGTCTCGGCGCTGGTACATACAATATAGAAATCCAATCCAGAATATCCGGAGAACCTTGGTCATCAAACTCCCTTAATTTTCCCTTAAAGATAAATGCAGATTTTTTCAGTAGTAAGCATTTCGTTTTGATGACGATACWGATTTTACTTATCATTTTCATCATTATTTTAGTTATTATCTCAAGAAAATATAAACGAAAACTAGCTTTTGAGGAAAATAAACAAACGTTAGAGAAACTCCGAGTAAAAGAGTTACGGATTGATAACGACTCATTAATTTATACGATTTCAGATCGAGATAGAACGATTGCTAAATTGGGTAGCGAATTAGAAATCACCAGTAAAAAAATAGATATTCAACGATATCGTGATATATCAACCGGTTTTTATCGATTCGAATTTATATTAGATATGAGACAAAAAGAAGCCCAAAGACAGTCATCAAAGCAGATTAAACAACCATCGAAGAATGACGCAACAAAGTCAGTATCAATAAAAAATTATAGCCTTGTGGCAATAATTGAGTTTGTTAATTATGCTGACATCATTGAAAAGCATGGAGTTCTAGAAGCTAAAGAATTTTTATCACAGGTTTCTATTGAACTACGAAGAGAAACTAATGCAGATACCCAATTTTTCACATTGAATGATGGCGTATATATTCTTTTCAACTCCTCTAAAAATAAACAAAACATGATAGACAGTCTCTTGAATTTATGTGTCTCTTTTAATAACTCTAGTTATGAAATTGCAAATGGTCGTGCAATTATGTGTCGAGCTAAATTAACTTATGCTGATTTAGATAATTTACAAATCAATAGCGAAGGAGAATTAATCAAAGTAAAAAGACTTATTCAGATTGCTCATGAAAGAAAATTTGGGCAAGCACACACTGAAAACCAAAAGCATYCAAAAGAGTTGAAAATATTGAGAACTTTAAGTTGMKWKNAGTTKGWNNGATGRYTTTGATTKTGAKSYKYTTWTMRMWGAWRKNASANNGARCRYWGNNATKAATTATATTATCTAATAGATGAAAAAAATCCAGCTGGAAAGGGCGCACAACATTCATTTTAAGTTGGCTTAATTAACCTTACGCGCTTTGCCACTTTCTGCCCTTTTCTTATTTTCACTTTGTACATAAACTGTATCAGTAGTCGCCATACTGGCATGTCCTAAATCTTCCGATAAATCTTTAAGTGCTCGACCACGTTCGATTTCCATACTGGCACCGGTATGCCTTAACCAATGGGTTGAAGCTTCTTTTAGTTTCATTGCTCTAGTTTCAGTTTGAGTCTTGCGCATATTTGTGTACGCACAATCAAACACCTCCTGTACTAACCTTCGAAGATGTCTTGAGCTCATTCCTCCTTGCCCTCTTATTTTTTCGACCAAAACCGAGTTTTCGCCACTATAGGGTGTTTGACAACCTAAGGGGTAAATCTCTTAAAAGCAACTTATCCACCTGATTTACATGGAAATTACTTTATTTTAAGGCTTTTATGGGGTCCATAGAAATCAGCAGGTGATCTAATCCGTTTAGGTGCTGACGCTAATTAAAATCGGTCCCTATAAATGTCCGTATAATTTATCATTCAATCTTGGGTGCGTGGATTATATTGTTTTAATAAAGTTGTGTTTTCTAATTAGAACACACAATTTATAGTAATATCTAAAGTGAGTTTTCTACCTATGTTAATTATTAAGGGAGATAATTCAGGGACTATGGCTAGAGTTTTGAGTATCGTTTATTGCTTACTTGACGAGCTAGTAGGTGGTTTATTTTCAAAGATGCCTGCCTCTAGAGCATAAAATAGAAAATTAACAATAAGCAGAACGTAATCTGGCTGAACGACTATAGTCGTATGCAAGCTCGGACCGGGATATATCGAAGCGTGTTTACATAAATTTGCCATCCAAATGAACAAAAGTGATTTGAATGGATATAACTGTTCAATAATGAATTGCGGTACACCATCTGTGGTATTGGGCTCATTTATTTCCTACATCGAAGTTATTGTGTTATGTGTCATCTAATGGCCTCATAATCTTAATATTTCTCATTTCATTTAGTGTTGAATTAAAAGAGTTTGGTGGAGATTCTTCAAAAAATAGTGAGCCTCCCATGTTAATGTGTGCATGTGACATAACAGACCCAGAACGAATCATTTCTGAGGCCTCAAGTCGTTCTTTATCATTTTTAAGACTGTTGTAGTAATCAGAAAGTTTTAAGTAGTTCCACGCTATAGCACAATTCATGCCGATGGTTTTACACAGCACTGCCTTATGTATTTCTTCCACTGCACCAACTTTTAATTTTCCCTTTCGACCATGGAAGACTGCTCGTCCAAACTTTTGTCCTAACTCAACCCTATTTAAGTATTTTCTGACGTCGCGTCGCAATTCTTGGCTTTCCAAGTACCGGAGAGTTGCTCTTGTTCTGATGAGTCTTCCAAGTTCCTGGAACGCGTGATAAACAGGATGGAAAGCTTTTCCTGCTGAGAGCTGACGAAAAACTAAATGAGCAGGGCAATAACCAAGAATTACGGAGCACATAATACGAAGCATTTCATTCCAGTGCTTTTTAATTTTGCCTTGAGTAATGGTTGAGTTTGCTTGAACGACACCTTGGCGAGACTCATTGAGTGTTTGCTTATCGTAGGCAAAAAGCTTTTTTTCCCAAACCTTAGCGATATGCGGCTGCAACAATATATTTTTGAACCACAAAGCGCTAAACACAGCTTCCGTATAGCCGTGCGTGTCCGAATGGTGAATGTGCTCCAGATCAATTGCTTCATCGGATGGCTCGTCGGGGCTATATAGCTTCCATAGACTTTCACAGGACTCCAGCAATCCATCGAGCAGAAACGGGGCTTCACGATCAGACGAAGAAAGAACGTTTACGTTAAATGATATTTGTTTTGGATCAACAAAATTGTTAATGTTAACACCAGATTCTTTGCCATAATACTTAAAAGAATAGTTTGCCAGAAGGGAATCGACATCCACAACTAATTTTGCGCCGTCGCTACTAGTATGTACTACACGATCGTTATCAATATATAAAAGTGGAAGGTTGAGCGAATGTATAAACTCAATAATACATTTWYWYACATTTTTTAGAGATTTGATTGAAAAAAAGTAATTTTCAGTATCGCGAAGCTGTTTCAGTGAGACTATTCCGTTAGCCATTTTTATGGTTTCATTGTGGCCGAGATTAGTGCCTAAGCTGTATAGAGTAGCGAAAAGTTGCATCTTGTCCGCATCCGTTTTTCCTCCACTGATTCTTAAATTAGTAAAGCGTTCTGTATACCCACAATAGCTATCAATTTCCCTTAATACATCAAGGAGTGTAATGTAACCCTCTGTGTTGCCTAGAAGATTCGGGATAAATTTTTCAGTTGAAAAATCTGGAGGAGGGAGATTGTATCGCCAGCCACCCTTCGGATGGGGGTAAACATCTGTATTGCTCTTGTCTTTGATGGCTTGGTTTAACGAATTAAACAGCACGCGAATTGAATTGCCTACTTCCTCCAAACATACATCGGCATCTTTACGGTTCTCGAGACCCGCCCGACGACAGAGTTCATCCATTTCTTTTGCCCATTTATCATCGGAGATAAATAAAGATTTTGGATCTCTATAGCGGTAGGAATGCAAAAGCACGAGGCTCTTGTTGCGAATACATCTCTCCATCTTGCAAAAGAGCAATACACGGTATTTAGTAATTGATGGGTAGTCTTCATCGTTTAAGAAAATTGTTTTTTCATTTTCGGTAAGAAAGTCTGTCGGACATTCATCTTTAGAAAAATGTWTTGTTTCTTTAAGATAATTAATCGCATTTAATACATGCCTGTTTGATTTTTCTTGATCAAATTCCCAAAGTTGTAGATAGTCATTGTATTTACGAGTCAGTGACTGCCCGCGTCCAAATAGATAGACGTATCGGTGCTTTTGGGTCTTCGTGTCTTCAAGTTCTCGACGCAATTTATCGAGTGATTCTAAAGCCTCTTCATCATCGCCTTTAAGGCAAGCTGATGCCAATTGAACAACCTTTTCATTTCGCTCTGAAAGTGAGACATTTTGATTTTGCGCAACATTAAGAATGAGGCGAATCGTTTTTGTTGAGTTTTCCAATGAACCAATAAATAACGCCTCTTCCTCAGCAACCCGTTCTCTGGATCGTGCATTAGCTTCACGATCATATTTTCGTGATTTAGTCTTTTCCGCTCGAAGATCTTTAATAAAGGCATCTATTGAATAATCGATTCGCTTTCGGTAGTTGTGAACAATAAAACAAAGGGCTAGCAACGCCTTCCTTGCATTGTTTGAAATCCGTTTTAACTGTGTTTTATTGGAGACTCTTACAATCTCAGCATAATATTCAATCGTACTAATTGGAAGATCAAGACGTGTGTGGGCTTCCCAGCATTGTTTAAACCATTGCTTAAATGAATCAAGAATCTTGGCATTATTGACAAGATGATGTTGATTTCTTGATTCGTTAATTTTACAAAGACTTGAAAAATCACCTGATAAGATTTCCTCATGGAATGTAGTTAGTAGTGAGCTCTGAAGATTTTCTGAAAGCGCAATTTCGACTTCTTGTTCAAGCCTGTTTTCGTAGTTTGCGCACGCTTCATTGACGATAGAGGCAAGCTTGGCATACCGCAGAATGACGACCTTTGACTCCCAACAACTCTCAACTAACTTGAACAAAATGTCTTCTTTAAGGGGGGTGGTCTCGGCAAGTGTTTCAGCTTTAAGCGTTAAAGCTTCGATAAATAATTTTGAGTTCTTTTCCCAACTGAATTGTTTCAGAATTCTATTCTGGTGAGCTTTCATAGTCGAATAGGCATATTCCTTAATGTCTATTTTTCGCTTAATTCCTAAACAGGCCTCGACCAAGCGTACGTGCTTTGAGTTGAATTGATGCGCGCTGAAAAAACGACCCTTTGCATGAAAGTATGCTTTCTGCAATAAGTAACCGACTTTGTTGACCGCAGACATAGCTTTGACGATTTGAATGGTTTGCGTGTCAATAGCAACGAATCCACTGTTTCTATTGATGGTCAGATCGGGCGGATTGTCAAAATTACGTTGACGAGTTTTGCTGATGATGTATGCTTCAGTGGTCATATTTCTCGTGGCCGTTTTTCTGTGTTTTTGTTATATAATAATGAGTTTTTATAACCATAAATCGCTATTTTTGTATCGTACGATACAAAAAGCAAGATTTTAATACTATCAGCCGATTATTTACCCTCAATATACTCCATTTTGGTGCATAGTTGTTCTGTATTTTTACTGATTTACGTAGTACGATAARTTAAATTTTATTGGCCTTTAGTTATTCAGCAAAATGAACCCAACATCTGAGCTCTATAATTCGCTAGAAGAAGCGTACGACTTCTTTAATGCCGAGTTATTCGGAGCGTTATTACCGACTGTCATTTTCACCGTGCAGCGTAAGAAAGGCGTTATGGGTTATTTCGCACCGGATCGCTGGGGAAATATGCAAGGGGCCAAATGTCATGAAATCGCGATTAATCCTTCTTATATTGCTAATTCGTGTCTGATTGAAGTTCTCCAGACACTGGCTCATGAAATGGTTCACTGCTGGCAACATAGCTTTGGTTCCCCAGGTAGAGGCCACTATCATAATCGTGAATGGGCACGTAAAATGATTGAAATAGGGCTTATGCCATCTGCTACTGGACTCCCTGGCGGTTCCWCGACCGGTCAGTTGATGTCCGACTATATCATTGAAGACGGACGTTTTTTACACGTTTACGAAGCATTGAAAAGCCAAAAAGACTTTCAGCTCAAATGGATTGATCGTATTGCTGCGGACAAAGTCTTTGATCCGGCATTCTATCCGCTAACGGAGGCAGCACAACCAGCTAATTCGAAGAGGCCAGAGATAGAGGTCATAACCGAATTGGCTGTTGCATCCGAGCCAATGGAATCTCCTTCTCCGACGCCGTTACCGCATCAGACTATTCATGAGCCAACTTATGCCGAAGTTGCGCCTATCGACATGTTTATACCTGCACCTGCTCGCAGCAAGAACAGTAAAAAAAAATACAGCTGCCATTCATGCAACCTAAATGTTTGGGGGAAGCCTGGGCTCAATATTATTTGTGGTGAGTGTCACTCAAGCTTTTGTGAAGACTAAAAGCGGTCGACTGGATCTAGTCTAGTAGACGGTTGGGACAACATTTAGTGAACAACAAGTTAACTCCCCTGTAAACTCTTTAATTTTTCGTGTTTTTTCCTTCAGGCGTCCCACCGAGATCCCTTCGAAATGTCTCAAAGTCGGCTGCAAGCCTTATCACTAGCAGCCCCTAGAGCAGGTTAGTTTTTAGTCAGTATGAACAACCTATTTTACCCCTAAAACCAAAACCGTATCATTGGGTAGAGGGTTGGCAGGGAAAAGCTTAAATTCCGCCAAAAGTGCGTTAACTTGTTGAATACTATTGATAAATTGACTTTGTGGTTTAGCGAAATAAATTAGTTCTAGTTGACTATAGATATGTATTAGAAACACAATATTCTAGGTCAATTTAGGATATTGGTAGAGATATTTTTCACAAAGTGACCCCAACATCGTTTTTAGCAATAATATGAGAGCAAATAAACCTTATTTGGGTATCCGTATAGAGGGTAATTCTAAACAAAACCCGTCATTTGCCCATAGCAAATGATACTCATTAGCATTTACCTTTAATAGCACCTGTAAGCCTTTAAAAGTTAATAGAGAGCGAGATTATCTTGGATTAAATATTTAGTTAAACTGGCTTAACTTATTGATTTGATCAGTAAAGTGTTGGTCTGAAGGGAAAATGTTCCACTTTTTCGCTTGTTGACTAGACTGCTTGACCTTGCATATACTCCTCTAGCTCAATATTAATGGAGCTTATAGATTATTGAGTTATTTAATTTGTACCTATAGGTGGATCAAAAACAGCTGTTAATTAACTCTAAAGCGCGTATACCTGTTCATTATCTATGTGTTTTATGGAGATAATGAACTAGTATCGCCTGTACCAGTTAAATAACAAGTAATTAAAATAGCCCAAAAAGAGTATTGGATTGTGATTGAAATCTACCGATAACATAGACAACATAAATATTTAGTGTTCCATTATTTATTTCGACGGACTTAATCATTAAATAGTAGTTAAATAACTTTTACTTTTTTACCACTTTCAGTGTTTTTCTTATTCTCTGTTTGTAAATAAACCGTATTCGTTGTTGCCATACTGCTTACCCTAGTCGAGGAAAGTCCTAAAACATACCAGAAGTACGCTGACTCTCTAGATATTCTGGAGAAATCGACTTTGTGATTTGTTGAAAATTAATTGCTTCTAATTGCTTCTAATTGATTACTGCTATGCATATTCTAAACCGTTTGACGATACAAGGAGAGAGCTTACAAACTGAGCCTAACTTATATCTTCTATACCCGTATATGGTCTCCTCCATTATTGCAAGAATAATTTCGTTAAATATGACAGGGATAGGTTTGCGTCCGTATATTCGGCTTCTTAATGAAACAACAATGGTTTCGAGCCTTGATGAACTTCGCACCTATAGTCCTTATCGTGATCCCGGAATATGAATTAAATTCATTTCCTACGGGTATATCAGGTTTTCTATAGGTCGGTTTTACCTGTTTGTCATCTTAATGAAATGTCTAGCAATCCTCGGAGTTGAACTCTTTTTTCGTTAAATAATTAACTCAATTCGTTTCATTAAACCGCCGTAACAAGCTCGGCATTGTAATCAATCTTCTGTTTTAAGATCACCCAGCCAATTCGAGCCATTTTGTTGGCTAAGGCAACAATCGCTTTATTCTTACCTCGACTTTCAATGATCCGTCTTAACCATTTGGCTAAGGGGGTTTGTTTGTCTCCCAACTGATTAATAACGGAGCGTGCTCCATGAACCAGTAGTGTTCGTAAATAGCCGTTGCCTCGCTTACTTATTCCCTGTAAACGTTCTTTACCGCCCGAGCTGTGTTGCCTAGGAACAAGCCTATTAGGCGACAATTAACTTGGCCGGTCGTATTGACTCACTAAAAAATCTAACTAATAAAACGCATCCTCATCTAAGTTAAAATATCAATATATTCAATAATATTATGGTTCGATAAAAGAAATATCATGTTCACTCTTAGAAATCAAATTTTCAGACATTAGCTGGCGTAATTTATCTTCTTGGCTTTCTTGTTCATTATGCCATTTTGCAATTCTTCTTTGCAGTGTTCTTGTTTGAGATTTCTTATATTGATTGGGATATTTTTCAATTAACCATCTTATCAACTCGCTAGCATTTTTTTCTGGTGTTAATTCTAATCGTAATTTAATCTCTTCCCAGACTCTTTCAAATGGATCTTCTCTTGTACGCCATGTTCGGGGCATTTTTCTTAAATCAACCGTTTGGCTTGTATGATAAAAACGCTTAGCTTTAGATGAACTTTCATCACTACTTACAATTTTTGACTGCAAGTCATTTTGAATAAATTCGATGTCTGATATTTGAGTCCCTTTTGTATTCCACGCAAATTTCCAAAGGTTATTTTGTGATTTTTCGAGTTGTTCTAATAACAGCACAGGATCGAGTGATTSATACTCTAATGTGAGTTTATCCTTAGTCTTCTGATTAAGATGATCAGATAAGAGGATCCTTTGATAGGGCGTTTTTGCTTTATCATATTTTTTGAAAACTTTCGCACCTAGCCTCTCTTTTTTAACCAACTTCAATGATGGTTGAAAGAAATTAACATATTTTCTGATGATCCGATGTAACATTGCTAAAGCTTCCCATGCTTTTTGACCTTGAAAGCGGTCATAGCCGACAAGCCTGCGCACGACGGAGCCATTTTTTTCTTCAACGTGAGCTTGATCGTTTTTCTTATGGGTTCTTGCCCGTGTAAAAGTTATTTTATGCTCTTCGCAATAATCAAGTAAGTCATAGTTAATAAATTCGCTTCCACAATCAGTGTCTAATCCTAATAAAGGAAATGGCATTAATTCACTGGCAACATTYAAACCATTAATAACATCRCTGGCACTTTTCCTTAGCAATGGCATGCATTCAAGCCACCCTGTGGATATATCAATTAAAGTTAAGGTGTTTAGAAACGAGCCATTAGTATTTCCGCCACAATGTGCGACTAAATCAGCCTCAATAAACCCTGGTACTACATTATCCCAGTCTGCAAATGTTCGAACTTGGATTTGGTTTTTAAGCAAATTTCCCCTTTTAGTTGTACTAATCCCTCCTTTAATTCTTGTTCTTTCTGGGCTTAACATTCTATCTACCGTTGCAGGACTGATACTCAATAAGCGTTTCCGAACATCCTCATCTAACCTTAGATGGCCATGTTGCTCCATTGCTGAGACTAATTGTGGCATAAATGGTACGAGGCGCTTCGAGCAAATTTGATTGGCTGTATTCCATACATAGATTAATGCCTGCCTTAATTGAATGTCATATGTCTTGAGTTTTTGAGGCTTTGTTGGATTAATCGGTTTATCTTTAGAATTTAATATATGAATAGCGTACTTGCGGTCATAATTAGTAACAGCAACAAACCCATCTATGATTTTTTGCTTTTCAGACCATTTAGAGGCTTGGTATGTCTGTTTAACACTGATTAATAATTCTCTTCGTGCCATTAAACTCATCATTTTGTTCATCTAAATAAACTCCCTAAATTTATAGTAGTTAGATTTTAGATGAGGCAACGACACCCTGTTAGTTTGATTAGTTGTGAGTCAATGCGCCATGACCAACATGCTGATAAAAGGCACTTGCTACAATCGCTCCATAGCCTGGAATGGTTTGTAAACGTTGACATTCTTCGCATCGACTTAATTCATAAATCTTCTTTGTGTAATACTCTAAATGCGCTTTAAGCTCAGTTAATTTTTGATAATGCCTTTCTAATAACTCTTTAAAAATGGGACTCAAGCTATTTTCATTGTCTTGCTCAAATAACTGAGGGAGTTGCTTATAAACATGTCCAATACCAACAGGAAGAACAATCCCGTATTCTGATAGTAACCCCCTTATTTCATTGCTGTTAGCCACTCTATCACGTACGCATTTCTTTCTTAGTACATGCAATGACTGAATATCCTGTTGTGCTTGTGTTTTCGTGCCAACAAAGCGCATTTCAGGCTGCCTTGCCGCTTCGCTGATGGCTAAAGCATCGTTGTAATCGTTTTTATTGCCCCTCAAAAAAGCTTTCAAATGTTGAGGGGCTATCTGTTTAACTTCATGCCCTAGCTTTGTTATTTCTCGCGACCAATAATGTGCGCCAGAGCAAGCTTCTAAAGCCACTAAACAGGGTGGTAGTTGAGCAAAAAATGCTAGCATCTCTCGTCTTTTCAAAATTTTCTTTTTAATGATTTTATCCACTTTATTACACCCAATAAAATGAAAACTTGTTTTACTAAATCTAATCCAACTGTTGTAATATTCATGATGGTTTCCTTTTTCTGGTTAACTTAGGGGTTAAACTAAGTTTGGCACAATTTGATGCCGTTAGGGGGAGGAGACCATTTCATCGTGAACAATGAAGATGCTTGATTTTTTATGTCAAGAAGATCAGACTAAGCGCATGGCAAAAATTAATCTCACAAACGACGAAAGAGTTAACTTAGATTACCTTCATGAACAAACTCGTGATGGTAGAGTTCGAGATAGAATTAAAGCCGTTTTGTTATGTTCAGAAGGTTGGTCAACCACAATGATCTCGCAAGCATTACGACTGCATGAAACAACGATCAATCGGCACATAAATGATTACCTTGCAGATGAAAAATTAAAACCAGAAAATGGCGGTTCAAAAGGTTATTTATCAAAGTTTCAAACCGAAGAAGTTATTCAGCATTTAATGGAAAAGACTTATCGATGCTCTTATGAAATAATCGATTATATTTTTGAAATTCATAGCATACGATTTAGCATTTCAGGCTTGAATAAGTGGCTTCATCATCATGGTTTTAGCTATAAAAAACCGAAAGGCGTACCCCATAAATTTGATCCCATCAAACAGGCTGAGTTTATTGAAAAATATGAAGCCTTGAAAGCCAAAAACACTGATGAGCCAATCCTTTTCATTGATGCAATGCATCCGACGCAAGCTACTAAAGTCAGTGGCGGCTGGATTAAAAAAGGTCATGACAAAGCGATTAAAACAACGGGTAGCAGAACACGACTCAACATTGTTGGAGCAATAGATTTGAATGATCTTGGCTCTGCTATTGTCAACCGGTATGAGAAAGTGAATAGCGAAACGATGCAAAGTTTTTTTGAAACCATTAGACAGAAATACCCACCTAAAAAAACAATTCATTTGATCTTAGATGGCGCAGGGTATCATCGAGCAATAGACTTAAAAGAGAAAGCAAAAGAGCTAAATATCGAACTCTTTTATTTACCACCCTACAGTCCAAATTTGAATCCCATTGAACGGCTTTGGAAAGTAATGAATGAACATGTGAGAAATAATCAATATTTTTCAACGGCAAAAGAATTTAGAGATAAAATTGATGATTTTTTTCAAAACAAATTACCTGAAATAGGTAACGATTTAAAAAGCAGGATTAATGATAATTTTCAGATATTAAATCCTGCACCTTGATGTGGGACGGGTATAGACGAAGCACTCCTTAGGCATAGTTTTCATCAGCTTAAGAAGACGTCGGCTCCGGGGTGCGACGGTATAACGTGGTCAAACTACGCGTTAAAACTTGAGCATAACATCAAGGCTCTTCACCGAAAACTTCATTTAGGAAGTTATAAACTCAAACCATCAAGGCGAGTGTTTATTCTTAAAGAAGATGGCAGTGAAAGACCTTTGAGCATCCTGTGTTTGGAAGATAAAATTGTACAGCAAGCAACCGTGCTAGTGATGAATCAAATATTTGAAGTCGATTTTCTAGGCTTTTCTTATGGTTTTAGACCTAATAGAGGTCAACATGATGCGCTGGATGCTTTGCATATTGCAATTTCAAAGAGAAAGGTCAATTGGGTGTTAGATTTGGATATCAGCAAGTTCTTCGATACTGTGGAGCATGGCTGGTTCATCAAATTCATCGAGCACCGAATAGGAGATAAGCGAATACTTCGACTTATAAAACAATGGATCAAAGTGGGTATTATTGATGAGCATGGGCATCGCCAACAATCATCAATTGGCACACCACAAGGTGCCGTTATTTCGCCATTATTAGCGAACATTTATCTGCACTATAGTTTTGATCTCTGGTTGAATAAACAACGGAAATTTGCACGAGGAGATGTGACTATTATTCGATATGCTGATGATGCGGTCTTGGGATTTCAAAAACACCAAGATGCCATTGATTTTCAGTGTGGTTTAATAGAGCGACTAAAAGAGTTTGGATTAAAAGTACACCCGGTTAAAACTAAACTGATCCGTTTTGGCTTATTTGCACTAAAGCAAACTGCCGAGCGACCATCACGAGGCAAACCGGGCACTTTTGATTTTCTTGGTTTTGCCCATTACATCGGGAAGAAATTTTCAGGTGAAGCTGTTGTAAAACGAAAGACTAAACGCACTAGACAAATCACTCAACTTAAACGGATCAAGCTTGAACTTCGGAAACGACTGCATGACAAACCTTGGGAYACGGGACGCTGGCTGAGGCGAGTAGTTCAGGTGCACATCAATTACTATGGTGTAGCTTTCAATGCCAAAAGTGTTGGTCAGTTTGTTGAAGAAGTAAAGAAGCTTTGGCTTAAAAGTCTACGGCGACGTAGTCAAAAGCACCGTATGACTTGGGAGCGATTTGTACGCTACGTCAAGTTCTGGATCCCTCGCCCTAGGATTGTTCACCCTTATCCTGAACAACGCTTTTACGCCAAATACCCGAGGTAGGCGCCGGATGCGTTAGTAGCGCACGTCCGGATCTGTACGGGGGGTGGTCAGCAATGACCATTCCTACCGTGACCAAAATATTAGCACCATATTTCAAATAATCATTCGTTTTCTACTATTGAACTGAACAATTGAATTTGATCCATCTTCCCAACGTCATTTTTTACTTACTAATAGGGTTAGTACATWATTGGCCCTTTTGGGTTGTAATATTATTTCTACAGTAGCCTTTACCTCTATTTCAAATGGATATTATGATTCTCTAAATCAAACCAATGATCTCTCTCTGAGAAACTCAATATACTTTTGACTCCTCAATTTCATTTGTGTTTTATATAAAATTAAGTGTCCAGTTTAGTGTAACATTCTAACAAAGCATTATTGAAAGGAGACTATTTGATTAATGACAATAACCAAGCAAAAGGTCAAGAAAAATTTAGCGGTACATTAATTCATTTTGGAAGTGAAAATTTTCCAGATTGGAAATCGATCACAAAATCTTTCTTTACTGAGTAGTAATACATTGTTAGCGATCAAATATTTATTGAATAGTAAGAAACTAGCTCTAAATAGCTAGCTGTTAGAGGCTCGCCATTCTGATAGCAAGAAATTAATAGCGGTAAACTAACCACAAACACAGCGATCTTAAAAAAAACTTTTATACCCTAAACCTTTGTTTACTTTGATAAAAAATCTAATTGAGGATCTTCAGCTAAATAGAAATATGACTACTCATTTTACAGAGCTTCTCTTCTGATTAGTGACTAAGTGTGCCTGTTAGTCTGTTTCATAAGCTAGTACATTTATAGCATCTTTTGTCGAGTAGACATTTGTGTCTCCTATAGTTTGTAAAAATAATATTTATAAACGCAAGGAAACACAATGCCCCTCACAGAACCGTACTTGAATATTTCCCTCATACGGCTCTTCAATCTAGTTCACATTCAATGTAATCAGTAATAAAACTAACCAACTACTGTCGCCTTGTTTCTATCAAGGTGATGACAATCGCCTCGTAAAAGCACAAAAATGATATAGGAGATAACTAAGCAATATATATTCAGTTCAGCGCCTGATATTAACTAAAATTATTTCCTTACACTAAATTGCTAGTCGCTTCGAGTGGCACTTCCTTTGCCTCAATAGGCATTACCCCATTTACACCTCTACTATCAACTAGTCCGACGGCCTTACAAAATTGCTCTCTAACTTTTTAGGCTCTAAGAACAACATTCAGAAATTGTAAGGCTCTCCCAAGTTCCAGAACAATCAATTCATAGACCCGCTACGGACTTAGACCCCGGCACCTTCAGTTCAAACTCACCTTTGCGTTTGAATTGATACAGACTTCCAGTAAATGAAGACTTTGGTCAGATGCAAAAAGGAAAATTTCGGGTCTCAACACCTTCACGCTTTCGCATTGCGGCTGATCGACTGCCCTTACTACAGCTTCACGCTATTCGTTACCTCCTAACATGTGTAGTTCGGTTACAGGCTGTTGGTTAGACTTTTCCTGTGCTAGATTGTCCAGCTTGATTGCCTTAGCTTTGCTTGGCACACTCATAATGAATCCTTTTACACTCAATTATTCCACAAATGTGGAATTCCACTATTGCAGTGTAATCTAGTGTAAAGTGCAATGGTAATTTTACCAAACACAACTAGTTGCACTACTTATACTACGGCTTCCTTAAGATGTATTTTATCTCATATTGATACATGCTCTGAATTCTCATTGGCTTTCGAACCGTTACCTAGCTACTTACATCGTCATGATGTTGATGTTATCTGGAGAACTAATAATTGGGGTGAGCCTAATTTACAGGTTGATGAATATTTAACTCGTTCTCAATTAAAAAAAATTTTAAGGGGACTAAGTGTAATTTCGATGAGGTTATGCTTGCTGGTTTGGAAAATAGAATTAGAAGTTCTAAAAAGAAAAAAATATTGGTTGTATTGCATCAGTCGGGAAGTCATGGACCTAGTTATTATTCCAAGTACCCCATACAACATGAAAAATTTATGCCAGTTTGCCAATCCGTTGAACTTCACCAATGTACAAAACAAGAATTAGTAAACGCTTATGACAATACAATTTTATACACCTATTACTTTTGGCTAAAACGCTTACTTTGTTAAAGTCATTTAACAATACCGCTTCATTATTTATGTATATATCAGATCATGGGGAATCATTAGGCGAATATGGCATGTATTTACACGGGGCCCCTATAAGTATAGCTCCAAACGAACAAAAAGAGATACCGTTTTTAGTTTGGATGTCGCCTAAATTTATTCAACGCAAGAATTTGGATTTAGATATTTTTCTTAAACAATCTAGCTACTCTCAAAGATATATATTTCATACTGTGATGGGAGGCTTTGATATGAAAAGTGATATTTACTACATGAAATTCGATCTGACTAAACATAAATTTAGCGAATAATAACTGCTAGTTTGAAAAACGGTGTTCATATTTTACAAAAAAACGAGTTAACTCCTGTTGATAATAAGCATTCCGGATTAACCTCTGAGAGCTAAATTGAGTTGACTCAAATTCATTTTCCCCTCCTCTAGAATAGACAACAAAAAATCTTGATAATGGTGTTGGATGGTATCTATAACGTATTGCCATTGCTAATTCTCCTATAGAAAAACTATCAAACTCATCATCACTTATAACTAAGTCACCATTATTTTGGGCTTCGTAGCCTTGAATCGTTTTAGCTTTTACCGCAATACTTTCTAGTTTTAGATCAATAAAGTGTCTTTCATTTATCCGTGCGTCTAAAAATAGTTCAAACTCCGTTTCTGTTGCCGAATATTCCACCAAAACATTTTCCTCATCCCAAACTAAGTAGCTATCATATTTCACTCTATCTAAAGAAGTTGAAATAGAAATATAATCATTAATTCTATAGGTTAGTCCCGCGCCTATTCCCAAAAATGCGCCACTTAAACCTGCATCTCCTATTTTTGTATCGACTTTATATGACCAACCATTGCTAAGATTAGAAGCCATCTCTACATCGATAGAATACGCATTAGGAAGCGAAACTATATTATTTTCTCGTGTGATTGTATCGTCCAAAACTTGACTGAAGTACTGGGTTTCTAAGCTAATCACTCTTTTATCATTAAGTGTCCATGTATTCTCATTTTCTAACTGGTGACCTAAGAATAGCCCCGCTTGATTTTCAGCTAGCTGATATTGAAACTCGTGCTCGGAGAAATCTATACCAGATTTATCCCCATAATCGGACACTTCAAACTCAACCTCTATCTCTATTTGCTTTCGGTTTACTCGCTGCACAAAACCACTGTCTGTAATGTCGAATGTTTTATCATAATCTAAATAATTTAATTCACTAGACCAAACTTCTGACCAGTCCCATTTTGCTCCGATATTAAGAGCGTTTCCTTGCTTCTTTTGGTTTACATTAGCTTCTAACGTGACATCGTTTAAAATATCTAAATTGCCTATTTTGCTTTTTGCGAACAAGCCGAAAAACGACAAATCGTCATTTAGTTTAAAATTGAAATCGATACTATTTACCTGACTAACTCTATTTTTTTCCTCGGTTGTGGTTTGAGTGTATAAATGACCGATTGAAAGATCATCTGAAGAGAAGCGAGAGCGAATAACCTCAAACGCCCGACCGCTAAATTTACTGAGTGATTCTTCTTTTACTGCGAGCACAGAAAATTCAAAGGCATTTATATTCGTGTAATACTTGAGAGCATGCTCAATATTTAAATTTGAATCATTTGGGCCCGAAATAGCACCTATTCTAGGGCTATGAAATATTCGTAAATTTTCGGGCGCTTGTACTGAGTAGAATTCCTGCTCATCTAAAAAGAACTGTCGTTTCTCGGAAAAAAAAGTCTCTATTCCAGATAAATTTAAAATTAATTCGGTTGATTCAACCTGTCCAAAATCCGGATTGTAAGCATAGGTTAACGCTTGATTGCCACCATTCCATTTTAACGTCGCTCCAACTCGATTATCGCTTCGATTATTTTCAATGTCTCTATCAAAAGCGACATAAGAAACAATTTGAAATTCACTTTTCGTTTGGTATTTCACCTTAAGTGGATGAAATAAGCTTAAGAAATGAGCACTAGTTTTTGAAATTGCAGGTGTAGATACTTTCTCTCTTGTTTCTTGCTTCCAAAAAGAAGCATAATATCGTATCAAGCGCGAAGATTCTGAGCTATCCTTTAGTACAAAATTTGACCATGGTATTGATATTTCTATTTTCCAAACACCTTCTTCAAATTCATTTTCATACGTCCAAACACCATCCCAATCCCTGTTTTCGTTCTTTTCATTTTCAATAATAAAGTCATTTATTACGCCTTTTGGCGATATCCTAAATCCATAAGCTACATTTCCATCACCATTTAGATCAAGAATAACTTCAACATAGTCATTTTCGATATCAGCATCCTTGCCAGTAATCTGCGAGCTCGTATTATTATTGTAATTTTTAATCGTAAGGTTAACAATAATATTGTTTGCTTCACTTGTAATTGATAAGGCTATATCAGAAATAACATTTTTAGTGAATGGCTCAGTTTGATAAAAAGGTACAAAATTTGATAGTCTAATACTAGGTTGTTCAAATTCTTTTGCCTTTATGACATTATTGCTTACGATAAATATARCAGAAAATATAAGTAAATTATCAATAATGCGTCTATAGAATAAACGGCTCTCCAACTGTCTACGGTGCTGTTTCATTTTTGCTCTCTATAAAACTAACTGGTAACGGATCCTTGTACTGTTATCTTGAAAATACCTTCTTCTATAGATGCCTTAATATTGTAGTCTAAAAGTCTACAATACTCTCGTACCAATGATAGACCAATACCCATTTGAGAATACTCAGTTCTAGAAGAATCTTTTTTCCACATTCTTTGAAATACATTAGCCAAATCGCTCGTCTCCAGCGAATTGGTCGAATTAGAAATCGCAAATAAAAATCTTTGGCCATCGGTGTTATACTCAATCTTTATCGACTCCCCTGAGCATCCATGTCTTAAAGCATTGTCTAAGAGGTTGTGTATGACGCGAGTAAAATAGAATTCCGAGGTTTGTATTTTAAAAGGCTTATAGGAGTGAATGTTTATATAGATCTTTTTTTCTATTGCCATAGAGGAAAGTTGTTTGATGCAGCCATCAATAACTGTTTTTATTTCGAGATGGGTTTTGTCCAACTTTAAATCTTGCGTTTCAGTTCTTGCCAACTCAAGTAGTGAGTTAACTATTTTTTCCATTCGCAAAGAAACGTGTAAAATATTGTTAGCTGTACTTAAGAGTGATTTTTTGCTTTCATTGCCTATTAGTGAAACTTCTGTCATCGTTCTAATTTCAGAGATAGGGGTTCTCAATTCATGCGCAACATCTGAAGAGAAGGTTCTTTCTCTTGTCATTAAATCACTTAAGCGTTTTAGCATCGTATTGAATTGAAAAATTAGCTGTTGCAACTCTTTAGGTGCGTCATCTAAAACTATTTTATTTTCTACATTTAAATTTTTTATTTTTTTCATTTGTTCGTTAAGGTTTTCTAATGGCAATAGTCCACGTCTTATTGAAAATAATATTACAATTGCAAGAAATAAAATTAGCACAATGAAAGTACCACTTAAATAAACATTAGCGTTGAAAATCAGATTGTTGAGTGTAACTCTTTCTTTAGCTATAGCTATTGTGACTATAGGAAGAGGGGGGGCTGACTTTAGGCTATACATTTTCTTGACGATTCCATCGTCATCGTCATCAACTTGCGGCAAGAAACTTATATAGATAATTCGACCTGGTTGATTGTTAGGTAACAAATAATCCAGAATAGCAATTGAATTTAGTTCAATTTTTTTGAAAACAAGATCTCGCTCCAATAATGAATTGGAACGTTCGAACACTTCTTTATCGTTCACCCATATTTGAAAGTATTCTGGGTTGTTAATGCGTGAATATTCGGACATGAATTCATCTGCAAATTCAAAATCAAGGCCATCTTCATCATATTCCGTAAGTGTTTGAAATAAATTTATTTTTGAAGTGAATGATTCATCATATTGAGTTAATAACCAATTTGAAATAAAATGATTCAATACTACAATTAACGAAATTGAAACTAGAATGATTCCAGAAACACTTGTCACTAACGTTTCATTTCTAATTGAATTGATTTTAAACCGTGCGTACAATGTAGCCCACCCCCCTCTTAGTTTTTATGAAATCTAGAACACCGCATGACTTCAACTTAAATCTAATGTTAAATACATGCACTTCAATTGCGTTTTTTGAGGTAAATCTATCACATGTACTGAGTTTTTCTTCTAAATACTCAGTTCGAACAACGGAGTTCGCTTTTAAAGCTAAGCACTCCACTATCGAAAATTCATTGGGGGTTAAGTGAACCCGCTTATCATTCACTCGAACTTCATAAAGCTTGGTGTCTATGACAACTTTGCCAAAATTTAGAACTCTTAATTTGTGCTTGCAATGTCGTTTTCCCACCGTATTTATTCTGGCAATTAGTTCCTTAAAAGCGAAAGGTTTACATAAATAATCATCGGCGCCATAATCTAGTCCTTTCACTCTATCGTCTATTTGGTCAAGCGCGGTTAACATGATAACGCCACTCAATATGCCTTTTGCACGGAGTTTCTTTAAAACCTGAAGGYYWWMMRTYAYCGKTWWCATTATATCCAACAGTATAACATCGTAATCGTATGCAAGAATATACGAAAGTGCCTCTTCACCATTTTTGACAGCGTCAACAATAAAATTTAATTTGAGTAATCCTTTTCTGATGCTATTTCTTAGATTTTCAGAATCTTCTACTATGAGAATTTTCATATTCCTTTCAGTTAACCTATTTCATTTATATTTCTATGTAGCGACCTTTATTATACCCTAATTTAGCTTAAGATAATCTTAAGATAGAAATGTCTAATTGTTCTACATTTGATCTACAAATTTAAGATTCGGCAACCGAATTAAATTTCAATTGTCAACATTCTATTAAGTGTGTCTTAAGATTACGTCATTAGTATTGTTGATGTCCCTTTTATACCTAACTACATCTACATGTTTCACGTTTAAACAATAGTGAAACATTATTTTATGAGATCATGAAATGCGATTGAAAATCATATTGTTTGTCTTTGCTAATTGTTGCTTGAGTAGTGTTTTAGCGTTAAATGACGAACATTGCGAAGGAAAATATAGGGTAGGAATAATTTCGGTCGTGGTAAAACAACCTCATAAAATAATTGAAGAAAACCTTAACTATCCACTTTTTAAATTCATCTACCAATCTTCACGCAAATCAACTATTGAAAAATATATGACATTTAAAACTGGAGAGTTGTTTAATTTAAAAAAAATAAAGGAAAGTGTTAGAAAACTACGGGCACAGAAATTTATTTGGGACGCCTTTTACAACATAAACATCCGTAGTCATTGTAAAAAAGATGTTGTACTGACCGTCAACGATACATTTCCTTTTAAACCAAAAATTTCCTATAGTCGACGTAACGGCACCAATAAATCATCAGTTGGAATCGTTAATTCAAATATTTTTGGTACAGGAAATAGTCTAAAATTTGAATATAAACAAGAGGAATTGCGAGATCAAAAAATTATTCGATATGTCAATCCAAAYTTWSSANACGAYCWWYAWMASWYTMSWRKCSWWKRWWMKWGMAAWRRWSAMKKMWRKRMAWSRTYWTMCMKATTTGYTRMAMMYKWCYMCKWYAWMWKTTSWWAGAATGCATACGAATTATCCTTAAATGAATTTAGAGGTAATTTCAGTTTGTACGATTCATCGGAAGTAATATTTACCTCACTCTATAATACAAAAAAATTCAAAGTAGGCTATGCTTATCTTTCGGATTATAACTTTGGTTTTCAAACAGCCAGAACGGATTTTAACCTCACTATTGAGGAAGCTCAATACGAACAATCATCTATCTATAACCAAAAACAGATTCGGCTAAATACAACATTCGAGCTTTTCGACACTGATTTCATACAGATCAAGAATATACGAAATATGAGTAAGTTTGAAGATTTTAATAAGGGGTTTAATTTTTCCATTGGGCTTTCACTTTACAAGGAACAAATACGTCAAAGCTGGGGGAGTGGATTCAATCTTATAGCGCACCAATCGTTTCTTCCTAACGATTTAACTTTATTTTCTTATGACCTTAATTTTAGCAGTGATTGGTTTAATGATAGCCAATTCGACCGAATGAGCTTTGCATTTAAATTTGAATTTAATCGATTTTCTGTRGGATATCAACAAAGCTGGAACGCTAAATTGGCTTACAATGTTCTAGACAATGCAAAACCTGAAGATTTATTTCTTATGGATGAAGAGTTCGCGATTAGAGGCTATCCTTTTGGTTATCGAATGGGTGACTCTATATTGACATTAAACATTGAAAAACGATGGTTTAATTTGGCACGATTTTTTGACACGTTTGATATTGCAGGCACAGCATTTGTTGATTATGGGAAAATTTCCAATGAGCAATCTGAGTTAATGGATAAAGCGTCAACCAATCTTAGTAGCTTTGGCGTGGGATTAAGAATTTCTCCGACCAAATTATCCAATAATACCGTTATACATATTGACTTAGCTTTTCCCCAAGGCAACGATATCGAACAGAATTATCAATTAAATATATTTGGGTTAAATCGGTTTTAATTAATTGTAAGGATTTAGTGCACCCATCTTAAGTAGGATTTAATCTAAGTTGTGTAACTTGGTTAAATCTATTGGCATATTATACCAATTTTTCATATTTTTATGAATTTTGGATAAATAATGATACCTCGGTGAAAACAAAATTGAAAAACTTAATTAAATACCTTTTTTTGATCTCAGTACTTTGGTCTATTAATGGCTGCGAACAATCTTTAACCAATGAACAAGATAATACACTAATAAAACATTCAAGAGCCGTTAGCATAGAGGTTGCGAGGATTGAACGAAGAGATATGAAACGAACCGTAAATGTCTACGGTATAGTAATCCCTTCACCGCCTTCGAAAAACACCCCCAATGGAGGCCAAGCTATTTTAACGTCGCCTAATTCTGGATTAGTTAAAGAGGTCTATTTCTCAGAGGGACAAAAAGTTAAGCGAGGAGAGGTTATTGCGGTTCTTGATGATACGATAGCTAAAGCTCAGGTTAAGAGCGCAAACGCGGGTTTAGTTTACGCCGAAAAAACTATCAATCAAGATAAAAAGCTATTCGCCCGTCATAATAACTCACAACAACAAATAAATTTAGATAAACAATTACTCGCTCAAGCGAAAGCTAACTTAATTGTTGCTGAAAATGTATTGTCTAACTTGTATATCAAATCACCAATAGATGGCATTGTATCTAAGATAAATGTATCTCCTGGTTTATCAATCGATCTAAATCGAATTGTGGCTAAAATCATAAACCCCAATCGACTAGAAATCGAAGTTGAATTACCCAGTCAATATTCTGCGCAAATATCGGTTGGACAGACCGTTCAACTTAGATCAAGGAATTTAGATGTTGAGAATGATGATGCTAATACAAAAAACACCCATTCTACTGAGATTGCCGTTATTTCTTCTAAAAGCCCAACAATTAATGTTATCAATGGTACTCAACTTCTTCGTTTAGAAATCAAAAACATACAAAACACGCTAGTTGGACAATTGTTGCCACTGAGAATAATTGTTGAAGAACATACTCAGGTTTTTGCTGTACCCAGAACTAGTATTTATGTATCACCAAGAGGGGACGCTACACTCTCAACGATTAAAGATAGCCGTTCAAACAGTCAAAAAGTCGTACTGGGTTTGCAAGATAATGGCTATATAGAAATTATAGGAAACGATTTTTATGAAGGACAGCTTGTAGCCACAAAAGGTTCTTATTTATTGCCTGATAATAGTGATGTTGAATATTCGCCCGCTAAATTAACAGGGAAATAGATTGTGAAAACTTTAAATAAAAAACACAAGAAAGATCTCAATAATGCCGGTAATGAAACTTTTTTAATAAAATTTAAGTCTGTCATACTTTTTGTTTCATTTACCATTTGTGTTGCTGGATTGTATGGCGCAACCCATATGCGCTCTTCAGTATTTCCAGAAACTAACTTCCCGCGCTGTGTCGTGCTAATTGATAATGGCGTAATGCCAGCCAATGAAATGATGGCTTCTATAACCCGTCCCATCGAGGAAGCTCTTAAAGATATACCAGGTGTTGTTCAAGTGAAATCGGCAACAGGAAGAGGAGCAGCAGAAGTCAATGTCTTTTTCGACTGGAACAGTGATATGGTGCAAAGCGAATTATTTGTTTTAGGCAGAATTGCTCAAATCAAATCACAATTACCCCAGACAGCAACAACAAAAGTTGTTCGTTTAACCTTTAATGCATTTCCTATCATCGGTATTAGTTTAACCAGCGAAGTAAAAGACCTAACGGAACTTTGGGAAATAGCACGGTATGAAATAAAACCTAAATTTCTAAAAACTCCAGGTGTTGCCAGCGTTGATTTAGTCGGCGGGCGAAAACCTGAATATCATGTAATTATAGATCCTTTAAAACTCAATCAGTCAAATATCGGCATAAATGAAGTCAAAATAGCTTTAGAAAATACTAATGTAGTCGTTCCAGTAGGGTTTCATTCCGAAAATTATACGTTATACCTCTCTGTAGTAAATGGTCGCTCCGTTGATCAAAGCAATATTCTAAATACGGTTATTCGAGCAAGCTCATCTCATCCAATATTATTAGGTGATGTCGCAACTGTCAAAAGAATGCCAGAGCCCATATTTAATGTCGTATCAGCACAGGGTAAAAATGCCGTACTGTTAAATATTCGAGCGCAACCTAATGGAAGTAACGTACGTCAAATTGCGGCTAATATTCAAGATGAAGTTGAACAACTCAGATTGCGCTTTCCAAACACCCACTTGTCTTATTATTATGACCAATCAATTTTTGTAGATGAATCAGCCAGCAGTGCGTGGGAAGCTATTTTAATTGGTCTAATGTTTGCTGTAATGATTATTTTTGCGTTTCTAAAAAACTGGATATCGGCTTTAACAACTGTCGTTATCATTCCAGTGTCTATTTTATCAACCACCCTCGTTTTATTTATTATGGATATGAGTTTTAACTTAATGACGTTAGGCGGAATTGCAGCAGCTGTCGGCTTGATAATTGATGATGCAATTGTTGTCACGGAAAGTATTTATCAAAAACTAAATAGCGGTCTTGAGAAAAAACAAGCCATTAATCTAGGCCTAAAATCGATTTTGAAACCCATTATTGGCTCTACACTAACGCCTGTTGTAGTATTTATTCCTTTAACCTTTTTAGATGGTTTGCCCGGCGTATTTTTTAGAGCGCTTGCAATTACCATGGTGGTGGCATTAATTAGTTCACTATTGTTTGCGATAACGTTAACCCCTGTACTGACTGATTTATTTTCTAAAACTAAAGAAAAATTGACGAATACTAAAACGAATACCCTGATGTTTAGATTAGAAAATAATTTTAAACTTTTACTTAAGATCGCGCTTAAACGGTTTTGGATTACACCTTTAATTAGTCTCTTTACTATTATGATTGCATTTACGGTTTTTAATCATTTAGATAGCGATTTCATGCCTGAAATAGATGAAGGCGGATTTATTATTGACTACCAAACACCATGGGGTACAAGTTTAGAAGAAACCGACCGAATGATGCGCGAAGCAGAAGCCATTTTAACCAGCATTGAAGATGTTGATGGTTATTCCCGCCGAACAGGAGCTCGCTTAGCGCTTGCCATTGCCGAGCCCAATACTGGTGATTTTCTTGTTAAACTGAAGAAAGATCGTAAGCACTCAACAGAACAAATAAAAATAGCGATTAGAAATATCTTGAATGAAAAACTGCCCGTTGTTGAATGGGAATTCCCCGGAATTCTTGGTGATTTAATTGGCGATTTAACTTGGTCTCCAAGCCCAATAGAGATAAAACTATATTCTACCGATAATCATTGGTTAAAAGAAAAAGCCAATTCGGTTGAAGCGATCATAAGTAAAATTCCGGGCGTCGTGGATGTATCTAATGGTGTTATTATGACTGGGCCAACCATTGTTTTTGAAGTACAAAAAGATCAAGCCCGCCGATTTGGCTTAAATACACTTTCAATCGCTAACGCTGTAAAAACAGCGTTACTAGGTGTAAAGGCGACCTCAATTTTAGAAGGCGATAGAATTGTTGATATTAGAATTAAATTAAAACACAACGATGAAGTCAATATCGAAGATTTAAAATCATTGATGATAAAAACTCAATTGGGAACGTTAGTTAAATTAGAGCAGGTAGCCAAATTAAAAATTGATGAAGGACAAATGGAATTGCATAGAGAAGACTTAAGAGGACTAGTAGCGGTTACCGCCGACTTAGAAGGCATAAGCACAGGAAACGCCATCAAACTTGTCAAACAGAGTTTACACAATTCAAATATGGGTTTAAAAGATATCGAATTTGGGGGGTTGTTTGAGCAACAAACTAAAGCATTTGAAAACTTATTAATAGTATTATTTTTAGGTTTAGTACTTGTTTTTACCGTTTTACTGATTGAATTCCGCTCAATCATTGAACCAATTTCTATTGTATTGGGTTCAATACTTGCATTAGCAGGCATGCTGTTAGCTCTTTATATTACTGATCTATCACTTAATATTATTAGTTTCTTGGGCGCTATTATCGGTGTCGGTATCGTTGCAAAAAATGGCATATTAGTTTTGGATTCGGTACATTATTTCCAACGAAAAAACTATAGCCTAACTGATTCCATTGTGCTTTCTAGTGCACGTCGATTAAGGCCGATACTAATGACGACACTGGCTACAATATTAGCAATGTTACCTATGGCGTGGGGAATATCTCATGGCAGTGACATGTTGAGACCTTTAGCGGTTAGCATTATTGGTTCGCTGAGTGTTTCTATGTTATTTTCTTTGTTTATTACGCCTTCGATTTACTACTATTTGGTAAAATTTAGTATGAAGATTTCAAAAGTATCTTAAATATCTATTGGAATTACTGTAGCTTTTTAATTCATCGTTTTTATTTTAATATGAAAAGAATAAACACTTTAATTACCAAGTTGTTGAAAATTGAAATCCGACTGATTGCCTTGAAATAATGGGTGTTATTTTTAAAGAATTATAATTTTCAGTAAAATAGAAAGCACTTAATATACCGATAGTGGCTCCTAGTACGACATCTTCTGTATAGTGTTTATCAGCGCTGACCCGAGAGTAAGAGACGTAGGTCGATGCAATGTATGAAGGGATAGCATATTGCCAACCGTAGCGTTTATGAATAAATGCGGCACTAACAAATGAGCTAGATGCATGTCCTGATGCAGCAGACTCACAACACCATCCATTTGGCCTAGTTTTATTGATGCCTCTTTTAAAACTTTCAACAATAATTTGAGAAGCTACAAATGATTTTAGCATTTGTATACTACCTTCCGTTGAATTTTCAAAGACAACAGAAGATGCAAAACTACTCGCTACCACCAATTTTAATAGATCATCCCCTATTTCTTCAGTTCGATCTACTGCGCTCACATTGGATGCTAAAAAAACGGTTAGCATAATCAAAGTAACCAATGGGAATTTATTTCTAACAATATCTAAAATCATATAAATCTGTCTTGAAGCTTTATCTCTTATTTTAACAATAAGATCTTAATTTAAACTTAAGCAAACTATAGCAAAATAAAGCCATCAAAACAAAATCCGAGATAGCCCATGAATTTTCTTTCTAAACAATCCCAACTTTTTCCCCAAGACTCTAATATAGGCATTAACTCACAAATTATCACCCTGTTGTTTTGCCTAATCTTATCACTCATTTTCAACCTGCGCGTTGAAACCATTTATTTGGAATCATTTCCTATAGATAATTTTAGCTCCGGAGTCAAAGCTGTTGCTTTCTTGACATTTATTTTTTCAATTCAGTTATCTCTTTTCGCCTTATTTAGTTTTTTTCGCATTCAAAAAATATTTTTTATTTTGTTTTTGTTAGTCTCTAGCTCATCACTCTACTTTGCACTTAGCTTTAACACCCTTTTTAACCCATCAATGATCAGAAATGCATTAGAAACAGATGTCAATGAGGCATCTGATTTACTCAACTTTAAATTTTTAGTTATGTTTATTACTTTAGGTATCATTCCATCAATCATTATTTATAAACTGCCTATTTCATATCCGTCATTTATAAAGAGCTGTGCATTGAATCTGATTTTAATCGTTAGTGCTGTGATTTTGATGGTTGCTTCTATTTTCCCTTATTATGCTGACTTTAGTTCTTTCGTAAGAAATAATGAGAAGCAACTAAAATATTCGTTACTACCTTTCGCGCCATTGCACTCTTTGTATAGAATTTATCACCAAGACTTTCTTGATAACAATCCAGTGATTAAAATAAAAGATCTAAATGCCATCATCGATTTAGATTATAAGCGAAATAGAAAGAAACCTAGAGTGATGATTGTCATCGTGGGTGAAACAGCCAGGGAACATACATTTACTAAAATATTTAAAGAGTTTCAAGATAAACCTGATTTTTTATCTTTATCAAAGAACTTAACTTACTTTGATAACGTATATTCCTGTGGAACCAATACAGCAGCATCAATCCCGTGCATGTTTTCAACTTACGGCAAAGATACCTATAAACGAAAGTATAAACGGCAATATGAAAACATAGTAGAACTGATTGATCGAGTGGGTTATGAGGTTACTTGGAGAAATAACAACAGTGGTTGTAAAGGTATTTGCACAAGAATTAATCAAGATCCGATAACAAACGAGAATTCGCCCCATTTTGCCGCTTACAATCATTTCTTTGACGAGGCATTAGTTTCCGATCTATCGGAGCGTATTGTACAATCTACTGAGGATCAAGTGATATTTCTTCATCAGATGGGCAGTCATGGACCGGCTTACTTTAAACGCACACCAAAGGAATTTAAACTACATCAACCAGCGTGCGAATCAGCAGATTTTGCAAATTGTAGTCAAATCCAGATAGAAAATGCTTACGAAAATACCATCATCTACAGTAATTATGTAATTGCGAAAGCAATTGATGAATTAAAAACAGTATCTAATCAATATGATACTGCTCTAATTTATCTTTCTGACCACGGAGAATCCACCGGCGAAGGAGGGTACTATTTACACGGATTACCTTATTTTATTGCGCCGGATGAACAGATCCATGTACCCATGCTYACTTGGTTTTCAGATGGTTTTTTAGATTCTAAAAAAATAGACAGTGCTTGCTTAAAGGAAAATAGTCATAAAAGAATCAGTCATGATAATTTTTCTCATACCTTATTGGGATTACTCGATATTAGAACAAAAAATTACACGAAGTCATTAGATATTACAATTGAATGTACTAAGAATTAAAATCTCTTCTATTTGTAATAGATATTAACTAGCAAGATGCGAAGAAAAAATATTAGTCTATAACTTGATGTACTATAAACGAATAGAATAGAGACTTAAAATACCAAAGGTTACTAAATAACAATCCAATTGCCATCACAATAATATAATCGTTTAAAATAGTCTTTATGGCTAAAATCGTTGAGTATTGAAGAATGCAATAAAGAGTAAAAGCTATAAAAAAGAGATAGGCAAAGAATAAATTGGTTGCTACCCACTTTGTATTTATTTGAATCATACTACTTGGCCTTTTGCTTATAAATAATGTAAGCCGATATAAGACCAATTAGACCACCAAATGCCATAGCAATCCCATATCCTTTAAGTGCTGTAATTCCGCTGAACGATGGTTGAAAAAATAAGCTTACGACTATCGCAAATAAAACAATACCAGAATAGATTCCAGTAATACATCCAATGCAACAATTTTCGACTAGTTGACGTTTTGAATTTAGCATTTTATCTCCCCAATTTTGGACTGAATGTTAGTATATTTGAGTTTGCTTAAGGTAGGATTAAGTTAAATTAATTTAATTCCAAAATATCCGATAAGAATAACGGTCCAAATTAATACAGTTAGCACTAAACTAACGAAAACCATAGCTGAACCGATGTCTTTCGCTCTACCCGATAACTCGTGATGTTCGGAGCTTATACGGTCAACAGTAGCTTCAATCGCAGAATTAGCTAGTTCAGCAATAAGAACGATAAAAAGTGGCAATATTAACCACAAAAAATCAGCAATCGATCTTGCTACAAAAAACGCAGTGACAACCCCAATTACTGCTAATGTCAGCTCTTGTCTAAATGCTGCCTCAAACCTCCATACGGCTTTAAAGCCTTTCATTGAGTATTTTGTCGCATCAATAATTCTTTCAATCCCTTGTTTACTTGGTTTGGCCATTGTGTTTATTCTCCCAATTACTTTACTAGCAATATAGTTTACCTGAACTAAATGCTTATTTTATTCTTTTGGTAATCGATAAAGTTGATTATAGTATGCTAGCTGTCCCCAAATAGACACAGCTAGAGCCTTTCTTTTCTGCTTTTTGGTAGGGATACTTTGCTGTGAAATTTTGAAAGTATTTAAATCAAAATGATACTTTAGGGCTGGTTTGTGAGGTTGAAGAACCGTCATTTCATCATCTTCCAGAAGAGCAAAGTTTTGACCATACTGCATATACGCAATGTTAGTCTTATATTGATCGAGTTGAGTTAAATCGCGTCCAATCATAGGATTATTGTTATCAATACCGATCAGCGAAAGCATGGTCACAGGCATATCCAGTTGACTAACAATACGGTGTTCTATCTTTGGTTTAATACTTTTTCCGATGACTAACGAAGGAATGTGAAATGATTTTGGCGGCACTAATTCGGTTCCTTGGGATTTAGCATCGTGATCAGCAATGATTAAAAAAACGGTATTATCCCAATAGCTAGATTTTTTTGCTTTTTTAAAAAATTCACCTATTGCCCAGTCAGCATATTTGATGGCATTATTTCGAGTATGATATTCAGAATCGTAGGGTTTAATTCTATCAGCGGGATATTCAAATGGCGTATGATTACTGGAGCTGAAGACTAAACTGAAAAAGGGCTTATTTTTTTGACTGTAATGTTCGAATCGTTGATGAGCTTTGTTCAACAAATCTTCATCCGAAACGCCCCACGAACCTTTAAAAACAGGATTTTGATAGTCTTTTTCTTCTACAATWTGCTCAAAACCATTGCCAAGAAAAAAACTTTTCATATTGTCAAAGTGTGCTTCACCGCCATAAATGAACTCTGTGTTATACCCCTTTCGCCTTAGAAGCTCTGCGATAGTGAAAAACTGATGTTGCGATTTGTCGAGTTTAACCACAGCACGATCGGGCGTTGGAGTAAATCCAGTAATAGTTGCCTCAATCCCTCGTACAGATCGTGTTCCAGTAGCAAATACAGATTTAAAAAACCATCCTTCTTTACTCAATTTATCAATAGAAGGGGTCAATGGTAAACCGCCTAAGCTACCAACAAATCGCGCTCCTAAACTTTCTTGTAAAAGTATAACAAGGTTCAGCGGTTTCCCTTTGTAACTAGCGGTTTGCTCTGACAATGTAGGAATGTCGTTATTTACTATAGACTCCTTTGATAGTCCCTTAATATTTCTAACTACTTTTATGACATCGCTATCATCCATTTTACCATAACGATAATTTAATGATTCTTCTGAAAGCATTTCTTTCGCTGCAAAAGCGGTAGAATAGAATGAATTTAATATCAAACTATTAACTAACGGATCGGTTGAAAAATAAACCATCGCTGGATTAAGTGGACGATGGCCCAAGGTTGAGCGCCCGCCAATAAGAACAAGAAATAAAACGATTACTGTTGAAATCAACCTTAAAGGCAAAGATGTGGTAATCATTCTATTTATCGGCTGAGAATACCAACGCCATGTATACCAAGATGCAAACGAGCATAAAACTATATTATTAATTAATTCAGGCAAATGACTTTTCAACAACATCGAAAAGACTTCTTTGGGGTAAATCAAGTACTCTATAAACAAACGATTGGGTCTAATATTATATTCGTTGATAAAACTAGGGGTTGATAATTCCATAAATAGCAGAACACAAACAATTAAAGTTAGCCAAACCTGAGCACTTCGCTCTCTAATTCGGCCAATAGGTGAAGTTGCTGAGGTCAGAGTTATTGGAAATAACGTTGAAAGAAGTAAGGGAATAAATRAAAGAAAACATAAAGTAGCTAGATCAATTCTAAGCCCTTGAAATATAACTGGCAACCAACCATCGACAGCCGCAATGCGGTCGAACTGCCATAAGGATAGAAACAACCGACTAATCGATAATAGAAATAGCAGAGCTAACATAAAGATCAAGTATCTATATATTGATAGAACTTTTAACTTATTTAAAACGTACATTAAATTGCTTATCTGTTATTCACTTTAACTGTAAGCAAGAATATACGTTTTTAAGCTTAAGATAAGATTAAGAGAGCTACTAACATGGTCAAGCGAGGGTGTAAAAATAAGTGTGTAAATACTCATTGTGTATAATCTAAAAAAGGATTAAATAATGAGTATTTTAATGAACAAAAAAAAGATGCAAGCGCTAGCCTATAACTGGCGAAAGATATAAAAACCCCCGATGATCTGAGTCAGCTAAGTGCAATGCTGACCAAAATGACTGTTGAAGCGGCTTTAAAGTCAGAGATGAAATTTCACCTTGGTTATGACAAAAATCAATCTGCAGAGTCTAATACAGGGAATAACCGCAATGGTTATTCAACAAAAACGCTTAAAGGCGAACATGGTGAAATTGAACTTCAAACTCCTCGAGATCGAGATGGTACATTTACACCTCAATTAGTTAAAAAACGCCAAACTCGCATTACCGGTATGGATGAGCAAATATTAACGCTCTACGCCAAAGGAATGAGCACTCGGGATATCACTGAAACATTCCAGGAAATGTATGGAGCAGAAATATCGGCAGGCCTCGCATCACAAGTAACAAACTCAGTTTTAGAGCAAGTGGTTGAATCGCAAAGCAGACCATTAGATGCTTTTTATCCGATTGTATACCTCGATTGTATTGTCTTAAAAATTCGCCAAGATAAACGGGTGATTAATAAATCAGTTTACCTTGCTCTTGGTGTTAATTTGGAAGGGCATAAAGAGTTATTGGGCATGTGGATTTCAGAAAATGAAGGCTCTAAATTTTGGCTTTCAGTACTGAAAGACCTTCAAAACAGAGGGATGAAGCATATGCTAATCGCTTGTGTTGATGGGTTGAAAGGTTTTCCTGAAGCCATTACCGCCACATTCACCGATGCAAAAATTCAACTTTGTATCGTTCATATGGTTCGCAACTCACTTAAGTTTGTCCCTTGGAAAGACTATAAAGAAGTCACTCGTGATTTGAAGGCGATCTATCGGTCAGCAACTGAGGATGAAGCAAAACTAGAGTTAGATAACTTTTCTGATAAATGGGATGATAAATATCCTCAGATCTGCCGTTCTTGGCGTGCTAATTGGGAGAATTTAAATACTCTTTTTAGTTACCCTGAAGATTTTCGTAAAGTGATTTATACGACGAATGCCATTGAATCATTAAATAGTGTCATTAGAAAATCAGTCAAAACAAGAAAGGTGTTTCCGAGTGATAATGCAACCCTTAAAGTTGTCTATTTGGCCATTCAATCAGCTTCTAAAAAATGGATGATGCCAATTAGAGATTGGAAACCGGCATTGAATCGTTTTATAATCGAATTTGAGGAGCAGATAGCTCTTCATATCTAAAGGATATTTACACAGTTAGGATTACATCCTCATTTCTCTCTCCATTTCAAGTCTTTTGACTTTAGCTAGGAATAACTTGAGTTCTTCCTGATTGGCCGTTAACTTGCCATTACCTCGAAAAGCTTGTCCATCATCTTGCTCTGATACTCTTTGACCCAGCGACCCAATAAATTAGGATTGGCGTCCAGATTTCTAGATCTGGCAGCTCGGCTATAATTTTGTTCCAAAACTAGACTGACTGCATCCAGTATAAATTCTTGGGTATACTTTTTTCTTGTGGTCATTCAATTTYTCMAGTTAAGTGATATTATCTCTTAACTGGACTGTGTCAATTCATTAGACCATGTCAGAACTGATACACTTATTATGGGTGATCTTAAACAAAACAGCATATTTACGCATAGCAAATGATAATCATTTAGATTAGTAAATTTACCGACATTATTTCTAATTATTTTCTAAAAAGAGGGAGGTATGGTAAAAAGAGTACTTAATAGGGTGTTTGACAATATTGGGGAGGAAATATCCCACCAATCGTACTTAACCTATTGATTTAACGCCATAACTCTCTCAAGTTTTTAACTTCCCTAGGATTTTTACAGTTCTCTTAAGTTCCAATTATTAAAACGTTATTGCATAGAGTTACTGAACAATAAAACATTCAATACTAGTACAATTGCTGTTCAATGAGCTGTGTTGTATGTATTATGCCGATAGGCTTTAAAGGAAAAATATGATTGTATACATAGATATGGATGATGTACTGTGTGATTTCTCTGGTGAGTATCAGAAGGATATAATCGCAAACCCTGCAATAAAATTTCCTCAATCTCAATATGGRTTTTTTARTAAGTTGCCACCACTTGAAGGGGCAATTGATGCCATTAAAGCCCTGATTRCTTGTTCAMAATACGACSCATATATACTTACGGCACCGTCAATCCGAAACCCTTTATGTTAYACCGAAAAACGWGTSTGGATAGAAAATCAATTTGGGCTAGATTTTGTTAATAAATTAATCATATGTCCAAACAAGGGTTTACTTCGAGGACATTACTTAATTGACGATTATTGTGAAGGAAGAGGGCAAGAGAATTTTGAAGGGAAGCTGATACACTTTGGAAGCGACCTCTATCCAAATTGGAAAATAATACGCGAAAAAATGRAATTCTAAGCCTCACAAKTTGTTCAATAGNGTTGGAYTCAGACSRACAATATGCGATATACGTGAGCCCTATTAGAAATACCTCATCAGCTACGACTTAAAATTTTGACGAGCCATTGATATTGCGGTATCGACATTAAATAATGCAACCCCGTAAATTTTGCTTATTATTGATGGTTAAAACATTCAAAAAAAAATCTATCACAAAGGTGTATTCTATGGTCTTAAAATCAAAAAAAGAACTACTACTAGAGTTTTTCAATTCTAATGAACCAATCGCTATTGAATGGTATCGATCACCTATTGCTAAGTTACAGAGTAGATCACCTTACGAGATATTAGCTAGTAATAATGTAGATTTTGAGGCAATTGATTTTCTATTTCGTGGTTTAGAATCGGGTGTATTTTCAAATCATTGCAAATCAAAAAGCCCATAACTTRTGAAAAGTGCAAAAAGCTCACAGAATCCATTTCAGGTGAATATGCACTCTAGTTTCATCTTGATTCGGTAATCCCTATTTTCTTATCACTAAAAAACCTGAAAAGATTGTGCCACAACGAGGAGGGCTATTCTTATTGTTTTTCTTTTATAAATCTTTATAGCTAGGATTGTGTACAAAATTACTAAGATTGCTGTCCTTTGCATGTTTTCTATTGTTAATTCACAGTTAATTTTACCCCATAATTCGCTATAAATTAAATTACTTTAACATTCTAAGCACACCCATAAACATTGAGCCACAGGAGAATATGCAAAGCTAAAAGTCTTTTCAATATGCGCTAAAGTGGTTCATTTTACGGGCTAATCAACTTGACTAATTTAAATGAGATTAAAAGAAACGTTTATTTATGAATAAAGAAAACCTAAATTGTTAACTCGTATAGTATTTTAATTAACTCAATATTAAAGTTCGACCTTATGCCTTATTGGCATCATCAATCAGGGTTTCAACATCATTTACAAAAGCACTAGGTGAAATAGATAACGCTTTTGCAAGCTCAAAGGTCATTGCTAATGAAGGCCTTCTTTGTGCTCTTTCTAACATTGAAATAAAGGTTCGCTCTATCTCACAGGCTTCAGATAGTGCTTCTTGAGATAGCCCTGCAAGCTTTCGGTGTTTTTTTAGAGCTGTTCCAAATGCGTGAGCGAGATCCAAGCTGAAACCCTCTTAAAGTAAAAGGGTAATAATCTATTATTCTAAGTAATTTAACCGCATACAATTGTATACATTTTGAGTGGTTACGTTTATTATTGCGCACCTATTTTAAACCGACTTTAGATATAAGAGCCCGTTATGGCCATAAAAACAGTACCAGTCGATCATGTCGTTGAATCAATTATTATAAAAGAGTCTTTCAATAACTTTACGGTTACGCAATTTCGTGACGCTTATATATCAAAAGTCAATATGGAGCCGAATTCAGCTAGGAAACTTGTTTATCGACAGGTTTTACGGTTTATGCGTATCGGATTGTTAGAAAAAAAAGCTGATGCTAATGCTCAACATTCAACTTATAGGAAAACACCAAAGTTTTATAAAGCTCAGTTTAAAGGGCGCTCCTTTAAAAAGAAGGTTGAAAATAAAACCGCCGTTTCTCGTAAGTTTATTAAACTAAATACAATAAAAGAACAACTGAAACAGTATCAGATTGATTTTTTAGCGAGCGTTGGTGAGTCAGAAGAATATATGAAGCTTTATGAATCTAATCCAGAATTCAAAACACTACTCGAATCAGAATATCACCTTTCACGTGATCAAAGTTCGAGATTGTTAGGCCAAATTAAAGCACTTAAAACTGTTTTATTACATTATTCAAATTAGCTGATGAAACTACGGCAATGGCAATCAGAGTGCGTTGACAAGGTACTTGATAATTACAAAGAAAAGAATAAACACTTCTTATGCTTAGCAACGCCAGGTGCTGGCAAAACAGTGATGGCTGCGGAAGTTACAGCCCGATTATTTGAAGAAGRTRAAATCGATTTYGTTTTGTGTTTTTCTCCATCTATAACCGTAGCGGACGGATTTAAATCAACATTTTCGAGGCGATTGGGTGAGCGTTTTGACGGTGTTATTGGTGCACTGGGTAGCTCATATACCTATCAATCTATGGCATTCTTTAAAGAGAGTTTTTGGCAGATATTAAACTCCCATCGTGTATTCGTTATATTCGATGAGATCCATCATTGTTCYGGACAAACAGCAGAGACATCCAATACATGGGGAGAAGAAATTATTCTGAACATTCAAGAGCAGGCTAAATTCACTTTAGCACTGACAGGAACACCTTGGCGTTCAGATAAATCACCTATAGTTCTCGCTAATTACCGTGGCAAAGAAAATACCATTCAATGCGATTATTCTTATGGTTTAAGGCAAGCGGTCGAAGAGGGCGTTTGCAGAACGCCGAGTATAGTTTTAATTGATAATGAGGAAATTATTGTTACCGATCAGGTTAACCATACGCAAACTTTTGACAGCATCAAGTCACTATTAGATGAGAAATCTGTGTCATACCTGGACATCATAACCGATAAAAAAGCGATAGAATTTATTCTATCAAGAGGGTGCGCAAAATTAATAGAAGTAAGAGAGCATAATCCGAACGCTGGCGGTCTAGTTGTCGCATCGTCGGTTGCTCATGCAAGTAACATTATTCAGATACTACAAAATAAATTTAGACAATCGGCGGTAATGGTTTCATATCAACAAGATCAATCCAATAAAATAATTAATGCTTACCGTAATAATAACATCCAATGGATAGTCGCAATTGGTATGGTTAGTGAAGGAACCGATATTCCACGATTGCAAGTTTGTTGTCATTTGAGCCGAATTAAAACAGAACTTTATTTTCGACAAGTACTTGGTCGGGTGTTAAGAGTGAATGGCGTAATCGATCAAAACGCGTGGCTTTATACTTTTAGTGAGCCTAAGTTAGTGGAATATGCCTATCGAATTGAAAAGGACTTGCCCGAAACTTTTGTCATTTTTAGAGATTCATTTAGACCAAATGATATAGAGCTAGATAAGAAAATTCAAAAAAATACGCAAAAATTTTTGAAACCCCTCCTGTCCAATTTTTAATTTAGGGGGTCCTGTCCAATTTATTGTCCACCACTGAGAACCATATTATAGGCTGGTATAAAAAAAAATTAA
>NVTT01000106.1 GCA_002401655.1 Gammaproteobacteria bacterium | reverse complement strand
CTCTTAGGGTGGGCCCAAACTCACTCAATTCCTGTGATAGAATAATAGCTTATTACTCTATCTGGAGAGATACAAGGTTGGGTTATAACCCAACAAAAAAGGTTGAATCAAAACAAGCGATCAAAGGCAAGTAAGTCGACTTGCAACACAAACGTATAGACCTTAAAGATTAAAATCGATGTTAGGAATAGAATAAAACAACATTGAGGTTGATGATACGAGAATCAATGTGGTTTGATATTAGTGGTGAGCGTGTTGTTGGGTTGCAACCCAACCTACGAGCTAAAACAATAACTTGCACAGTAAGTCATTAGTTTTTTAAGTTCGAGTCTGAATTAATGAAAGACAGTTCATCATCTTTTCCTTCTTTACTCGGAATTTTTAATTTGGAAATGGCGGTAGTAGTCATATTATTAGCCACTACAAACGCATTAAAGCCAATAGAGCAAATGATGCATGGAAATAGTTTGTATTCGATTTTTTTCATAGTATCATTATTTTTACTGTTATCTAATTATTTGAGTGTTCCGTCAGCATAACGTTACAAGTACTTAGATTTATATTTTTAATTTAATAACCTACTTAAATTAACCAACATCCTAGCCGTAGCACCCCAAATGATATAATCGTTATATTCAATTGAATGATAAGAAAAGGATATATTCTTAATTTTTCGTTCTACCACTTTCTGATTTTTTGAGTCAATTAAATAATCTAAAGGCACAGTGAAAACTTCTTCGACTTCATTTTTGTCGATCAATAAATCTCTAATGTTTAGTCCATTTACATTCTCTAAAACAGCAACATAAGGAGTGACATAGAATTGGCTAATGGTGATTTGCTCTGGAAGTTTACCTATAATTTTTAAATCAATATTTTCCAATCCAATTTCTTCTTGAGTTTCTCTTAATGCGGTTTGTTGTAGGTTTAGATCGGCATCTTCAAATTTTCCACCCGGAAAACAAATCTCTCCGGCGTGATTTTTCAAATGCTTTGCTCGTTTTGTAAGAATGACATGCCATTGATTATCGGCTTGTTTAATCAAAGTAATTAATACACTTGCAGGTCTTATTTGCTTTAATTGAATATTATCGAACAGCTTGAGGTAATCTGTTAGCTCAGAGGTTTTATCTAATGCATCTTTAGCGCTTTGATTAAACTCTTTCCAGTCAAGATTTTTGCAAGATTCAAGTGAGAGTAATCGGCTTTTAATAAACGCACTATCCATGTTCATTGGTTCTCTTTTGGTTTTCAAAATCATTGAGATAGACGCTTTCCAAAACAGGAATTATTTTAGAGACTTTATSAAATGTTTCTTGGTATTCAGATTTMASGGTYGAATCAAAGAYAATGCCTCCRCCYGCACAACAAGTYAGYACATTATTTTTAGCGAGTAATGTTCTAATGCAAATATTAGTATCCATGTTACCTTTAAAATCCATAAAGCCTATTACACCACAATAAATTCCCCGATTAAAATTTTCCAATTGAGCAATTATTTTCATGGCGGCAATTTTTGGCGCTCCGGTGATAGAGCCTCCAGGTAAACAGGTTTGTAGAATATCAAACATGTCATACTCTGGTGCTAATTGACTTGTCACAGTCGAAATTAGGTGATGAACTGATTCAAATGAGTATAGACCAAAAAGTTCAGGTACTTTAACGCTCGCAATATCAGCGGTTTTACTTAAATCATTTCTGAGTAGATCAACAATCATTAAGTTCTCTGAACGATCTTTTTTGCTCGATAACAAATTACTAGCATTTTGTTGATCGATTTTTTTATCGGCACTACGCGGTGAAGTGCCCTTTATGGGCTGAGTAAGTACATTTCTATTTTTCACTTGAATAAATCTTTCTGGTGACAAACTGAGTATTTGGAAGTCGCCGAAGTTTAAATAGACAGAAAACGGGCTTTTATTTACTTTCGTTAATTGTTGATAAGCTTCAAAACTACAACCTTTAAAAGATGTTGAAAATTGGTGAGCGTAATTAATTTGATAACAGTTTCCCGCGAGAATATGTTTTTGGATTTCATTAAAAGACCGACTATATTCTTTAAAACTTATATTTGATTTAAATGGACTATTTAATTCAAATAGTCTCGTTGTGATTGCGTCTATATTTGTATCGGATTTAGGCGTTTTTTTATTATCAAAAAGCGAGGTAATGTTTTTCCAGTCTTTATCGGCGAGACCAAAGTTGTATAGTCTGGTGATTCGTTTTTTATGATCGCTGATTATCGCCCAACGATATAAACCAAATCGACATAATGGCACATCATTATCAAGTAATTTAGTTTGATCGGGTAGTTCCAGTGATTTTCCAAAATCATAACTAAAATAGCCTAACCAGCCACCATTAAATGGTAAGTCACTTTCTTGTTGACTCACTGTTTTACTCTTAGCGTTGTTTTTTGATTGTTGTTTGACGTGTTCCAAAATATCACGCATTTGTTTTAGCGGATCTTGTTCTTTATGGTCAATTTTAACTTGAGCAAGGGAATCACTTAATTGATTTATTTCAATATATCCCTTGTTAGATTTTGACTTTGTAAGTGTTAGGCAAGGATGGGAGCAAAATATGTCATAGTCAGCATTATTGAATTTTATTGAAGAATTAAAACTGTTTGTCTCGGCTCCGGCGTTGCCACTATCTAGTAATCCACTATCAAGTAGCATGGCATAATTATTAGTGCTGTGATCTGATAATAATGCCGAAACAGACGCTATCCCGTAAAGATTTGTAACGTATTTTAAAGGGATATAATTCAATGGCTTAGGATAATAGTGAATTGTTAAAAAGTTATTTTACTTTTAGTTGAGATCAGGGTCTAATTATTTCTTACATAAATTAAAAAATATTGATATTTAAGCAATGAATCGCACAATAATACCCATAAATTCAGTTTCAAAGAATAATTCTTCTTCATTTGACGATTTGATATCAGTCCGTCTGCCGGGTAGCAAGTATATCGCGAATCGGTTATTACCTTTATGCGCTCTAGCTTCGACACCGTCGCACCTATCAAATGTGGTTGATAATGATGATATCAATGCCGCTACGAAAGGATTAAAAGCATTAGGTTATCAACTAGAGTTCGGAAATTCTGAAATGAAAATCTCTCCAAGGCAAAATAATGGAGATTCCGATGATCATACCTTTACTAAGAACATCAGCTTTAATACCCATCATAGCGGTACTTTTTCACGATTTGTCACTGTTATTGCAGCTTTAGAGAAGGTGCCTGTTGAAATTAACTGTTCGGAAAAAATGGCGACGCGTCCTATGAAAGAGCTATTTGATTCTTTGAGAGAGCTTGGCGTTAAAATAGATAGCCAGAATGAGCGTTTACCAGCCATTGTGAACGGCCCATTTAAGGCTAACCAATGTAAATTGGATGCTAGCAGAAGTAGTCAATATCTAAGTGCGCTATTAATTGTTGCGCCTCTTTTAGATAATGGTTTAACGATAGACTTAGTTGGAAAACAGGTTTCGAATGCTTACGTTGATATGACTATCAATTTAATGAATAAGATGGGGGTTAAGGTGGTACGTGATGGAAATCAACTGACAGTTTCTTCAGGGCAAGAGTATAAAGGGATCGAATATACAGTACCTTGTGACCCAGTTTCCTCATCTTATTTTATGGGTTTTGCGGCTATTTCGGGTCAAAAAATTAAGATCGAAGCTTTTGATCACAAATCTCTCCAGGGAGAGGCGCAGTTTTACAAAGTGTTGGAAAAAATGGGCGTTAGATTTGAAAAAGATGATTCTAGTTTAACCATTATTTCTGATGGCGAACTCAAAGGCATTGAAATCGACATGGGTGAAATGCCCGATGTTGTGCAAACTTTAGCGGTTGTGGCCAGCCATGCAAAGGGTAAAACATTGATTAAAAATATTGCTCATTTGGCGTTTAAAGAATCAGATAGAATAAAGGACACGGCGACCGAATTACAAAAAGCGGGAATAAAGGTTGAGGCAGGAGATGATTATTTGTTGATCGAAGGTGGAAAGCCAATAGCGACAGAGATTGAGACTTATGACGATCATCGAATGGCGATGAGTATGGCGTTACTCGGCACTAAAACCGATGGTATTGTCATTAAAGATGCCAATGTTGTAAATAAATCATTCCCAAGTTATTGGGATTTGTTAGCTCAAGTTGGTTTGCAGTCTAAGGCTGAAGGAGATACGTCTGATGACTGAGAAACGTTCTAACAATGAGATTGCTCAAGGTTTTAATCATCTAAGAGAAGAAATTGACGGTATTGATAAAGCGTTGGTTAAGTTGATTTCTCAAAGACTCAAAGTAACCAAGGAGATTGGAGAGATAAAGTCAGATCTAGGCTTAGCTTTGTATCATCCGGAAAGAGAAGCTGAGTTGATCAAGAATAAGCGAAACTATGCTAAAGAGCTTGGTCTGTCTGCGGATTTGATAGAAGATGTGATTCGTCGGATTATCCGCGAATCCTATAAAAGTCAGAATACTCAACGTGTGATCTCTTCAAATACTGAATCCAAGGAGATTTTAATCGTTGGCGGTAAAGGACAGTTAGGTCAATTATTTGGTGATTTATTTGAAAAAAATGGTGACAAAATAAGTGTCATTGAAAAGCAAGATCGATTGGATAGCGAAGAAGCTCTTACAAAAATTAAAAAAGCTGATTTGGTTTTAATCTCTGTACCAATCAATGTAACTTTATCAGTGATTACCGAAATAGCAAAAGTGTTAAAATTGCATAATCCAAACTGTACCTTAGCCGATGTGACCAGTATTAAAAATCAGCCAGTGCAAGAAATGTTGTCTCAATACCAAGGTGCGGTTGTTGGACTTCATCCAATGTTTGGACCGGATATCGAAACCTTTGCCAAGCAAACGGTCGCGGTTTGCCATGGTCGTTTAAAAGAAAATTATCAGTGGCTGTTAGATTTATTGTCTAAAAAGGGTATTAACCTAGTTGATGTAGAGGCAAAAATACACGATGATTTAATGTCCATTATTCAGGTGCTAAGGCATTTGTCGACAGTTGCTTACGGTAATCATTTAAGACATGAAGATATTGACCTTAATAAAATATTAGAATTAAGTTCGCCCATTTATCGTTTAGAATTAATTATGGTTGGGCGATTATTTGCTCAAGATCCGGTTCTTTATAGTGATATAATATTTTCTGATAAGAATAATATAAAGATGATYAAACGMTTTATWGAKCGTATTTCYGAAACTCTCTCTTTTGTTGAAAATGATGATAAACAATCTTTCATTCAGTCMTTTAATGARACKAAAGAATGGTTTGGAGAGTTTGCSGATAAGTTTGCTAAAGAGAGTAATCATTTGATTGCGAAAGCGGGWGATGGTGGTGGTRTTTTATGAGYGGTGATAGTTTAGGTAARTTATTTAAAGTGACTAATTGGGGYGAATCCCATGGTGTTGCTATCGGTTGYGTGATCGAAGGWTGYCCTGCCAATWTAGARTTATCTGAAAGTGATATTCAACCTTTTTTRGATAGGCGWAARCCKGGTCAAAGCGATATTGTTACSCAACGTAAAGARTCGGATCARGTTGAAATTCTSTCRGGTGTTTTTGATGGTAAAACCACGGGMACWGCSATTAGTTTRATGATYAARAAYGAGAATAAAAARTCAAAAGATTATAATGAGTTTGCAAARTTGTATCGMCCTAGTCATGCYGATTTYACYTAYCARAAWAARTACGGTATWCGAGATCCYAATGGTGGAGGGCGCAGTTCMGCTCGAATGACCGCMGCKAATGTTGCCGCSGGAGCTGTWGCAKWTAAAATATTRGCTCARCAAGGTATCGAAATATTATCTTGGGTACATAGCGTTGGAGATATTACTTCARTCATTGATCTTCAAAAGGTGACTCATRAAGCGATTGAAAGTAATGCGGTAARATGCCCTGATCAAAAGACCGCGGAGTTAATGCATAGCAAAATTTTGGAAATTAGAAAAGCTGGCAACACCATTGGCGGAGTCGTTAAATGTATTGTGAGAAACATGCCAGTTGGTTTGGGTGAGCCTCTTTTTGATAAACTTGAAGCGGATTTGGCGAAGGCAATGTTATCAATTAATGCGAGTAAAGGATTCGAGATTGGTTCGGGATTTGAAGGAACAAAAATGCTGGGAAGTGATCATAATGATATTTTTTATAAAGATGCATCTTATAAAAATACTGGGAAAGTACAAACCCACACTAATTTTTCCGGTGGCATTCAAGGTGGAATTTCAAATGGAATGGATTTAGATTTTAAAGTAGCCTTTAAACCTGTCGCGACTATTATGCAAAAACAAAAAACTTTAACCATTGATGGAGATGAGATTGAGTATCATGGTAAAGGTCGACATGATCCTTGCGTTTTACCTAGAGCAGTCCCTATTGTCGATGCCATGACCGCGCTGGTTTTATGTGATCATTGGCTGCGATATAAAACCTACCAATAAATGTCTCAGATTTCTT
>NVTT01000105.1 GCA_002401655.1 Gammaproteobacteria bacterium | reverse complement strand
CTGTTAACTTATCTAAAGCTAACAAATAATAAATATGGATTACTAATTAATTTTAACGTACAAGTTTTAAAAGATGGAATCAAGAGATTAGCAAATTAAATATTTACCTTCTTTTCCTCTGAGATCTCTGTGCCTCTGTGGTGAAAATTTGTTTTAAAAAGGTTTTAAGAATGAAAAAAGTTTATATTTGTGACGCAATAAGAACACCAATCGGTCGATTCGGTGGTTCTTTATCGCGCGTTCGTGCTGATGATTTAGGTGCTATTCCAATCAAAGCATTAATGGATCGTAACCCTCAGGTTAATTGGAATGAAGTGGATGATCTTTATTTTGGTTGTGCTAATCAAGCGGGTGAAGATAATAGGAATGTGGCTCGTATGAGTGGGTTATTAGCAGGCTTGCCTACTTCGGTTCCGGCGGTAACGATTAATCGTTTATGTGGATCTGGTATGGATGCCATTGGAACTGCTGCGAGAGCGATAGCCTGTGGTGAACAATCAATGGCGATTGCTGGCGGTGTTGAACAAATGTCTCGTGCGCCTTTTGTTATGCCAAAAGCCGATGCAGCTTTTTCTCGCAAAGCAGAAATTTATGATACAACTATGGGGTGGCGTTTCGTTAATAAAAAAATGAAAGAAAAATTTGGCGTTGATAGCATGCCAGAAACGGCGGAAAACGTTGCTGAGCAATTTAATGTCAGCCGTGAAGATCAAGATAAATTTGCTTGTAGAACACAAGCAAAAACTCAAAAAGCAGAGCAGGCAGGAATATTCGAAAAAGAAATTATTTCAGTCACGGTCAAGATCAATAGAAAAGAAACGAAAGAATTTTCAATGGATGAGCATCCTCGTCCAAGCACTTTAGAAGGATTGGCAAAACTTGGAACACCTTTTAAAAAAGAAGGATCAGTCACTGCTGGAAATGCTTCAGGAATCAATGATGGTGCCTGCGCTTTATTAGTGGCTAACGAAGAACAAATTGAAAAGCAAAAGTTAACACCGATTGCACGAGTGGTCGGTATGGCGACTTCAGGATTAGAACCAAAAATTATGGGCTTTGGTCCAGTTGAAGCAACAAGAAAAGTATTAAAAAATGCAGGGCTAACGATAGAGGAAATGGATGTGATTGAATTAAATGAAGCATTCGCTGCACAAGGTTTAGCGGTAATGAGAGAGTTAGGTTTGGCTGACGATGACAATCGGGTAAATCCAAATGGTGGTGCAATAGCATTAGGTCATCCGCTAGGAATGAGTGGTGCAAGATTAGTGATGACCGCTGGTTACGAGTTACAGAGAAATGGTGGTCAATACGCACTTTGTACAATGTGTATTGGTGTAGGTCAGGGCATTGCCATGATTATAGAAAAAGCTTAAAGATAAAAAAATTTACCACAGAGGCACAGAGAACACAGAAAGAGATAAAAAAGGGAAGGAACGTAGATTTCGTTTAGTTTTTCCTCTGATAACTCTGTGCCTCTGTGGTGAAAAGGTATTTATTCTTTTAAAAGATTGTTGGAGATATATTATGCAAACAGTTAACGATGCAGAAGAACAATTAAAGTTCGATCAACGAATTATTGACGAACAAAAGATCGAACCGACTGATTGGATGCCGGATGATTATCGGAAAAATTTGATTCGTCAAATGTCTCAGCATGCGCATTCAGAAGTGATTGGAATGCAGCCAGAAGGCAATTGGATTACTCGCGCTCCTACGCTGAGAAGAAAAGCGGTGCTACTTTCCAAAGTACAAGACGAAGGTGGTCATGGTTTGTATTTATATAGTGCCACTGAATCACTTGGAATTACTCGTAGTAAACTGATCGAACTTTTACAAACCGGCGTTGCAAAATATGCATCTATATTTAACTATCCGACCTTGACTTGGGCTGATATGGGTGCAATCGGATGGCTTGTTGATGGTGCCGCTATTGTTAATCAAATATCTTTGCAACGAACTTCATATGGTCCTTATGCAAGGGCAATGATTAGGATTTGTAAGGAGGAAAGTTTTCATCAACGTCAAGGTTATGAAATCATGACCGTTTTAGCCAAAGGTTCAGTGGAACAAAAAGAAATGGCACAAGACGCTATGAATAGAAACTGGTGGCCGTCATTAATGATGTTTGGCCCTCACGATAGTGACTCGGCTCATTCTGGAAAATCGATGAAGTGGAAAATTAAACGGCAATCCAATGACTACCTTCGACAAAAATTTATCGACCAAACGGTTCCACAAATTGAAGCGTTAGGATTAGAAATGCCGGATCCAGAATTAAAATGGAATGAAGATCGTGGCCATTATGATTCAGGTGAAATAAATTGGGAAGAGTTTTATCAAGTCATTAACGGAAGTGGGCCTTGCAATTATCAAAGACTAAAACATCATAAGAAAGCACATAAAGATGGTGAGTGGGTTCGTACTGCGGTGAGAGCTTACCAGGAAAAACAGACTGCAAAAAATCAAACCAACGTTGCTTAGGTATTCTTTAACCAGAATTCAGCGGGAGAGTAAATAATGACTAGTGAAAATAATCAGCAATCAATCAATCAGGAACAGTTGGCCGTCTACGAAGTTTTTATTCGTTCAAATCGAGGGCTTGATCACAAACATGTCGGAAGTCTTCATGCGGAAAGTCCTGAACACGCTTTGATGTATGCGAGAGATTGTTATTTAAGACGATCCGAAGGTGTTAGTGTTTGGGTAGTTAAATCAACCGACATCACAGCATCTCAAGAAGATGATATACCCAACTTTATCGATCCGATGGATGATAAGCCCTATCGTCATGCGACCCATTATGTGTTGCCTGAAAATGTCACCAACATGTAATTAAGAAAGCCAATCAAAAGAGCAATTGCAATGAATGATAAGCAACAAAATACAATTCGTTTTCTCATCGGATTAGGCGATGATTCGGTAGTGCTCAGTCATCGTTTATCAGAATGGTGTAGCAACGCACCTTATTTAGAAGAGGATATTGCACTGTCGAATATCGCATTAGACTATATCGGTAGAGCAAGAATGTTTTATCAATACGCTGTGGAATTGGAAGGCAATAAACGCACAGAAGATGATATCGCTTATCTAAGAAACGAACGCCAATATACCAACTTATTAATTCACGAACTTCCGATTAATGACTTTGCCTTTACTATGGTAAGACAATATTTTCTCGACGTATTTTACTGCGAATATCTTAAGTTATTATGTGATTCTAGTGATGAGCAGATATCAGCAATAGCGAATAAAGCAGTCAAAGAAAGCCGATATCATTTAAAACGTAGCCAACCGTGGATAACACAATTAGCAGAAGGCACAAGTGAAAGTAAAGAAAGAATTCAGCTGGCATTAGATGAATTAGAAAACTTTGTTGGCGAAATGTTTTTAATGGAAGACTGGGAGCTAATGTTAGTAGATTCAGGAATTGCAGTTGATAGAAAAAATTTGGAAGCAAATTGGAATTCAGAAGTACAGGCATTCTTAAATAAATCTGAAATGTGTTTTCCTGATAGCCAATTACAAATTCGTGGTGGACGCAATGGCATTCATACAGAACATTTAGGTCATATGCTAAGTGAGATGCAATATATTCAGAGAAGTATGCCGGGGCTTGAATGGTAAAAATTTTGCGTCTTTTAAGACTCAATTGATATGAATGATGTTATTTCCATAGTTACACCAGAATTTGCGAGTCGTAAAGCTTATAGAAATGCTTCAGTCATTCCTGCTCTATGGGATATTTTGGATAATGTGTTTGACCCAGAATTGCCGGGCTTAACGATATGGGATCTTGGAATATTGCAGGACGTTAGCGAAAAAAATGATGCTGTTTTAGTTACAGTGACGCCTACTTATAGCGGTTGTCCCGCAGTTGATACAATCATCACAGATATAGAAACCGAATTATTTAAGTTCGGGCATAAAAAAGTTGAAGTAAAGGTGACGTTATCTCCGGCATGGACGACAGATATGATGTCACCGACAGGAAAAGCACATTTAAAAAGTATACAAATTGCTCCGCCGGAAAAAAATGATCGCGTTTGTTGCCCCGTTTGTGAAAGCGAAAACACAAAAGTATTAAGCCAGTTTGGATCGACCTCTTGTAAGTCGTTATACCAGTGCAATGACTGCTTTGAAGCATTTGATTATTTTAAACATTTTTAAATCTCCCCTAGCCCCTCTTCGCAAAGAGGGGAACAAAAAAATAATGGGAGATGAAGGAAGTATTACCTCCCCCTTTGCGAAGGGGGATTGAGGGGGATTTAATTGGGTTGCAGTTTCTAATTTTAATTGTTTGAATGGCTTTTATCTATATAAAGCTATTTAGAGTCTATTTGATGTTGTTTAAAAATAACGAATCTGCAGTAAAAAAAGATATTGCGAATGCTGCAAATTATGAAGAGTTTCTTCAGGCGAGCATTTACCATGATGAAATCAGTGGTGCTTCACAGTGGCAGCTAAAAGATGAATCGTCTGATTATGACTATCGATTAATTCGCAAGCGCGTTGAACGTATTAAATCAGCAAGATTACGTGGTGATGCTAATGCATTGATGTCAATTTTGCATGAAGGTATTCATGGAAATTTGGGGAACATAGCAACGCCAAAATTAGCACAACACGCAAGAATTGGTACAAAAAAACTAATTGAATCTTTTCTTGAGCAAGTGAGTGAAACTCTGACTTTTATTTACCATGCAGACGAAAGAGAAATAGACTTTGCTACTAAGATTACATTTTTTGAAGAAACCGCACATGCTTATGGTCAAAGTTGTTTGATGTTAAGTGGTGGCGCTGGCTTAGGGTTTTTTCATGCGGGCGTTGTTAAAGCCTTACATGAACATGATTTAATTCCCGATGTAGTTTCAGGTGCGAGTGCCGGTTCAATTATCGCGGCTCTCATTGGTACAAGAAATCGAGATGAATTATTGGATGACTTATCGCCTGAAAGTATTTTCGAAAGATTTCAAGGATGGAGTAAATTTAATGGAATGAAAAAAGAAGGATTATTAGATAGTAGTTATATCGAGAATACTTTAATTGAAATGTTTGACTTAACTACCTTTGAAGAAGCGTTTAAAAAAACCGGTGTTAAAATGACGGTTACCGTTTCACCTGCCGATCTTCATCAAACTTCTCGATTGCTCAATGCAATTACCTCTCCTAATGCCATCATTACGCAAGCTGTTAGAGCATCTATTGCTATACCCTTTGTGTTTTCACCTATTTATTTAAAAGCGAAAGATCAACATGGTAATGTGATCCCTTATATTCCCAATCGAAAATTTGCCGATGGTTCAATGATGGCTGATTTACCCTTTAGACGCCTTGCAAGATTGTATGGTGTTAATCATAGTATTGTCAGTCAAACTAATCCGTTAGCAACGCCATTTTTAACCGGTAGTAAAAGTGAGACTGGTAGTTTTTCTGAAATGACATTACGTCACGTGGCTAATTTAGCAAAGAAAAATAGTGTTTATATTTTTGATGTACTGGAAAAACTAAGCCCAAGTGATGCATTGAAACGAGGTATTCACAAAGTTCGTTCGATTGTTGATCAACAATATGTTGGTGATATTAATATTTTGCCAGAAAGAAAATTGTCCGACTTTAAATTATTATTTGCCAATCCAACCATGGCAAGTATGACTAAATTGATTAATGACGCAGAGAGAGCCACTTGGCCTCAAATAGATCGAATCAAAAGAAATACGAAAATATCTAAAGCGTTTAATCACTATTTGAAACTGTTAAAGATAGAGGAAGTTGAACGATTATCTAAGACTAAAGAATCAGTTTAGTCCGAAAGTGCTAAAAGGCAAAAATCAAAAGACTCTACCACAGAGGCACAGAGGCACAGAGGTAAAGATGAAAGGCAGCAAGATAGAGTAATATTTTTCTTCTCTGTGTCCTCTGTGCCTCTGTGGTAATCTTGTCTTTTAAGTATAAAAAAAGGTGAATGATTTACTCATTCACCTTTTTTGTTGACCTGCATAGACTGGAAATCTAGTATGACCGATTTTACTAATTAAGCTTTTTTAGCTGTCGCTTTTTTCTTAGCTGGTTTTTTTGTTGCTAGTTTGTCTGCATAAGCAGTTATAGCATCAACTAAAACATCAAGTTTTTTATCAAGGTCAGCTAAACGCTCAGAGTCTGATACTTTATTCAAACCAAGCTTATCTTTTAACGCATCAATTTTAGTATCTAGCACAAGTCTTGCTTTCAATTTTTCTTGCAATTCAGCTTCTAGTTTTTCGCCTTCAGAAACAAGTTCGCTCATTAGAGAATTTGTTTTTGTGTAGGCTTCATCCAACTTTTCTACTGCGTATTTCCATCCAGAACCGTAAGCGCCTAGGCTTGCTAACCATGCTTGACGACCTAATTTTTCAGCTTTTTTAAATGTGTTCATAATATTTCTCCTATTAACCAGTGACTGATTGCCACCGGTAACAGTTTGTATACCAAAATTACTTAGTAGTTAATTTTTCAACTGTAGCTGCAAGTGATTCAATTTTTCTTGCAATTCAGCTTCTAGTTTTT
>NVTT01000104.1 GCA_002401655.1 Gammaproteobacteria bacterium | reverse complement strand
GGTGCTTACTTAGTTGAACAAATAGAAAGTGCTGGACATGAATTAGCTAAGCATCAAATTGTTATTGATGATATCTACCAAATAAGGGCGTGTTTGTCTCAGTGGATCGCTAGTGAGTCAGTGCAGGCGGTGATTATTACAGGGGGAACTGGGTTTTATGGAAGGGATTCAACACCTGAAGCGATAACGCCGTTATTTGACAAACAGATGGAAGGTTTTGGTGAGTTGTTTCGCTCAATTTCATTTTCTGAGATTGGTAGTTCTACAATTCAGAGTAGGGCGCTTGGTGGTCTCGCAAACAATACTGTTATTTTTTCATTACCAGGCTCAACGGGTGCTTGCAGAACGGCTTGGACAAAAATTATTAAAGAACAATTGGATGGTGATTTTAAGCCGTGTAATTTTGTCAAATTATTACAAACTGGAATACATTAGAAGATCTGTTTTTAGTGATTCTATTTTAAAAATTGTTTTTTGCCCAATTCACTATGGTAGAAATTAACCACTCTTTGTCTTTTTGAAGAATGAAAGTGTGATCGCTTTTTTCATTATGTTCTACTTTAATTTTATCTTCTGAAAATAAATCACCAATGGCATTTTTAAATTGTTGTTTATAATTGTAAAACATATACCAACCGCCGGTAAAAATAACTAAGAATTTTGAGCCTCTGTTGAGTGCTTGTGATAGATTATTTTCAAACACGGATTTTTCTGGAAAGAGCATTTTATAGTTCATAGTAACATCTGATTTATTAAGTCGAGATGTTTTGACATCAGTTTTAGCAAGAAATGGTAGAAATTTACTAGCTAGATTTGTCCAGCTATTAGAATTGGTTAAACGTAAACACAATTTTTTAAAGTGAAATTTTGCTGTGGGATAAGCATATCCGTCGATTGGAATAACACCCTTAATACGTTCATCACTAAATGCTATTTCATAAGCATTATCAGCTCCTGTACAAATTCCACAAACCACAAATTGAGACACACCCGTACTCTCTTGTAGATAATCCATTGCATCAATAATATCTTGATTAGTATTTTCTTTTAGACTTAAACTATTTTGTTTGGCTAAACTATCTCCTTTTCCGGATAAATCCATTCTTAAAGAAGTGAATTGTTGTTTTGCTAGTTCACGTGCGGTTGCTACGTAAATTCGAAAAGGGCCTACTCGATGCAATAAACCTGAATTCACAAAAATAAATATAGGTTTATCCTTTTGAATCGATTCAGGTGAAGATAAGATCCCAATTAAATTTTGATTGTCACCAAATTGAATTATTTTTTCGTTCATTTTAAAAGCTCTTTACAAATATGGGAGATAATTGTTTGAGGGGCAACAGACGTCTCAATCTGCTCGGTATCTGTCCACGATAGTGACGTATCAAAGGTGTCAGAGTTGTTGAATTTATCTGATGCACTATTATTATGTTGTTGTTTATTGTTAGAGAAAATAACGTGGTGCTTGCTTTGCATTTCTTTTGACCAATCTGTTGACTTTATATTCTGCAGCTCTTGTAGTAGTTGCTCTGAATAATTAAAACCAATTAATTCACTTTTATCACATTCGTTTGAGTCGCGTTTAATGTAAAATCTATCCTTATCAACTAACATTTCTCTGTGCATTGTTTTTAGACTTGCAAGATTTGATTCGCCATCGATAATCGGATCCCAGTTTATAATAGTGCCGATATCCGTTCTGTTTGCCGCTGCTTTATTGGCTAAGTTAGCGCCTAAGCGTAAACCCAAAATAGAAACTTCATTTAGTCCAGACTTGCTTTTCAATTGTTCAATGGCGTCATTAATATTATGAGTCCAAATATCCATATTGCAATCAATTGCATTACCATCGGAATCTCCAGTACCAAAATAATCAAAACGTAAAACGTGAAAGCCTAAATCGGTTAATCGTTTGGTTAATAGTTTAAAGCATCTAAAAATACGAAGATATTCTTGCCCTGTTGGGTAACAAAGAAGGATTGCTTGTTCTTTCTTAGATGACTGCTTGCTAGGAGCATGACCTGTTGGCGCATGACTTGTTGGCTTATGGTAATACGCAAATAAATGTTTATTTAACGATCGGATAAAGAAAGGGGTCGCTTTATCTCCATCGTTTGATGCTATTTGCTTTTTCTCAGACGGCTTAATTTTTTCTGACTTTAATTGAGGATGTTGCGATTCCAATTCACTGGCAAGTTGAGCTAAGTTTAAGGAAACTAACATTCTTGGATTCGATTTGAATTGCAGTTCTCGCTCCAAGCCTGAAATAACTTGCATCATCAACAGGGAGTCGCCACCAATATCAAAAAAGTTATCATACAAACCTACTTGATTGATATTCGGCAACGTTAACCATATTTTTGCAATTTTATTTTGTGCATTGGTTTCAAGTGGAATAACATCGCGCTCGTTATCATTATCTTCCATATTAGGTTCAGGCAAAGCTTTTCGGTTTATTTTGCCATTAGCTGTCATCGGAATTTCATCCAACTGGATATAATGTTGAGGTAACATATAGTCAGGTAGAGATTGTTTAAGTGAAGAACGGATCAGTGATGCGTTTAAATTTGTGTCAGTAAAAGGAACGTAGTAAGCAATTAATTGTTTGTTTTTATTTTCATCTTCATGGACGTTGATGATACCTTGTTCAATTTCTTCTATCTTGAGAAGCGCACTTTCAACTTCACCGACTTCAATTCGAAATCCACGAATTTTCACTTGATCGTCGGCTCTATCACGATACTCTAATAATCCATCTTCTCTAAACCTAACTAAATCGCCTGTTTTGTATAATTTGCTCGCGGAGTTATTTGAGAAAGGATCGGCAATAAATTTTTCTTCGGTCATTTCAGGTTTTCCGAGATAACCTCTAGCTAATCCTACCCCGCCCATATGAAGTTCACCAGTTACGCCTAAAGCAACGGGTTGCATATTCTTGTCTAACACGTAGGCATATAAATTTTTGACCGGTAAACCAATCGGTGCTTCTTGCTCTCTATTCGTATTATCGGCGTTTAAGTCACAATAACTACTGACGATGGTACATTCTGTTGGACCATAAGTGTTGATTAGCTTAGCTTCTATTTTGTCGGAGCCTTCTGTTTGTGTTGTCTTAACGCTTTCAATCCAATTAGCAACCGCTTGAGGTTGAGCTCGCTCTCCGCCGATAATAACATTTCGAATAGAGGAGGGCAGTGTGAGTTTATCTTCAATAATCGAAGCGGTGATTTGATGCCAAAATGCCGTGGGTAAATCTAAAAATGTAATTTTTTCGCGTTCACAGGCTTTTAAAAATTCTTTAGCACTACCAAGCATAGAATCATCAGCGAGACAAAGAGTGCCTCCGCTAATCAATGTGGGATAAATTTCTTCACCGGCAGTATCAAAGCTAATGGATGCAAATTGCAACATTTTGTCTTGTTCACAAAAACCAAAGGCTTCTTTTGCAGCAATGGTATAGTTAACGATAGACTGATGTTCAATCATGACACCTTTCGCATCTCCGGTTGACCCCGAGGTGTAGATGACATAAGCAAGATTATTAGGCTTTGGATCGGGACATTCTGATAACTGTGATGAATCTAAATCGGTATTGTTAATTTCACTCCAATCAGAATCCAGTAAAATGATTGAGCATTGGTGCGCGGGTAAATTGTCTAATAGTTTCTTTTGTGTCAGTAAAAATTGAATACCAGAATCTTTGATCATGTAATCTAATCGTTCATTGGGATAAGCAGGATCAAGAGGAACATAACCACCGCCGGCTTTTAATATGGCTAACATCGCTACAATCATATCCGGATGTTTGCTCATAGATAAACCAACTGGCGCATCTATTTGTACGCCTTTCAGTTTTAAATAAGCTGAAAGCTTTTCGACTCGCTCTAATAATTCTTTGTAACTGTAACTCACATCTTGATTGTAAACCGCAATATTATCAGGTGTTAATTTTGCCTGTTGCTCAAATAATTGATGCAAGCAAACATCGGGTATTTCAAATCCCTTTTGAGCTCTAAATGGCCCGTTGATTAACTGGTTTTCTTTATCGGTTAAAATATTAAAGTCAGTGATTGACCCCGTCGGATTGTCAATAAAGGCATCGATACATTTAAAGAAATGTTCAATCGCTCTTTCGCGAGTTTCTTCATCAAATACGCCCACATTAAAATCAAAGGCAATGGTTAAAGTGCCTGTACCATCAAAATCATGGATTTGAATGGCTAAAGGCTCATGGGAATACCAAGCGCCAGTGTGTAACCAATGCAATGACATCGGCATTCCTGCAAAGGGTGGATAAGAAGCGTTGTTATAATTTATTGCTACGTCATACGCCCTATTATTCATCGGGTTACCAGGCGCATAGCGATAGTGACGCATTACTTCCATACTGGTACGCTTTGTCTTTTTATACAGCGACTCAAAGGTATCTTCGGCAGTGGCACTGACTCTTAACGGTGCCGTTTCCATAAAAAAGCCAACCGTATTTTTATCATCGGGTGTGGCTCTATTGTGATATAAAGTCCCTAACGCTAAATCTTCATTACCCGTTATTCGATAGAGGTATGCTAGTAAGCAGGTTGAAATTAACTGAAAAGTGGATAGATGTGGAGACAAGGATTTAAATGGTTTTTGTTTACATAGTGCTTTAATCGCATTAGTTCTATCAACACCTAAATCTCGAGTCATTCTAATCGCTTTATTGACGCCGTGATCACGAGAAGTACGTCCATAAAAATTAAGTGTATCTAAAGGTTCAGAAAGCACCTTTTCCCAGTGTGCCTTAGACTGCTGATGGGCTTTTGATTCTCTATATTCTTGCTCTCTATCAACATATCCCTCAAAAGAAGGAAAGTCAGGCAATTCTTCTATATCTTCATTAAAACTCTTTTCATAAAATTCAGAAACATATCGATAAACCAACGCAGTTGACCAACCATCACAAATAAGGTGATGCTGGCACCAATACCACATCACCTGATTATCACCTAGTTTGACTAAAACAGAATCAAAGAGTCTTTTCTCTAGATCAAATATTTCTTTACAACGTGGTGTTGCCCATTCATCAAAGGCCTTTTGAGGATCTAGATTATTACTGAAGTCCAAAAATTCAACCTGATAGTCAAGCTTATCTAGAACGACCCGCTGTGGTACTCCGTTATTGAGTTTTATAATGGTTCTTAATGCATCGGCTTTGTTAACCACTTGTTGGAATGCGTGGGCAAAACGTACAGGATCGACTTCTCCTTGAATGGTCAAGGCCATAGGCATATTGAAAAAAGGGGTATCGGGCTCTAGGTTTTGTCCAATCCAAAACCAAAGTTGGTTTTTTGGTAAATTGGATAGATGATAAACATCTTCTGTTTGATGTTCTTCTGTCATCTAGGATACTCCTTTAAATCCCTATAATTAGAGGTTGTTGGTTTTGTTTTTATGATTGTAACTATATTTATGGTTGTAACTATAGTAGCGACAGACAAAAAGATAAAGTATAAACACGCTCTTTGTGGAAAGCAATTTTAATCTATGTAACTATTAAGTAAGAATCAAACTATCAGGATTAAACATGAATTTGACCACCTTTAATCATAAAAACCAGTCTAAATCACTAAAACTATTATTAAAATTTTGTTTAATTAGTTTTTCAATAGGTTTCTCTATAAGCCAATCAATGGAAAACCTTAATTTTGATGAGAATCTGACGGAATTATTTGAAAAAGAGTGGCAAAGTCGGTTAAAAGACAATCCTGTTTCGGCTAATTCTTATGGTGATATGAGTGAACCTTCGGCTTTGATGGACGTATCTGAAAAAGCTTACTTAACAAGGTTAAAAAGCAATCGAAGTGTCTTGGCTAAATTAAAGGCAATTACTTATAAAAACCTGACGTCTGAAAATAGAATTAACTACGATATTTTTGAAAAGCAGATTAGTTATAATATTAGCCAAATCGAATTTAAGACTTATCAACTGCCATTTCTAGCAGACTCAGGCTTTCATACCAGTATGTCTTGGCTGCCTAAGCAAGCTAAATTTGCTGATCTCGATAGTTACAACCATTATCTCGACAGACTTGAAAATATCCCTCAATTTTTTAATCAAAATATCGCAAATATGAATGCTGGTCTAAAAAGGGGCTATTCAATGCCTTCCGTTGTGATGCTCGGTTTTACTGAGGTTATTCATCAGATTGGAAATAAAAAAGTTGAAGAATCAGAATTTTGGCAACCTTTTGTAAAACTACCGAAGCATTTTTCTAGTAGGGACGCTAAAAATATTAAAAAGCGAGCTAAAAAGGTTATTGGTAAAACACTACTCCCGGCTTACCGATCGTTAGCTGAATATTTTGAGAAACAATATATACCTAACACAAAACAATCATTGGGAGCTTATGACTTCCCCAATGGTGCAGAATATTATCAATCAGAAATTGCTCACTACACAACAACTGATCTGACTGCTGAACAAATCCATAAACTTGGTCTAACCGAAGTGGCTAGAATTAAGGCTGAAATGGATGAAATTATTAAAAAGCTAAAATTTAAAGGA
>NVTT01000012.1 GCA_002401655.1 Gammaproteobacteria bacterium | reverse complement strand
GTAACTTTGTATGCAAAATTATTTTCTGCAACAACTAAAACTTCATTGCCCTCAACCCAGCTTAGTCCCTCTGTATCTTGAGCGATGCTAGAAATATTTATTTGGCCTAAATAATTAAAATTTTCGTTATATCGATAAATAGTAGCAGCACCATTTTTGACGATTAAATATTGTCCTATTCCTGGATGCCAAGTTATACCGGATGCGTCAGAACCAATTGAACTTATTGTTATGACACTACCAGATGCAGAATAATTTTCTATCAGAACACTTGTTTGACCAACCGCTGTAAAAGTGGCGGTAACCATTCGTGCTATATCGAGCGTCACCACACAAGCTCCATTACTTGTACATGCTCCAGACCAGCTATCTAACATGAAACCACTATCCGGATTGGCGCTTAAAGTTACAACGGTATTGTCGTCGTAGTCTTCCACACAATCGACACCACAATTAATGCCCACAGGATCGGATGTAACATTTCCAGAACCAACCACCGTGACGGTTAATGTATTTTGGTTAGTTCCTGAATCGGCAACAAAAGTTGCAGTGACCGATCTATCCACGCTCATATCAAAAATGCATTCTCCTGTTCCGCTACAAGCACCAGACCATCCATCAAAGGTAAAACCAACATCAGATATAGCAGTTAAACTCACTTCAGTAGCCGAATCATAGGTTTCACTACAGTCTGACTCGCAGTCTATACCTGCGGGATCTGAAGTAACACTACCTGAGCCAGTAACGGTAACCGTTAAGTCATTTTCGGAAGGCGTAGCATCAACAATAAATTCAGCCGTTACTGAACGATCAATACTCATATTAAACGTACACGCCCCCATCCCCGTACAATCACCAGTCCAACCATTAAATGTAGAACCTGCTTGTGCTGTTTGTTGCAAGGTTACCGATGTTGACTCTGCATAACTTTCTGAACAATCACTGCCACAAGATATCCCCGCAGCAGTAGAGCTTATTTGCCCAGAGCCTGCACCGGTAAGGGAGACCATCAAACTATGATTTTGAATTGTTGCTGGAGGTACCACTGTTGGAGTTGTTCCGCCACCACCGCCACACGCAGAAAGTGCAATGAATAAACTAAAAGCTAATAATTTACGTGTTAAATTCAAATTAGGGGAATAATACATAATAGATATCTACGTCTTGTTGCTATCGTCTACAGGTCTAAAGTTCAAAAGGTCTAAAAGTCTGTCGGCTACTTTTTATCGTTTAAGTATAGAACAAATGACAGCCTTTAAATGTTAGAAGCTGTAATTCCTAAGAAAACGTCAAAATCACCTTAATATTACAAAATAATAGTCTTTCAAGGACTTCTATTCTATGAAATAATTACAAATTAAATTAAATATTATTAATGAAGTCTGATATGTCTAGTTCCACCAAGTTATTACTCAAAAAAATTACGCTAAGAACKCTCTATACAATTATTGGTTTTAWCCTTTTYATTTGGATTTTTAGTCCATCAATTAGCCATTTCTTTCTATCAGACTATTTAAAAAATGAAATGAACCTCACTCTTTCTGAAGAAGCGAGCATTCGCCTTAACCTATTTACCAATCATTTAACCATCAGCGATTTATCGATTACTGCTGACGGGGAAACTTCAAATAATCAGAAGGTATTTGAATTAAAGAGCTTTAATGCTGAAATCCGTTTACACCGCTTGATTGTCAAACAGTTGTATATTTCTGAATTATCGATTGAAGGATTGTTTTTATTAGCGGAAAAACAAAATGATTTATTACGTGTTTCTGGCATTCTTATTCCTGCGTCTAATAATGATCAAAATGACGCTATAGAAGCGGATAATCAAGCCGAAGATGATTCAACTTTTGAAGTGTTACTGCCTCAATTCTCTTTTTCGAAAAGTGAAATTCAGGCTAAACTAGACGGTGTTTATCACACCTATTATATTAATCGGTTATCAATTGAAGCGCTTTTATTTTCACAACAAAAGCAAGAATTGAATCTAGAGCTGGATTCGACATTCGATTTTGCTCCTTTAACTTTAAATAGCAAAGTATCCCTTAAAAAGTTCAAAGGCCTTATCACTAATAAACTAGTGCTAAGTAAATTTAATCTAGAGCATATTGCGCAATTTCTTCCAGAGTCGATTAAACGTTTAAACGGAGATGTTTCTTTTAGTCATACTAATAAGGTTAACCTAACTGATGACGGTATCAGCATTGATAGCGTTAAATCTGAGTTAATGCTTAATAACATAGCTTTCGAAGATGAACTCTTAAAAGCATCTCAGAAATCGCTAAATCTAGAATTAAACAAAATGACGATTAACATTGATTTAGAAGGATCTATTCATACTCAAATTAAAGATATCGCTTTAAATATTGATGTTGTAGCGGTGAAAAAGGATCAATTCTTAGTTGATATTAGTGAAATCATCTCTAAATTTGAAAACTTAAATATCAAAATGCTTAAAGATGAAAAGCCGAGCATTGATTTAAGCGGTGTGTTTAATATTAATAAATTGGCTACTTATGCTAACGATCGTAACAATTTAGTCGCGCAGTTTGATTCATTTGATGCGGGAAAAATAAGTCTTCAATTGGCAGAAAAACTGAATCTACAAATAGAAGAGATTGGTGTAACGAATGCGGTTTACTCTAAAATAATAAGTGAAGGCGATGAAAATAATAATGGCATGTTAGGTTTTAGTCGCTTTGCTATCAATGACTTTTTATTTAACGAAGAACTTTTGAGTATCGATAATGTTATATTGTCTGGGTTGTATGGAAATATTGCGATTGATAAAAATGGAGAGCTGCAAAATAGTGTCAGTCTTGCCGATGAAGATAAAAAGCAGTCTTCTGATCAAGAAAAACCAGCAGAGGTTGTTGCTGATAAATCGGAAGAAAAGCAAAAGTCCCCTTTAAGAATACTAGTTAAAAATATTGAAGTAGTTGAAAGTAACACTATCGCTTTTTCTGACCAAAGTATTGCCTCCGGTTATAAAAGAGATATTTTCATTGATCAAATAAGCATGACTGATTTAGATTCATCAAAACCAAATTCTGAAAGTCCCTTTGTATTAAAAGGTCGAAGTGATAAATATACTAAGATCGATTTTTCAGGATTTGTTAAACCCTTTACAAGTAAGCTTAACTTAAAGTTAAAAGGTGCTCTTACTGAAGTGTCGCTACCGCCTGCTAGTAGTTATATTCGAGATGCTTTAACCTTCGATTTTGAAACCGGAGAACTAGATACCCATATCGATCTAGAAATAAAAGACGCGATTATTAGTGGCTCAACGTTAATCAAGATAAGAGGTATGGCATTAGCCAGTGCTGAGAACAATGAGCAAAACATGATTCAGGAACAGACTTCATTACCTCTAAACGTGGCATTAGGCATGTTAAAAGACAGTGATGATAACGTAGAGCTGGATATCCCGATGTATGGTGATATTGCTAGCCCAGTATTTGGTATTTCAAGTTTTATTAGTTTAATTACTCAAAAAGCGGTTCAGTCTGCCGCTACCGATTATTTGATGACAACCTTTGTTCCTTATGCAAACGTAGTGAGTTTGACTCTTTCTGCGGCTGATTTTTTAATGAAACTTAGGTTCGAAGATTTACCTTATGAAAATGGACAAACTGAAATATCTGAATCTCAAATGGAATATATGGATCAATTTGTGGCGTTGATGAAGGATAAGAAAGATGCACAGGTTAAGGTTTGTGCGATTGCAACGGCTAATGAGCTAGATACGATTGGTTTTGTGCCTTCATCGACTGATGAAGAATTAATTAATAAAGAAAGGGCCGATGCATTAAAGTTAATCTCCAAAAACAGAATGACTATTTTTGAAGATTATGTAGTGAAAAAAGGTGTAGAATCATCTCGAATTTTACTTTGTAGTCCTAAAGTTGATTTAACGACTGAGGCTAAACCCTTAATTATTCTATCAGTTTAAGGATCTATTTTTTCGTCTTATCACTAACCTTATGAAAAGCATCATGAACCTTTTTAAAGTCAGCTTGAATGTTGGCTTTTTTGTCGGTGCAAGTTTTTTTCATTTCAGTGACAGCATTAGCAAGATTCTCAGAATCAGCAATGTCTTTTGTTAAAGACAACATTTTATCCGTTGTATCACAGCTGAGATTGGTTCGTTCAGCCCCTTCGTCCATATGCCACAGAGGCGCCATTACATGATGAAATGCCATGATTTCTTTAGGGAAATCGTGGGAGTGATTACCCTCAGCGGATAAATGAGTAATTGATAAAAATAGTGAGACCACTAATAAAGCGGTTTTAAATAGAGTCATTTTCAGTTCCCTTAATTGTTTTAGTAATTTGGTTTTTAGCAGCGGGCTATTTTACGTTCACTAGAGATTATATAATCATTAGGCATATTGATGAACTAAATTTTTCCATACTTGTTGTTGAGTCGTCCAACTTAGCTTTAACTCATTGTAATGTTGTTTCAATTTACTTTTTTCAACATTTTGAATTAATTGATCTTTTTTACTTTCTAAACAAGCCTTTTTAGCCGAGTAATAAGCATTTAGTTTAATCACTAACTGCTCATATTCTTCCTGCAGGTTTTCTATGATGGCTTCTTTATTAGCTAACGAGAGCTGAGTTAGTTTGGTTTTTGTTTTGTTAAGCTCCTGCGTAGCAATAGCTTTTGCGATTTTTTCTTCAGAAATTCGTTTTAAGCCATTCGCTAATCCGGTGAAGCTCAGTATCTGAATTAGCCATTTGGTTGGATCATACTGCCACCACTTGATTGCATTACGATAATCATATTGAAAAGCATGATGGAAATTATGGTATCCCTCCCCAAATGTAAGAACGGCCATTACTACGCTGTCTTTTGCTGTATTTTTATCACTATAAGGCTGACTGCCCCACATATGAGCCAGTGAATTGATAAAGAATGTTAAATGATGGCTAACGACTAATCTCAAAAAGCCAACTAACAATATACTTCCCCATAACTCGCCAATAAATAGTCCAAAGAGTATCGGTATACCAAAATTAGTCAGTAATGTTAAGGTTAAATAATGATTATGTTGCCACATGACGACTTTATCTTTTTGCATATCACTAACATTTTTGTAGTCGTGATATCGATGAGCTTGATGTTCACGGAGCATCCAGCCGATGTGTGAATACCAAAAACCTCTTTTCGCTGAATAAGGATCTCGGTCGTTATCATCGACATGCTGATGATGTATGCGATGGTCAGAGCACCAGTGCAAAGCGCTATTTTGTACAGCAAAGGCTCCGCCAATCGCATAAACAAATCGAACGACAGGATTCGCTTTGTACGCCTTATGTGACCATAAACGATGATAACCGGCTGTTATTGAGAGCTCACAAAAACTTAGAGATACAATTGCCATTATTATAGTAGTGCTAGAAAACCCCTGAAAATATGCATAGAGAGGGACACCAATAGCTGCCACTAAAAAAGTAATGAGGAAAACCGAAACATTGAGCCATATGATTGCAGGCTTTTTATAGTATTGCGGAGAAATAGGCATTGATGTTTCCTTAAAGCTTTTTATTTGTTGATTAAAAGATTTTTTGATTACGTTTACTTTGTGCGTACAAGTGTACGCTGAAAATATGAGTATAACGAGCATTTAAATAGATTACAATAAAGAATAGGAGGCATATCATAAATTGTCCAACGTACAGCTGTAATTTTTTTACAATTACTCAGCTTATCTTTATCAACGATTAGAATGCGACCATGTCAAAATCAAGAATTGAACAAAAAGAACAAACTCGGCGCGCAATAATTGACGCGGCGATTAGTCAATTGAGTGCAGAGCAAAGCTTTGCAGGTTTAAGTTTGCGTGAAGTGACTAGGCAAGCGGGGATAGCGCCAACTTCTTTTTACCGTCACTTTAAAGATATGGAAGAGTTGGGCTTAACACTTGTAGACGAATGTGGTTTAGCTTTAAGACAAATCATGCGAAAAGCCCGCAAGCAATTTGAGGAAGGTGGTAGTGTGATTATCACTTCTGTAAAGATATTTATGGAAATCACAGAGACAAGTCCCAATATTTTTAGACTGCTGTTTCATGAACGCTCAGGCACTATGCGTGCATTAAGAACCGCGGTTGATCGAGAAATTCAGTATTTTATCGTGGAGTTAACCGATTACGTTCAAAGCATTGGTTACGATAAAGTGTCAGCATACGCCCAAGCTGAAGCTATGGTGGCTATCGTCTTCAACGCTGGAGCGGAATTATTGGCAGCTAAAGCCAGTCAAAGAAAAGAGATCGAAAAACGAGCAATAATGCAATTACGTTATATTGCCACTGGAGCTCACACGTTACATATAGCGAAATCTAAGATCTAGAAATTAAGATCTAGAAGTGAACCTTAAGTGCTTAAATTGAGGGTCTTGAGAAATTTCTCTAAGTAGCTTTCCAACTTTAAGGGGAGCTGGAGAATATTCAGGCAAAGTATACCAATTACGCCCATATCCTTTATAAGTACTTAATTCGTTAACCTTCTTGCGCCAAAAATATTTCTGCACTTGTCTCAGCGTTATCTGAAGACACTTGTCATCTTTTGTATCAAATTCAATTTTAACAATTTGTTGTGACATGGATTCTCTGTAGTATCTATTCAAGTGACTTAATAATTCGTTTATATCCATAATTATAGTGTAACTTGAGTCTTTTACCATTAAAATTCTAGCCAAATATTACACAGTAATTAAATTGCCGATGATCGCCAAAATTAAACTTAACAGAATTAAAGAAAACAGTATTGTAGAGAATCTAGAATTGAAACGACTGACTATGGTGATCCAAATTTTCAATCAATTATTCGCCGAATCTGAAAATACTTTACTCGTTTCTGGCGCGAAGGAACCGTTTTATAAAGCTTCAACAAAAGACAGTAAAGCGAAAATACACTCAAGAGAAGATTATTTATCTAGTGCACTTCATGAAATGGCACATTGGACCATCGCCGGAGAGAAAAGAAGACAAATAGATGATTTTGGTTATTGGTATGAAGAAGAAGGCAGAACATTAGAGCAACAATTACAATTCGAGCAAGTAGAAATAAAGCCCCAGGCGATTGAATGGCTTTTATCTTTGGCATGTAACCAACCCTTTTATTTTTCCGCTGATAATTTAAGCCAAGAAACGGAAGCTTCTGAATATTTTAAACAGGCTGTATACCGGCAAGCAGTTGATTTTCTTAAATATGGTCTTCCTTATCGAGGGAAAATCTTATTTGAGGAAATCGTAAAAACGTTTAGAGATGGTGTTGCCTTATCTGCGAAAGAATTGGAAATTGAAAATGCTTAACATTGGTTTAGTCATTAATCCCTACGCTGGAATTGGCGGAAGGGTCGGTTTTAAAGGAAGTGATGGGGATGAAATAAGAGAGCAGGCATTTAAATTAGGCGCTAAGAAACTAGCACTAGATAAAGCGATGTTGTGTTTTAAGCAGTTTAAAGATTACTTCAGCGACATAAAAGTCTATACCGCAAGCGGAGAAATGGGCGAGAAGCTTTGTTCAGAACTCAGTATTAACTACGAAATAGTGACTTTCCCAATAATGACTTGTCGAAAAGAAACGGATCCAAAAGAAACGGATCCAAAAAAATCCAATTCAAAAGAAACAAACCATTCTCAAAAGCACTCATTATTAGAAGCAGAAAAATTCACCAGTGCAGAAGATACTGAAATTTTAGTGACTGAATTATGTAAATTAGAGTTAGATATTATTTTGTTTGTTGGTGGTGATGGGACKGCWAGARAYGTATGCAACGTCATYAATGAWGAACAACTGGTTTTAGGWATTCCWGCRGGTGTRAAAATWCATTCTGGYGTTTATTCCGTTTCGCCMGAGGCSGCGGGTAAATTAATGACTGATTTATTATCAGGGAATATGGTTTCAGTACAACAAGCTGACGTAGTTGATTTAAATGAAGATGAATTTAGAGCCGGACGGGTAAAAACTAAATATTATGGCGAAATGTCAGTACCTAGTTCGCAAGTTTATATGCAATCGGTTAAACATGGAGCGACGCAGAATGAAGAAATGGAGTTAATCGATATTGCCTCCGATATAATCGAAGAGTTTCAAGACGATGTTTATTATGTGGTTGGTTCGGGGACAACCTGCGCGGCTATTATGGATGAATTAAATCTCAACAATACGTTACTTGGTTCGGACGTGATATTTAATAACGAGCTATACCTAGCTGACGTTACAGAGAAGGATTTACTTGATTTATTAGAGAGATCTCAAAAGGTAGTTTTTATATTGACAGTCATTGGTGGGCAAGGGCATATACTTGGTAGAGGAAATCACCAGATTAGCCCTGAAATTATAGTAAAAGCGGGTTGGTCATCATTTAACATTATTTCGACAAAATCTAAGTTATCAGAATTACAAGGTAGACCATTACAAGTTGATACAGGGGATGCTGATTTAGATCATCAGCTATTTGGGTTGAAAAAAATTACGACGGGTTACCATGAAAAGGTTTTATACCCAGTGGGATGGGCATAGCCGTTAGGTCTGATTCCATTTCTTTAACGCGAGAATAAAATATTTCAGGAAGTTCCTTTAGGATATTCACCCGTTTGCTTGTGAGATATATCTCACAAGCGCTACAGATATCTCCGTAATGACTATACGATATGTAGTGTCCCATCCGAATGAGTTCTGTAACTCATTGATAATTAAGTAAGAATTGTTCATCCTCTATTTGTTTTACTATCTTTAGCATTAATTTAGTTGGTTTAACGTATTGTTAAGATCTAGGTTTAGTCTAATATTTAACTCGTCCCAAGGAAAAGGAATAAGGATTTACAGGGATAAGCGAAAAGGATGTTGCTACAAGGATGAACTAAATGGAAATCAAGAGCAGGATGCTCTTATTAAGGACTATAACGGAATAACAATGGATTTAGGTAAGGGAATATCAGTAGGGAGTATCAATAAGGACGTTGGTTAAAATAAGGATGTTTGAAACAAGGAGCCGAAAGGATTGGCAAATGACTTTACTAGGATAGATGTTAGTCATTTAAGAAAAAAAGTTAAAAAAGCAGTCTAATTAGGCTGCTTTTTTTTGCTTTGAATTTAGACCTTTATTTCTGAGACATCGGCGCTGTTAGATGGTTATTAAACCTGATACAATGCGCTGTTTTTTTTAATGCAGTAGATTTGCCTACTGCGATGTTAATAGATAGAGGAATATTATGATTAAGTCGGTTATATCATCCAAGAAATTTAAAGCTATTATTTTAGTGTTTTCTTGTCTTTTGAGTTTAAGTTTTGTTTCTGTTTTACATGCGGAAGAAGTAAAAGCAGAAGACCAAAAAGTAGAGACCCCAACTTGGAAATCTAACGTTGAGTTAGGTTATGTTTCTTCTTCAGGAAATTCAGAAACAACCAGCATTAATGGAGCCTTCGGAGCAACTTATGAAGTAGATGTTTGGAAACATGCTATTTCGTTAAAAAGTCTTTTCTCTGCGGCTACTGACGCTGATACCAATGAAGATAAAACAAGTGCAGAACGTTATACCTTTCAAGCTAAAACAGATTACAAATTTTCTGCTGATGGATATGCTTTTGCCGTTGTTGATTATGATGATGACCGATTTAGTGACAATGATTATCAAACTAGTTTAGCGTTAGGTCGCGGTTTCAAATTTGCTCTTAGCGAAACCTCTAATCTAGATTTAGAAATTGGTTTAGGTTATAGACAAACTAAAAAGAAAGCGTTTGTTATTGAAACAGAACTTTCTCCAGGCGTACCGGTATTCACAATTTTTCCAGAAGAAAAAATTAACGAAACAATCGTTAGACTAGCGGCTAATTACACTGCTGATATTACAGAACACTCTAAATTTGAACAGAAATTTTCAGTTGAGTCTGGTGAGGAGAATACGGTTTCAAAATCCTATTCGGGCTTGAGCGTAAATATAGCTGAAAATTTGGCTTTAAAGGTATCGTTAACCGCCACTCATCAGTCTGATGTAAGAGAAGGCACTGAAGCTCTTGATACTATTACTGCGGTCACTGTCGTTTTTAACTTCTAAAATATTTTTAACACTTCGCTCCATCTACACCTCTCACTATTTTACGTAAAATTAGTTGTGGGAGGTGCTTCTTTGTTCCTTTCTAATTCTTTAAGCTCTCCAATAATTCATACCGTCTAATTTTTCAATTGTTTATTTTCAAGCTTATTTTCAGCAATGGCTCGATTATTGCTTTTAAGTAAAAAAGAACATTTAAAAGCGTTTAAAAAGGCCTTAATTTTAGTTTAAATGATGTATTTTTGACTGACTTGTTCCCTATCGTCAGAATAATGTCATTTTCAATTAAAGTTAACACTCTATTTGAAAAAAAACGTTGTGATAAAACGTGAACGGAATTGAAATATGGCTGAATCTTTAGCGACCACTTCGCTACCAACATCCGCACTGAAACGAATACCGCCATTAGGTACACCGATTTTGTTGTTGGCGTTGTTAGCCATGATGACATTGCCAATACCGACTCTTTTATTGGATATGTTGTTCACATTCAATATTTCTCTAGCTTTAGTGGTCGTGCTAGCAACCGTTTATTCTGAAAGACCCTTAGATTTTTCCGTTTTCCCGACCATTCTTTTGGTTGCAACATTAATGAGGTTAGCACTTAACGTTGCGTCAACACGTGTTGTTTTAATGAATGGCCATACCGGACCAGGCGCTGCAGGAGATGTGATTGAATCCTTTGGATCGGTTGTTATCGGTGGAAATTATGCGGTGGGATTGGTTGTTTTTGGGATCTTGGTGATCATCAATTTTGTGGTAGTGACCAAAGGTGCCGGTCGTATCTCAGAAGTTAGCGCAAGATTTACATTGGATGCCATGCCCGGTAAACAAATGGCGATTGATGCCGATTTAAATGCGGGTTTATTAACCCAGGAAGAGGCTAAACTTAGACGAGCGGAAGTATCTGATGAAGCGGATTTTTATGGTTCTATGGATGGTGCTTCAAAATTTGTGCGTGGCGATGCTGTTGCGGGATTATTAATTCTATTTATCAATATTATTGGCGGTGTCGCGGTTGGAATGGCTCAGCACGGATTGGATTTTTCTACCGCCATGCAATATTACGCCCTATTAACCATTGGCGATGGTTTAGTGGCGCAAGTTCCCGCATTACTTTTATCAACATCTGCCGCGATTATGGTTACTCGACAGAACTCGGCTCATAATATGGGGGAAATGTTAGTCAACCAATTGGTAATGAAGCCTAAGGTTTTAGTTGTAACTGGCGGTGTTCTATTTATCATGGGGATTATTCCCGGAATGCCTCATTTACCATTCTTAGTTTTATCGGGTGCGTGTTTTGGTGGCGGATACCTTATTGATAAGAAGCAAGTAGCTAAAGAGTTAATGGCAGAAGAAACGGTTGCTAATGAACAAATTCAGGAATCTGAACCGGTCATGAAGGAGCTTAGTTGGGATGATGTGCCACCGGTCGATCAAGTCGGGCTTGAAGTGGGTTACCGTTTAATACCCATGGTTGATCCCGCTCAGGATGGCAAACTTATGGGAAGAATCAAAGGTGTTCGTAAAAAGATATCCCAGGAACTAGGATTCCTAATTTCATCGGTGCATATTAGAGACAACCTCGATTTATCTCCAAATGCTTATCGAATTTCTATTCAAGGAGCTACGGTTGGTGACGCAGAAGTTTATCCTGACAAAGAGTTAGCGATTAATCCCGGTCAAGTTTTTGGTAAGTTAGAAGGAATTGAAGCAAAAGATCCCGCTTTTGGTCTTGATGCGGTCTGGATTGATAGCAATCAAAAAGATAATGCGCAAGCACTTGGATACACAGTGGTTGATGCAAGTACGGTTATAGCTACTCATTTAAGTCATTTATTACAATCCAATGCAGCCGATCTTTTTGGTCATGAAGAAGCCGAGCAGATGTTAAAAGCTTTAGCTAAAACAGCTCCAAAACTGACCGAAACGCTTATCCCAGATACGATCCCTTTAGGCACATTGGTAAAAGTTCTGCAAAACTTGTTGGTTGAACAGGTGCCAGTCAGAGATTTACGAACAATCGCCGAAACTTTGGCGGAATTTTCCTCTAGGAGTCAAGATCCCGCCATATTAACGGCCGCCGTAAGAGTGGCATTAAACCGTTTAATTACTCAAAACATCAATGGATTAGCTGAGGAAATACCGGTTGCAACATTGGCTCCCGATTTGGAACAAATTTTGCAACAGTCAATTACAGGCTCAGGTGATGAGGTGGTAGGCATTGAACCCGGTTTAGCGGATCGTATTCAAACATCATTAAATCAGATTGTTGCCCAACAAGAAGCGGCTGGTCAATCATCGATTTTGTTAGTTTCACCAAGTATAAGACCTTCTCTAGCAAAATTTGCTCGGTTTGGTGTTAAAGGCCTACATGTGTTGAGTTATCAAGAGATACCAGACAATAAGCAAATTAAGGTCATAGCGACGGTAGGCAGTCAAGATACCTAGAACCTGACACCTACACAAGTTACTGAAAACAGTGTACCAAGAAGTTTGCCATAGAATGTTAATTAAAGAGTAGAAAAAGCAATGAAAATCAGACGTTTTTACAGTAAAAGTATGCGAAATGCTTTAAAGCAAGTGACCGATGAATTTGGTAGTGATGCTGCCATTTTATCAAGCCAAAAAACAGCAAGTGGCGTAGAAGTTATTGCTGCTCTAGATTACGACGCAGAGTTATTACCCGAATCTATTTCTAGTTTGGGAAAAAGAAAAGAAGAGATTGTTGATCAAATTAATCATACTTCGACTTATCAATCGAATAATGAATCTAACATCAGTCATATTGATAGTAGACAAAGTGAAAATAGAATAGCCGATAAATACGAAACTAAAGATTATGATGGCGGAAGTAAAGCGGTTACATCGAACAAACAATCTCATTTGTCTGATTTCGATAACGTGAATAATGGTCAAATCAAATATGGTCAAAACAGTAGTGGTTTAGGTGAGACTGGTTTAGGAGAGATTGGTTTAGGACAAGCATTTAATCTTGAAGAAACTAATTCGTCAGACAATAAAACATTCGCTAGCGAGTCACTTGCCGGTTTAAATCCGAAGACTAAGCACTCAAATCTTGTTGAATGGTCAACCGACCCCGGTTTGATTGCCATGAAAGAAGAACTGGCATTAATGCGCTCGATGATGAAAGAGCAGTTAGATGGCATTGGTTGGGAAAGGTTAACAGAGCGCGATCCTGTTACAGCGATGTTAAATCGACGCTTATCGTCCTTAGGAATTAGCCAACCTATAATTGATCAGCTTATCCCCAAAATAAATTCTAAACTTGATCCCGAATGTTGTTGGCAGAATCTATTAGCGATTTTAGCAAAATCGATCCCGACAGATGTCACTAATATCATCGCTAATGGCGGTATTTTAGCCTTTATGGGCGGTTCAGGGACGGGTAAAACGACGACGATTGCTAAATTAGCAGCGAGGTACGTTATTAAGCATGGGCGAGATTCTGTTGCATTAATCACCACCGATAATTATCGAGCCGCAGGTTTACAGCAATTACAGAGTTTTGCAAAAATTCTTAACTTGCCAGTTGCTCAAGTATCCTCCAAAAATACGCTTGATAACTTAATTGAGAAGTTTTCGGACAAAAAATTGATACTGATAGATACGCCTGGAATGAATCGAAATGATAATGAAATTATAAAACAGCTCAGGTGTCTGAAAGATTCTGCCATTACATCAAATGGTAATACGCATTCCGGCTTCACCACAAGACCGATTAAAAAATTACTATTATTGCCTGCCACTCATCAACAATCGGTTTTACAGCAGTCGTTAAATTTGTTTAAAGCTTATTCACCTGATAGTTGCATTATCACTAATGTTGATGAAGCGACTAGTCTTGGTGAGGTGTTGAGTTGTTTGATTGAGAATCGATTGCCCGTTGCTTATACAACTGACGGACAAAAAGTACCAGAAAACATTCGAGTCGCTAGAAATCATCATTTAGTCAGCAAAGCGGTATGGCTTAGTAATAAATATAAATCGCAAGATAAGATAACTATACCGTCAGAGAAAAAAGCATTAAAAGTAGCGGGCTAAAAGCCTAGTTTTACACAATATTTTCATTAACAAAGCGCGGTGAAACTAAACAATAACGCAAATACTGGTCTATGCTTTATTAAGTGCGTAAAAATAACAAAAAATAACCACAGGAGAGGGTTTCTTTGAGCCAAATAATAGAATTTTCATCATTGAATCGGGACAAACGGTCATCTATGCAGCAATCAATGTCATCATCAAGCGTGTTATCAGCTAGCCCATTAAACAAGTCATTAAGGCCGGTTAAAGTTATAGCGGTCACTGGCGGTAAAGGTGGTGTCGGCAAGAGCAATATTGCCGTTAACTTATCCATTGCGCTTTGCAAATTAGGCAAAAAAGTAATGCTTTTAGACGCTGATTTGGGCTTAGCTAATGTTGATATTATGCTGGGATTGCATACTAAGCGAAATTTGGCGGATGTATTGAGAGGTGATTGCGAGCTAAAAGATATCATTTTAGAAGGACCCAACGGGTTAAAAATTATTCCTGCATCGTCTGGAACTAAGAGTATGTCAGAGCTTTCTGTGATGGAGCATGCTGGAATTATTCAAGCATTCAGCGATATAGGGCAAGATATTGATATTTTAATCATAGATACCGCTGCCGGAATTACCGATATGGTGACTAATTTTGTTCAGGCTGCACAGGATGTATTGGCAGTTGTTTGCGATGAACCAACATCAATCACTGATGTTTATGCCCTTATGAAAGTTTTAAATAAAGAGCACAAAATATCTCGATTTAATGTACTCGCAAATATGGTTCAAACCAGTAAACAAGGTCGAGAAATGTTTGCTTCCTTGAGCGCCGTTTGTAACCGATTTTTAGACGTTACCTTGAACTATATGGGATCTATTCCATTTGATGATCATGTCAGAATGGCAGTTAAAAAACAGAAACCGTTAATTGATCTTTATCCGCGAGCACCAAGTGCTATTGCTATTAAAAGCTTAGCAAAAAAAGTGGCTGAGTGGCCAATGCCAGACAGCGCAAGTGGAAATATAGAGTTTTTTATGGAAAGACTGGTTTCTTAATATAACTATATTCGGCCAATTAAAAAAAATAGAATTAAACTGACGGGAAGAGATATTTAAGTGAAGGGTGCAGATAGCTACAAGCAAGTACAAGGTCATCATAGTGATGATTATGCTATCCGCTATGCGCCACTGGTCAAGCGAATTGCACACCATTTAATGGCGCGTTTACCCGCAAGCGTACAGCTAGAAGATATGTTGCAAGCAGGAATGCTTGGTTTGATMGAAGCARTYGGTAARTTTGATRCGAGYAAAGGCGCRAGYTTTGAAACCTATGCGGGGATCAGAATTCGAGGTTCYATGATCGATGAGATWCGSCGTGGTGAYTGGGTDCCGAGATCRGTTCACAAAAATGCTCGAASYATTGCDCAAATYATTAAAGARATTGAACAAAAGACDGGRCGAGATGCWMGAGATACTGAAGTTGCYGCYAAATTAGGTGTTGAGGTRGCWGAGTAYCGACAAATGTTAATGGACGTTAGYAACGGTCATATGATGGATTTTGAYGGTATGGGAGTGAGYGAGGATTTYTTTACTCAAGGAATWTCSGAARCTAGCYTAACRCCAYTAGAAAGAATACAAAAAGAAGACTTTAGGAAYTCMTTAGCTAGYGCKATTGCGACKTTRCCAGAAAGRGARAARYTWGTACTTGCGCTWTATTATGAYGAAGAAYTAAATCTNAAAGNAAATAGGYGAAGTRATGGGYGTCAGTGAGTCSCGAATTAGYCAAATYAACAGTCAAGCMATGTTGAGATTACAATCTAGATTAAAAGATTGGAAGAAAWCCTAAAACTAGACTAGATTTAGAGTAGCTAGGATYRMCTCCTAGAATTAKTTGTAARAAASWWVWWRTWAWRAANNAKMNNGGCTAAGTGACTGTTGAKACTAACAATTGTTRTTTAGAGRWWYTAAAGATTRAATTAAGAWYGAATTTTATTTTAAATTATTAAAAGYTAAACCATCTTAGACGGAGTGTTACCTTGGATAAGAATATGAAAATACTAGTGGTAGATGATTTTTCTACCATGCGTCGAATCATTAAAAATCTTTTACGAGATCTTGGATTCACCAATTGTGAAGAAGCTGACGATGGCAATACGGCTTTACCGAAATTACAAAATGGTAATTTTGATTTTTTAGTGACGGATTGGAATATGCCTGGAATGCAGGGTATCGATCTACTCAAAGCGGTTCGAGCAGATGAAAGACTAAAAAGTATGCCGGTATTAATGGTGACAGCTGAATCAAAGAGAGAACAGATTATTGAGGCAGCTCAAGCAGGTGTGAATGGCTATATTGTTAAGCCCTTTACAGCCGGAACTTTAGACGAGAAACTAAAGAAAATTTTCGAAAGAATTGATGGATGAAACTAGCCAAAGTAACTCCAAGTTATTTGCTTAAGACGCGCCTCAAAAGGATTCAATTTAATGGCTTTATCTGAAAAAGACAATTTAGAACGTACCATCGCTCAAACAAAAGAACTTTTAAATCACTTGGAAAAAAGTGAGATAGAAGATGCGCAAGACTTAATCGATTCGCTAGCATCAGATGGTGACGAAGATTTGTTTGTCGAAATTGGWAAGTTGACAAGAAACCTCCATGAGGCACTTTCTAATTTTAGGATGGAYTCTCGTATYACTAGTATGGCGGCATCTGAAATACCRGATGCGAAAGAAAGATTAAATTATGTCATAGAAAAAACCGAAGAAGCYGCCAATAAAACKATGGATATGGTTGAAAGCTGTACAGATAGATCTAAAACRATGTCTAAGGATGCAGATGAATTATTRACYGAATGGAAAAARCTTTATGCTMGAGAATTAGATCCRGGTGAGTTTMGARMYTTATGTAAAAAAATAGAATTACATCTAGMGAAAAATAAAGAGGATGCWGATTCTCTTCATTCAGAATTGACTGAAGTATTAATGGCGCAAGGTTAYCARGATCTTACKGGACAAGTGATACGTCAAGTAATAGAGCTCGTTCAAGATGTTGAAGAAAGTATGGTTAATATTATCAAAATGTTTGGCAGCATGGATAGTTATGAAACTGCAAAAACAGTGCCATTGATCAAAGAAGGTGTAGAAGGCCCCGTGATTGATGTAAAGAAAAGAGATGACGTCGTTAAAAATCAAGATGATGTCGATGATTTGTTATCAAGTTTAGGTTTCTAGGGAGTTATTAATGTCTTTTGAAGCTGATGAAGAAATCCTCCAAGACTTTTTAGTTGAAGCGGGCGAAATTCTGGAAGAAATGTCTGAGCAATTGGTTGCTCTAGAGAATGATCCTGAAAACATGGATTTGTTGAACGGCATTTTTAGAGGATTTCATACGGTAAAGGGGGGCGCTGGATTTTTAAATCTTACCGCTTTGGTTGCTATTTGTCATATTACAGAAAATATTTTTGATATTCTAAGAAATGGCGATCGGGTTGCCGATGCCGATCTAATGGATTATATTTTAAAATCGCTTGATCTGGTCAACGAGATGTTTGACGCGGTGCGAGCCGGCGATCCTCCTGAAGATGCTGATCCTCAATTTTTGAAAGAGTTGGGCGCTTTTGCAATTGTTGGTGTAGCAGAGGTTGTCGAAGAAGTTGCAGAGACGGTAGTTTCAACTGAATCAGAAGAGCCAATAAGTGATGATGAGTTTGACGCTCTATTAAATGAGGCTGGAGCTATTCCCAGTAAGTCAATTGAAATTACAAAACCTAAAACATCTAGCGTAGCAAATTCAGGTAGCGACGATATTTCTGATGATGAGTTTGAGGCATTGCTTGACGAGTTGCATGGCTCTGCTTCAGCTAGTAATGATAATTCGAATTCTGTCTCAAATCAAAAACCAGCAGAAAAGCCATTGAATCTTTCATCTAATGATGAAATTTCAGATGACGAATTTGAATCACTACTTGATGAACTTCACGGTAAAGGTGATTCACCATCAAATGAAAAAAATAATTCCAATGTAACTACGCCAACGATATCTGCGCCAGTTTCGGGCAACACGGATATGATAGGCGATGATGAATTTGAGTCTTTACTGGATGAATTACACGGAGCGAATAAAGGGCCAACAAAAGAAGAAAAAGCTGTCGCAACGCCTGTCGTAGAACCTAAACCTGTTAAAAAAGAAGTCAAAAAGGCAGTAGCAAAACCAAAGCCAGCGACAGACAAAAAGAAAAAACCAGCAAAAAAATCGAATGCAATAGTCACCGAAGCAACTGTTCGAGTCGATACCAAACGATTAGACGATATTATGAATATGGTTGGTGAACTGGTTCTTGCGAGAAACAGATTAAAAACAGTTTCGGCAAAAATGGAAGAAGAAGATGGTGACTTAGCAAAAGCAGTAGCAAACTTAGATATAGTTACCGCTGATCTGCAAGGTGCGGTTATGAAAACTCGAATGCAACCGATCAAGAAAGTCTTCGGACGTTTTCCAAGAGTTGTTCGTGATTTAGCTAGAAGTTTAAAGAAAGAAATTGAATTGAAAATGGTGGGTGAAGAAACTGACTTAGATAAAAATTTAGTAGAAGCGTTAGCCGATCCACTCGTTCATTTAGTTAGAAATTCTGTCGATCATGGTATAGAAATGCCTGAAGATCGAGTCGCAAGTGGAAAGACCAGAAGTGGAACTATTACTCTATCAGCCACTCAAGAAGGCGATCATATTATGTTAACCATCAAAGATGATGGTAAAGGTATGGACGCAGATATTTTACGTGGCATTGCCGTAGACAAAGGTATGATGGATAAAGAAACCGCCGATCGTTTAACCGATAACGAATGCTACAACCTGATCTTTCACGCGGGATTCTCGACTAAAAAAGAAATCTCCGATATTTCCGGTCGTGGTGTTGGTATGGATGTGGTAAAAACTAAAATCACTCAATTAAATGGTTCGTTGGATATTATTTCTAAGCTAGGAGAAGGGACCACTATTTTAATTAAAGTTCCGTTAACCTTAGCAATATTACCGACCTTGATGATTAAATTAGGTGAGCAAGCTTTCGCATTCCCATTATCTGCGGTGAATGAAATTTTCCACCTTGATTTGACTAAAACCAATACGGTCGATGGACAATTAATGATTGTTGTTAGAGAAAAAGCGCTACCGTTATTTTTCTTAAACGAAATGCTAGTTAATCAATTTGGGTCAGATGCACGTGAACGACAAGGTCATGTAGTGTTAGCTCAAATTGGCACCCAAACCGTTGGCTTTGTAGTTGATTCGTTAGTTGGTCAAGAAGAAGTTGTAATTAAACCGTTAGGTAAATCTCTTCAAGGAACGCCAGGAATTGCGGGTGCGACCATAACCAGCGATGGAAAAATCGCGCTAATTTTGGACATCCCAACTCTATTGAATCATTACGCTTAACTGTTTTAATTATTCATTTTAAGTATTAGAGACCTTTGCGCGAAACGTATGACAAGTAAAAATGACTAAAATAACACTGCTTTTCGTTGTAAAACTTGCCAATAGCCAGCTATTAGCTTCATTTTATGCCTCAATCAGCATTATTTTAGTCGATTTTTCTTTTGCCATAGTCTCGTGCAAAGGTCTCTATTCGTCATAAGGAAAATAAATGGCAATAACTGTACTAATTGTCGATGATTCGAAATTTTTCTGTAAACGAGTTGGAACAATATTAAATTCAGCCAGTGATATCAATGTTATCGGTGTTGCTCATAATGGGCGTGAGGCGATTGATAAGGCAAAGAGTTTACAACCAGATGTCATTACGTTAGATGTGGAAATGCCAATTATGGACGGTGTTACGGCATTAAAAGAAATCGTCAAAGTGTGTAATGCCAAAGTCTTGATGTTATCTTCTTTAACTTATGGCAATGCAAAAATAACGCTAGATGCATTAGATGCTGGTGCGACAGATTTTCTATTAAAATCATATGAATCTCTTACAAGTAATAGCGAAGATTTAATTAAATTATTACAATCAAAAATTAGAGAACTAGGGCAAGCAAAAACATTCCGAAGAGCTCCAACTTACAAAGCTCCAATATCTAAAGCGCAGACTCAAGTCTCTCCACAAGCGGTAAAACCTTTAGCAAGTAGAAATACTAATGCGTCTTACACGGCACCTCACAAAGCTCCAAAGAAAAGCTATAAACTATTAGCTATTGGGGCATCTACAGGTGGTCCCGTCGCTTTGCAAAAATTATTAATGCCGATTCCCGAAAATTACCCCTATCCAATTACAATTACTCAACATATGCCGGGCACTTTTACGGGTGCATTTGCATCAAGAATGAATGGCTTATGTCAATTAAATGTTGTTGAAGCTGAAGATGGTATGTCCCTTAAGGCTGGTACTGTTTATGTTGCGCCTGGTGGAAAACAAATGGTATTTGAAGGTACTGCCAATTCCGCAAGAATTAGAATTAAACCGACAACGCCAAGACTTCAATATTCACCTTCCATTGACATTACTTTTGGATCAGCATCTAAAATATTTTCAGGTAGTGTTTTAGGCATAATATTAACAGGAATGGGAGCGGATGGAACGGAAGGTAGCCGTTTACTAAAATCCTGTGGCGCAAGAATTTGGTCTCAAAACGAGGCGTCATGCGTTGTTTATGGTATGCCTATGTCAGTGACTAAAGCGGGAATCAGTGAGCGAGAGTTRGCAATTGATGAGTTTGCGCCAGCTATTTTAAAAGAGATTAGGTGATAGGGCGATGAGTATAACTACTTGTTCAAATTTTCAAAATAATAAAAGAGATTACCAATGGATCGCTTAACAATTGTTGGAATAATAGTTGCGTTAGGCGCAATATTCGGCGGACAGATACTTGAGGGTGGAAGTATATACGCTCTATTAAATCCGGCTGCTTTTGTGATCGTATTTGGCGGAACATTGGGTGCCGTTATGTTGCAAACTCATGGTAAAACATTTGTTAAAGCATTTTCAATTTTAAGATGGGTTATTAAAACACCTAGTTACCCATTAAAGGAAACAATTATTCAAATTACATCGTGGAGTCATCTAGCTCGTCGAGAAGGTTTACTTGGTTTGGAAAAAAGTATCAATCCAAATATGGATCCTTATAYTTTRAAAGGRTTAAATATGTTGGTTGATGGYAACGATGCMGAGGCKATAAGAAATGCACTTTATATTGAACTCGATGTAGCAACAAAAGAACTAATGAGCGCATCTAGAGTATTTGAATCTCTTGGCGGATATTCTCCAACCATTGGAATTGTAGGTGCTGTTTTAGGATTAATTCAAGTGATGAGCAACCTAACTAATCCTGAAGTGTTAGGTCAAGGTATTGCAACGGCTTTTGTAGCCACCGTTTATGGGATAGGTTTTGCTAATTTGTTTTTTTTACCTGTCTATCATAAGTTGCGAGCTGTCATTTCGCAAAAGGCGCATTATATGGAGTTAATATTAGAAGGCGTTGCTTGTATTGCGGAAGGCGAAAACCCTCGAGTGATCCAATTAAAATTAGAAGGTTTTGTCGAGAGATAATAGTTTGGATAGAATAGTCAAAAGAGTTTAGTTAAAAAAACACGTCAGTATAAATTAATGCGTTATTGAACATCCTTGTGGATTAAATTGTGAGAAGAGTAAGAAATAATATAAATGAACACGAACAAGATGTTAACCGCTGGTTAATTTCTTATGCTGATTTCATTACTCTATTGTTTGCTTTTTTTGTTGTGCTTTATTCAATTTCTCAAGTTGACGTTAGTAAATACAAAGATCTTTCAGCGTCTTTGGAAGGAGTGTTTCAATCTCCAGAACGAAGTACTAAACCAATTCAAATTGGAGAGATCAGCAAGAGCTTAACACCTATAACTGGCGATAATTCAGAACAGCCAGAGTTATCTATCAATGAAAACCAATCAGAAAATGATTTGGAAGATCAAGAAGTTATTGATTCAGAAAATTTTGCATCAAGTGAAGAGTTTAAGGATTTAGAAAATGGTCTTAAAGCCAGTTTAGGCGATCTGATTGACCAAGATTTAGCAGAAATAAAATCAGATCCTAACTGGATTAATATTGTGTTAAAGAGTGCTTTGCTCTTCCCATCGGGAAGTGATCAGCTGAACGAAGGTGCTGGTTCTTTAATGGAAGAAGTTGCTAAACATCTTAACCGAAATCGTCAGCTAATTTTGGTGCATGGTCATACGGACAATATACCCATTGTTACCGAACGTTTTCCATCCAACTGGGAACTCTCAAGCGCAAGAGGTGTTGCTGTTGTCAGAGCATTACAAGGTCTTAGTGTCATTCCTAATAGATTGAGCGTAGAAGGGCACGGCGAATATCAACCGGTTACTAGCAATGATACAGAAGCGGGAAGAAAAGAAAATAGAAGAGTCGTTATTTCTATTTCTCGTAAGCAACGAATTCCTGACAACAGCCTTCTTTTAGAGAATAAAAATAACAACGCGCCAATAAATGGATCAAAAAATGATTCTAAGAGTAAAGATGAAGAAAAGCAATATGAGATCATAAAATTACCCGGTGGTGGAATATTGATTAGAAGTAAAGATAATAATGCAGATAATTAATCGTGTGAAATATAGTAATAATAAAGGTCGTGTAAATGGATAGTTCAATGAATATTTGGACCATTGCAAATCAAAAAGGAGGCGTTGGTAAGACAACTTCGGTTGCAACGCTTGCTGGAATTTTAGCATCAAAAGGATATAGAGTATTAATGCTTGATTGTGATCCACAAGCTTCTCTAACGGCCTATTTTGGCTTTGATAGCGAAGAGTTAGACTCAACGCTTTTCCAATGGTTTTCAAACTTCCCTAAAAGTTATGAAGAAGCGAAAATACCAATACTGAAGATTGGCAATGAACTAACGCGAGAAACATCCATTATCGATTTAGTGCCTGGATGTATGAGTTTAGCTACGCTCGACAAAAAATTTAATGATAAAGAAGGCATGGGTCTGGCGATTGGTAAAACACTAAAATATCTTGAGGCGGACTACGATTTTGTTTTGTTTGATTGTGCTCCGGTTTTGGGGATTTTATTAATCAATGCTTTGTCAGCTTGTCAAAATTTACTAGTTCCCGTGCAGACAGAGTTTTTAGCAATTAAAGGCTTAGAACGGATGATTCAAACGATCAATATGGTCATTAAAGCGCAACACCATGATATYGGYTAYACCATTGTTCCAACGATGTATGATMAAAGAACTAACGCTTCTTTRCACGCWCAYGAGAGTATGAAATCRAAATTTARAGAACATTTATGGTCAGATGTTATTCCKGTAGATACKAAGTTTAGAGATGCATCAAGRTTAAATAAAACRCCTAGTAGTTTATATCCAAAYACWCATGGAGTCATTGCTTATGAAGCTTTAACTGARTTAGTGATTGATATTTCAAGCCAAAAACGTGTTGCTTGATAAGATTATTCAATCGAATTAATGAAATGGCTAATCGACTTCACATTGTAACCAAGAATAAACAAGAGAATGACAGTTCAGATAAAAAGAGCCGTATTAATCTTGGGTTGCAGGACTACATTAGCGAATTGCTAATTGAGCCAGTTAAGGAAAACAAAACCTCGTCACTAAAAGCGATAGAGAAAACAAACATCATTTCCAGCATGGTACTTTCTAATGACCGTTCACGTCAGTATAGAGGTAAACTATTTGAAGAGGAGAAACTCACTTCTAACAATGAGCCAAAAATAGAGCTTACTACTCAAAATAGTTTAACTGAAGAAAACTTAGAAAATATAAAAAACAAAAAAACTCAAGTTAAAACATTCTCCGAACCTGATCCTCGTTTAGAAAAAGTTTCCAAATTGTTGGAAAAAATCGCAACGCTTCCATTACAGAAAAATGATATAGAAACTGAAAATTCAGTTGAAAATGAAGTTAAAGTTGAAGCTAATGAAAAACGAGATATTGTACATGAGTTAAAAGAAGAGCAAGAACAAAAACAAAACGAGCAAATACAAACGACGAACGAGAGTTCTTTTGTTCAAAGAGAAAACAAATCCCTTAGAGACTCTTTGGATGACAGTTTTCAAACATTAATTTTTGATGTTAATAATTTACCGCTAGCAGTGCCTCTCGTAAAGCTGGGGGGGATCGTCAATATTACAAAGCAAAATATTACGCCTCTTGTGGGTACACCAGACTGGTTTCTAGGACTCGTTCCAAATGAACGCGGAAATTTAATGGTTGTAGATACTCAAAAATTTATTATGCCGGAAAGACCTGTCAAAGATGATAGAACCTATGATTATCTGATTGTCTTAGATAATTCTCAATGGGCTCTAGCTTGCCATAGTGTTGGCGATGCTAAAATTATGCACGCATCAGATATTCGCTGGTCTAACAAATCATCAAAAAGACCCTGGTTTGCAGGCATGGTTGTTGAATATATGAGTGCATTAATTGAAGTGGATGCATTAATTAACCAGTTAGCAGATCAAATTGTTGATTAAATCTGCTTATTCCAGAATATTTTAAAAAGTCACTAATATCCTTTCATTTTACTGCAAAAGACTTGAAATCAGCTGAAAAACCACTATATTAGAGATTGCTAATTTAAGTTTGCCAACAAATAAAGACTCCTTATGAATAAAATATTAATTAAAATAGCCATTTTAATACTTAGCACACCGGCTTTAGCTGAGTGGCATACCATTCAAATGACACCTACAACGCAATATCGATACTTAAATGGAGAGATAGAGGCGGTTAACAGAGCGACTGTATCTTCCCAAACTTCCGGCAGAATTAAGAAATTCTATTTTGATATTGATGACTATGTGAAAAAGGGTGATGTTATCGTCGAGTTTACTAATGAAGAACAAAAAGCGGTTTACGCTAAAGCCAAGGCAAATGAGGAATCGGTTAATATCGCGTTAAAACAATCGGAAATTGACTATAAACGTACCCAAGAAATCTACCAGAATAAACTCATATCAAAAAGTCATCTGGATCAAGCAAAGTCAAAACGTGACGGCTTAACGGCTAATTATCGAGCGGCAACTGCAGCGGTGATCAGCGCTAAAAAACAATTAGATTATACAATAATAAAAGCGCCTTATGACGGTATAGTAACAAAACGCTTTGTTGAGCAAGGCGAAACCATAAGCCCTGGGAAGCCAATTATTGAAGGTTTAAATCTTGTTGATTTGCGGGTAATTACACATATACCTGAGGCAATTATAGCCATAGTAAAAGATAGCCCTAATGCAAAAGTATCAATCAATCATCATCATCTTTTGATTAAAGATATTACTATATTTCCTTATGCGGATAGAGCAACCCGTACATTCAAAACACGAATTGAAATTGATGCTGATGGACAAGCGTTATTTCCAGGCATGACGGTTAAAGTGGCTTTTGCAATTGGTGAAAACTTAATTTTAATGATCCCTAAATCATCAGTGATTCATCGAAGTGAACTTGCTATTGTTTACGTTAAATACAACGAAGGACAATTATTAAGGCATATTAAACTAGGTAAAAGTTATGGTGAGTTTGTTGAAGTTTTATCTGGGCTAAAAGCTGGTGAACAGATCCTAACGAATACTGACATTCATCCGCTCGTCACTCATTCAGCAACCAATACGACCTCTTCAAAGAAGAATTAAATTATGAAATATTCTATTTCAGGACGGTTAGCCGAGAAATTTCAGTCCAATCCCATTACTCCCTTAATTGCGATTACAGCTGTTTTACTGGGTCTTTTTGCAGTATTAGTGACGCCCAAAGAAGAAGAACCTCAAATTGATGTCACTTTTGCAAATATATATATTGCATTGCCAGGTGCAACAGCTAAAGAAGTTGAAAATTTAATCGCATATCCTGCGGAGCAAGTGATTGACGCGATTGAGGATATCAAACACGTTTATTCCATTTCTCGTCCAGGTCTTGCGATTATCAGCGCGCAGTTTAAAGTGGGTATCAAACGTAAAGATGCCATTGTTAATTTATACAATGAAATACATTCAAACGCTGACTGGTTGCCAGCGGAATTGGGCGCATCTCAACCATTAATCAAGCCGATGGGTATTGACGATGTACCCATMGTAACGGTTACCTTGTGGAGTGAYAATCTGGATAAAGGGAGTTTTGAGTTACAACAAGTCGCTTATGCTTTAGAAACCGAAATAAAGCGAATTCCTAATACCCGAATTGTTAAGACAACAGGAGGGCCTCAACGAGTTGTTCATATTCTTTTAAGCCCGGAAAAAATGTCAGCTTATGGATTAGATTTCACCATTATTGAGCAGGCATTAAAAGCGAGTAATTTTGTTACCCATTCAGGCCAAATAACAAATAACAATACAACATTGCCAGTAGAAACCGGCACTTTACTAGCAAGTATTGACGATATTAAAACGGTAGTAGTTTCGGTTAAAAATGGTATACCTATTTATTTAACGGACATTGCATTAATTCAAGATGGTGCCGATAGCCCCGATACTTACGTTTGGATAAATGCTGGACAAGCTTGGAAGGGGGATAAAAAACCACAATTTGCTCCAGCTGTTACTATTGCGATCGGTAAAAAAGCAGGCACCAATGCTGCGGATATCGCTAATGCCATTGTGGAGATTACTCAAAAACTACGAGCAACACATATACCTAATGACGTTCATTTAGAAATCACACGTAACTATGGAAAAACAGCTGACGATAAAGCCAAAAAACTTATGACTAAGTTGATGTTTGCAACAGGATCGGTGGTTTTACTYATYATGTTTTTTTTAGGYTGGAAAGAGGCTATWGTSGTWGGTTTAGCYGTTTCAATTACKCTTGCAATTACTCTTTTTGCTTCATGGGCTTAYGGATTYACWYTAAACMGAGTCTCGCTTTTYGCTCTGATTTTTTCAATYGGAATTTTGGTAGACGATGCGGTTGTGATTGTCGAAAATATTCACCGGCACTTATCTGAAGGTGACAAAAAAATAAGCGAAGTTATTCCTTTGGCGGTTGATGAAGTTGGAGGACCCACTATTCTGGCCACTTTTACGGTGATAGCGGCATTAATGCCCATGGCATTTGTCACCGGATTGATGGGGCCTTATATGAGTCCTATTCCAATTAATGCATCAATGGGTATGTTGCTATCGTTACTGATTGCTTTAATTATTACTCCTTGGTTATTTAGAAAAATCATTGGGGATAAGATACATATTCAAATGACAAAGAATGAGAAAAATAAGACGGGAATGGGCGAAAAAGAAAACGCTTTTGCTCCGATTATGAAACCATTTTTGGCCAAAGGCTCAGTCGGAAAAAGAAATCGTTATTTGCTTGTTTTTGGTGTGATATTTTTAATGATTATGTCAGTCATTTTGGTACCAACACAGAAAGTGATTTTAAAAATGCTACCTTTTGATAATAAATCAGAGTTGCAAATTGTAGTSGATACTGAAGAGGGAACTAGCTTAGAAAAGACCAATCAAATCATGTTAGAAATCGCTCATTACTTAAATGAGATCCCTGAGATTATTCATACCGTTGCTTACGCGGGTACCGCATCACCGATTAATTTTAATGGATTGGTACGTCAGTATTTCTTACGAGAAGGTTCTAATATGGGGGATATTCAAATATCTTTAGTCGATAAAAATCTTAGAGACAGACAATCACATGAAATAGCGATAGCCATAAGAGAAAATATTACGCGCATAGCTCAATCACATAATGCGATAGCTAAAATAGTAGAAGTACCGCCGGGTCCTCCGGTTCATTCACCTATATTAGCAGAAATTTATGGGCCTTCAGATAATGCCCGCCAAGACTTGGCTAAACGAGTGGAGAGTATTTTTCAACAAACAAAAGGGATTGTTGATATTGATACGTCGGTTGAAAAAAGTAGCCCTAGAATGCTAATTGAAGTTAATAGAACCAAAGCCGCTTTATTTGGGATCGATCAAGTACAAATTGCAGAGGCAATCAAAACGGGACTTGAAGGACGTGATGTCAGTTATTTACATAATCCAAATAATAAATATAGTGTTCCTATCCGATTAGAAATACCGTCTGCAATACAAAATGATTTGCAAGTGCTGTTAAGTATTCCGCTTGTCAATAAGGAAGGACAAAGTGTTATTTTAGATGAAGTTGTTAGTGTTAAATATGAAAAATGGCAACAAGCCATTTACCACAAAGATTTGCTACCCGTGACTTTTGTGACGGCTGATATGTCAGGTTACCAAGATTCGCCACTTTATGGCATGTTTGAACTAGTTGAAAAAATTGACTCATTGAATTTTAATTCACCCAATGAGGGAACTAATCAAACATCTAAAATTGAACAAAACTTTATTTCCACACCACAGTTTTCATCCAATCCAAGCATAAAGTGGGATGGTGAATGGCAAATAACCTATGAGACATTTAGAGATATGGGTCTTGCCTATGGGGTTGGATTAATTCTAATTTATTTGTTGATCGTAGCTCAGTTCGGATCTTATTTTGTTCCGTTAATCATTATGGCGCCAATACCGCTTACTATTATTGGCGTTTTGCCAGGACATTGGCTAGTAGGCTCTCAGTTTACTGCGACCTCTATGATCGGAATGATTGCACTAGCCGGAATTATTGTTAGAAATTCAATTCTGCTAGTAGACTTTATTAATATTCAAGTAGCAAAAGGTGTTGAGTTATCAGTAGCTGTTGTCGATTCTGCTACAGTGAGAGCGAAACCGATAGTTTYAACTGGTGTTGCAGCAATGATGGGAGCCTTTTTTATTTTGGATGATCCAATCTTCAATGGATTGGCTATATCACTTATTAGCGGTATATTAGTTTCCACAATGCTAACTTTGATATTGATCCCTGTTCTCTATTTTTGGTATTTGTCGCGATTTGGTTCTAAACAATAAAATTTATCGTCTACTAACCTGATTCAATAAAATTTGATTGTTAAGTAATAGCCGTTGCTATAGAGTTATCTTTAATCAGTTTTCTAAGAACGTTTTAATATGACTAGAAGAATAGAACATCTAATTGAACGCAATAAACAATGGGCTGCTGAATTTGAAGCACAAAACCCCGGCATTTTTTCAACTCTAGCGGATCAACAAAACCCAGAGTATCTATGGATAGGCTGTAGTGATAGCCGAGTGCCAGCCAATATGATTGTAGGCTTACAGCCAGGAGAAGTGTTCGTTCATCGTAATGTCGCTAATTTAGTTAATCATTCGGATCTGAATGTTTTATCGGTAATTGAATACGCGGTAAATATTTTAAAAGTTAAAGATATTATTTTATGTGGACATTATGGATGTGGAGGCGTTAAAGCGGCTCTCGAATCTAAAGAACATGGGTTGGTCGATAATTGGCTACGAGTGATCAAAGATACGTATCGGAACTATTCAAAACGATTTCATGCGATTGAAGATGAGAAAGAAGAAGTTGATTTACTGTGCGAGTTAAATGTTATTGAGCAAGTTAGAAATATTTGTCACACTTCTATCGTCCAGAATGCTTGGATTAACGGACAAGAATTATCTGTACATGGCCTAATTTACGGTGTCGAAAATGGCATACTGAAAGATCTACAAGTCACAACAAAAAGTGTTGATGAAATTGAAACTATTTATCAATTACGGTCTAAATAGTCTGTATCTGACTTTTGAATAAGCCTTTTTATTTTCTGATCGGATTATTAATTAAATAGTTAACAGAATCTAAAATCATTTTCTTTTTGAATAGGAAGTGCCATCTTGAACCGCCAGATTGTCGCCATAAAAAAGCACTTCGAATAGCGCATAAAAGAGCAGCTCTTACTTTACGTTGATTCTTTTCTTTTTCTAAATATTTTGGCTCGCCTTTTACTTGAATTCGATTAGGCAGTTTTGATATCGAACGACTATACAATGCGGAACAATCGTTAACAAAAGAATTGTATAAATCTTCATTTTGATAAATTTCGCCATCATTATAGTGACAGGATATTTCTTCAATCCCATGCATTAATCTATCCATGGTTGGAATGTTTGCCATGACTTGTTTATGCAAGGTTAATAAATTAATCGCTAAGTTAATAAATTCTGGATCTTTCTTTTGTGAAGAAATATCTAACTGTTGTTTTATTATTCTAAGACCAGTACTGACTTCAAAACTACCACCATAAACGGCAGCTGCCGATTCAGAGTGAATGGTTAAAATGCTAGAAAGCACTCCCTTAAAGTCAGTTTCGTTGGTTTCACCTTTCCATGCGATGTTTTGTACAACTCTTATGGATTGAGCTAAACCCGCTAGTGCGATAGCTTGATCGATTGATGATTGATTCATTATTTTTTTATAGCCGTTATTTGATTCATATTTATATTCATTTTCAATTCGTTGTTATTTGAAATTCGAAATAGCTTCATCAATAATACCACCACCCAAACAGATTTCATTATTATAAAATACAACCGACTGTCCGGGAGTTATAGCCCGTTGCTTTTCTTTAAACTTAACTTGCCAATTGTTTTTATCTAACCGCTTTACTATACAATCAAAATCTTGTTGTCTATATCGAGATTTTGCGGTGCAGGAAAACTCATCTTCTATACTATCAGGTTGTACCCAATGAAGTTGAGAGGTAATTAGGCCGTCACTTAACATTTTTGGATGTTCATGTCCTTGTCCTACAATGAGAACATTTCTTTTTAAATCTTTTTCAACCACATACCAAGGCTCGTCACTTGCATTTTGTAAACCGCCAATACCTATGCCTTTACGCTGCCCTAAAGTGTGATACATTAATCCAGAATGACGTCCGATTATTTCGCCGATATCATTTTCTATATCGCCTGGTTGAGCCGGAATATATTCTTCCAAAAAATCTTTAAATTTTCGTTCACCAATAAAACAAATTCCAGTACTATCTTTTTTATTGGCGGTGACAAAACCTTGCTCTTCTGCAATGCGTCTAACCTCTGGTTTCTCTAATTCACCTACGGGAAATAAAGATCGTTCTAATTGAGATTGATCTAAAGTGTAAAGAAAATAACTTTGGTCTTTATTGCCATCAATACCTCGTAACATCAAAGTTTTGTTATCGTTATGAGTCACTCGGACATAGTGTCCAGTAGCAATATATTTGGCACCCAAGACTAATGCATAATCTAAAAAGGCTTTAAACTTGATCTCTTTATTACACATAATATCAGGATTAGGAGTACGCCCATCTCGATATTCGTCTAAAAAATACTCAAAAACTCTATCCCAATATTCGGCTGCAAAATTAATGGTTTTAAAAGGGATTTTTAATTTATCAGCGATTGATTTAGCATCCGCCATATCTTCAGCAGCCGCACAATATTCATCGGTATCATCTTCTTCCCAATTTTTCATAAAAACACCAATGACGTTATAGCCTTGTTGTTTTAATAAATAAGCCGCAACCGAAGAGTCAACCCCGCCTGACATTCCGACAACAACGGTAGTTTTTGAATTGTCGCCACTTGAGAGTGGTGAGCTAGACTGATTTAATTGATTATTCATAGGTAGGTAATTAGTAAGAGTTACTTTATAAGCGTGTTATAACACTCCATACCGAGACGATCTTCATCGTTGTAAAAGCTAACGGTTTCAAGTGGAATACGTTTACCATCTAAATAGTCACGAAGACACTGTAAAACAAGGGCACTTCGAAGTTTTTTTGGAGGCATTGATGCAATTTCCTGAAGACTAAACCATTCATTAGCCAAAATGTCAGGATCTTGAGGGCTGGGTTGTTGCTCTTCTGGAATATCCCCAATAAAACAAAATCTAAGATAGGTTTTACCATTGCTAGCTGGGCTTAATAAGTAAGTTCCAATTAACTGAGTCGGGGTAAAATCAAGCCCGGCTTCTTCTTTGACTTCTCGAGTTACCGCATCTAAGAGAGATTCTCTCAGTTCAACGTGTCCCGCAGGTTGGTTATATACAATTTCGCCTGCACTAGAGCGTTCTTTCACTAACAAGTATTGATTATTTCGTCTTATAATAGCTGCTACTGTGACGTGGATTTGATCCATTGAATTTCCTTATATTGCTAAAAAGGGTTCGCACTATTGAACACTTCAATATATTAAATGAATTATATAAACTTTTTTAATAAAAACTAGGTGATTATCATACAATGACCCATTTTACCCATTTAAATGAAAAAGGCGAAGCGCAAATGGTCGATGTTGGCGAAAAAGCCACTACATCGAGAACTGCTACCGCATCTGCACAGGTTTTTATGCAAACTAATACGCTTGAAATGATCATGAAAGGCGATCATAAAAAAGGCGATGTGTTAGCGGTTGCAAGAATTGCCGGTATTCAAGCTGCAAAAAAGACTTCAGACCTAATTCCCTTATGTCATCCATTGATGTTGACGTCGATCAAGGTAGATTTAACCCCAGATTGGGATAATAGTTGTATTACCATCAAAACATCTTGTTCCTTAGCGGGACAAACGGGTGTAGAAATGGAAGCGCTTACCGCTGCTAGTGTTGCTGGATTAACCATTTATGACATGTGTAAGGCTGTTGATAAAGGTATGGTTATTAGTAATATCCAGCTTGAAAGTAAAGTTGGCGGTAAATCCGGTGAATGGACTCGTTAAATTAATAAATAAGATGACTATAGATGATTAACATTAAAGTATTATTTTTTGCCAATTTTAGAGAATTGTTAGGTTGTTCTTCTATGAGTGTTGAGCTAAAAGCGAATGCTGACATTGGTGATTTGTGTGATGCAATTAAGGAGAAGGGCGAAAACTGGTCTGCTTTATTTTCAAATGTTCAGTCCAATGTAAAGACCGATTTGCAAAGCAAGCTGATGATTGCGGTTAATCAAGAAATGACGACATTAGAGTATTCTCTAAAAAATGGGGATGAAGTCGCCTTTTTTCCTCCTGTAACTGGCGGGTAAAATGGATTCTCAGTTACCCATCAATAAACAAGTCATCATTAGTAACGAGCCTCTCGATATTGTCGTACTTAACCAAAGTATACAATTCAATCAAGGTGAAAGTGGCGCATCGGTCATTTTTACTGGCAATGTAAGAGTATCCAAAGAAGAACAAGGTTTAACCGGCATGACTCTGGAGCATTATCCAGGTATGACAGAAGTTTTATTAGATGGTATTTTAGAACAGGCTATTGAACGATGGCGGTTGAACCGAGTGCTTGTGGCTCATCGTGTAGGAAGGCTAGCGCCTGGTGATCCAATTGTATTTGTGGGAACTTGCGCTTTACATCGAAAACAAGCATTTGAAGCGGCCGAGTTCATCATGGATTATCTTAAAAATAAAGCGACATTTTGGAAAAAAGAGCATTTTTCAATTGAAGAACAAACCAAAGAACGATGGGTTGAATCGAAACAAAGCGATTTGGATGCGTTAAAACGGTGGTGAGTCAAAATTTAAAAAAATCAGGTTTACGTCTTGATAAATTTATTGCAAAAGCGACGGGCAGTACCCGATCTAAAGCAAAAAAACTAATCTTATCTGGTCAAGTGAGTGTTGATCAAAAGATATGCAAATCCGTTGGGCTAATTGTTTCATCTCAAAACCAAATTGAACTATCAGGCGACGTTCTAGCGTTTACCGGCAATCGCTATATTCTTATCAATAAACCCAAAGGATGTATCTGCTCAAGTAAAGATGAGCAATATCCGAGCGTGTTCAATTTACTTGGTTTGAATAATTTGGACAAATTACATTTTGCCGGTCGTTTAGATGTAGATACGAGTGGATTAGTTTTGATCAGTGATGATGGGCAGTGGACCCATCGAATAACCTCGCCAACACATAAACAAGCGAAAACCTATATTGTTACCACCAGTGAACCATTAACAAGAAAAGCAATCCAGCAGTTGGAAAAAGGCGTGCTATTAAAAGACAGTGCTAAGCCGACTTTGCCTGCCATAGTCTCGACTATTGATGATTATACTTATTCGATAGCGATTACTGAGGGTCGTTACCATCAAGTTAAGCGAATGTTTGCGGCGGTGGGTAATCATGTTGTTGAATTACATCGCCGATCGATTGGTAGTTTAATTTTGGATGAAACAATGGAGGATGGACAATGGCGACATTTAACCGAAAAGGAAATTGAGAGTTTCTAGAAAATACTACAAGTCTGAATGACTATTTTATTGAAGCAGTATGAATGCTGTGGTATTAATGGCGCTGTTTAAAAGTAATTCTTTTTGGTTATATTGGTAAACAACCAATAACCAATAACCACAAACAATAACAGGCTGATACTAAGTCTTGCGAATCAAGTCTTACCAGTAAAGTATAAAAATGATAACCCATCTAAAATTGAGGGAAATACAATGAGAAAACTAGCCATCACATCTATGGTTTTGTCTGCGCTAATAGTAGGCTGTAACAATGACGGTAAAGAATCAATGCCAGCGACTGAAGTAGTTGCTACAGCCGACACAGATGCTAAAACTAATGTTTCTAATCTAGAAACTAATCCCTTTTTTAGCGATTACAACACGCCATTTGGTATGCCACCATTTGATAAAATCACCAATCAGCATTACGCTCCAGCATTTGAAAAAGCCCTAGCGGAAGCTAAGCAAGAAGTCATTGATATAGCCGAAAGTAAAGATGAACCTACTTTTGAAAATACCATAGTGGCATTGGAATATGGCGGAAAATTATTGACTAAAGTAGCCAACGTTTTCTATAACCTGACTAGTGCGCACACTAATGATGATTTAAAAGCGATTTCAAAAGATATTGGGCCTAAATTATCGGGTATTAATGACGACTTAAATTTAAATCCTCAACTTTTTAAGCGAGTAGAAACGATTTACAGGCAGATGGATAGTTTAGATTTAAGAGTGGATCAAAAGAAATTATTGGTTGATCGATACAAGCAATTTGTACGAGGTGGTGCAGGACTCAATGATACTGATAAGCAAACGTTAAGAGATATTAACGGAAAAATTACTAAATTAAGTTTAGAGTTTGCAGATAATGTTTTAGCGGAAACGAATAACTTTGAAATGGTGGTTGATAAAAAAGAAGATCTTGCCGGACTTCCCGATTATTTAATTGAAGCCGCCGCCGCGGTAGCTGAAAAAAGAGAGTATCCAGGTAAATGGGTTTTCACCACCCATAGACCAAGCAAAACACCTTTCTTAATGTTTTCTGATAATAGAGAGCTAAGAGAAAAAATGTGGAAGGGTTACACCCATCGTGGAAATAACGGCAACGATCATGATAATAAAAAGTTAGTCTCGGAAATAGCCGCATTACGTGCTCAAAAAGCACAGTTATTAGGTTATAAAAGCCATGCTCATTTTGTCTTAGAAGCTAACACCGCAAAGAATCCTGAAAACGTTTATAAATTATTAGATAAAATCTGGCCAGCCGCTATTGCACAAGCAAAAACAGAAATGGCGGATATGCAAAAAATGGTTGATGGTGAAAAGGATAGTTATAAAGTTGAAGCTTGGGATTGGCGTTATCTTGCAGAAAAAATCCGTAAAGAAAGATATGACTTAGATGAAGAACAAACAAAACCTTACTTTTCTTTAGATGATACTTTAAAAGGTGTTTTTTATACGGTTAATAAACTTTTTGGAATGACGTTTAAAGAAAGAACCGATTTACCTGTTTATCATGAAGACGTTAGAGTCTTTGAAGTTTATTACAAAAATGGTGAATTAATAGGTCTTTATTTAACCGATCATTATGTACGAGAATCGAAACGTGGTGGGGCATGGATGAATGCTTATCGCAGTCAATATGTGACTGAAGAGGGCGACTTCATTAAGCCGATTATTGTTAATGTTTTAAACTACCCAAAACCAACAGGTGATAAGCCAACATTGTTAACATTCGGCCAAGCAAGCACGTTATTCCATGAATTTGGGCATGCAGCTCATGGGTTTTTATCGAACGGAATTTATCCTTCTCAAGCGGGAACCTCTGTTCCAAGAGATTTTGTAGAGTTCCCATCACAAGTATTAGAAAAYTGGATGTATGARCCAGMGGTTTTAGARAAATTTGCTAAGCACTATAAAWCSGGYGAAGTSATYCCKCAGGAATTGATTAAAAAGATTCAAGCRGCAGCRAAGTTTGGACANGGGTTTTNCKACYACKGAATATATGGCTGCKACATTRTTRGATTTAGCATGGCATACACAAACSTCAACWGARCCTCAAGACGCTGAWGMMTTTGAAAAGAARGTGTTAGCAGATATTGGTTTAATGCCACAAATTGCACCRCGTTATCGTTCGACCTATTTCTCACATATMTTTTCTGGYGGTTAYTCMGCTGGYTACTATGGATATATTTGGTCAGAAATWTTRGCCGCKGATGCGTTTAATGCKTTYAAAGAAAATGGATTGTTTGATCAAAAAACAGCCGAAGCTTTTAGAGCTAATATTCTTTCTAAAGGTGGTACTGATGATCCAATGAAGTTGTACCGACAGTTTAGAGGGCAAGAACCTGATGCTAAACATTTACTTAAAAGTCGTGGGTTGATTACTGAGTAATTGATTGGTTTTTTTGGGGGAGGTCGATACTTGATTTATTATAGATTTAATAATTAAGTATCGTGTCCCCCAGAATTGGTGTCCCCAGAATTGATATTCGGTGCCCTGTTATCGTTGATATTTTTGTAATTAATCAGCTAGTTTCATCGGTTGATCATTCTTTCTGTAGATTGTTTGTTGTCTGCAAGTTATTCGACCTTGACAGCGGGTACTTGTATTTGATCCTTTTGAGTCACGACCCATCCGAAAATTGTTCCAGTAACAAACATCATCAATCCATACGTTATTGCTGGAATCATCATCGTTGGATTACCGATTAGTGTACCAGCAACCACCATTGCCAAGGTGCCATTTTGAATGCCGACTTCAAAGCCTATAGTAATACTTTGCTTACGCGTCAATGAAAACCATTTAGCCGAATAGAAACCTAATGTCAGCACAATTAAATTTAGGACCAACGTTGCTAAGCCGACATCAGCATAAAACTGACCCATCTTATCCCAATTTTTGATGGTAATTAGAGCAATTATCACAAACATAAAAACCATCGATAGCCACTTAAGCACTTTCTCAATTTTACTTGAAATAACCGGCCAGAATTTTAAAACCACCATTCCTAGAATAACCGGTATAACCGTAATAAGTAACAACTGGGTAATTGTTTTGATAATAGGCATTTGGAAACTCGCTGTTCCATCACCGAAATAGTTCATACTAAACGCGACGACTAGAGGAATAGAAAAGGGGGCAATCAAACCAACTATAGCGGTTAGGGTAATAGAGAGAGCGACATCGCCTTTAAATAGATAACTAAACATATTCGATGTTGCACCTCCTGGCGCTAACGCAATAATCATCAAACCTACGGCTAACTCAGTGGGTAACTTGAAAACAATAGCAACGACAAAGGCGATACTTGGAAGCATCAACATTTGAGCAATTAAGCCTAAGCCAACCGCTTTCGGAAACTTTAGAACAGCTCTAAAATCCGTAATTTTCAATGATAGGCCCATGCCGAACATGATTAAAAACAGCGAGAAAGGTAATATCACCGTGGTTAGTATATCAATTTGCATATTTGCATCCTGAAGATCATTTTTGTTAGGATTATTTAGGCATTCTCTTCATCTTAACGACTGTCGTTCTAAAACCTGAATTCATATAATAAGTGCGATTCCTCTAGCAAAAAAATAGGGTATGATTATTTTGCTAGAAATAAACCCAAACCAAAGGAATTGCACAATGAAACAATATCAGCATTTAAAAAAAGAAGAAAGATTTTATATTTGGAATGAATTAAGAACCGGTAGCACACAGAAACAAGTGGCTATCGCATTAAAGCGAAGTCCTTCAACCATTTGCCGAGAAATAAGGCGAAATAGATACGGCAATACCAAAATGTACACCTACCATTGGGCGCTGGAAATCGTCAGAAATCGAAAATGGCGTGTTTCCCGCACAAAACATAGAAAAATGGATCAAGCGCTTACCGAAGAAATTGAGCGATTAGTTCAGTGTTATTTAAGTCCCGAGCAGGTCAGTGGTTATTTATCAGAGCACCACGATATTTCAATTAGTCATGAAAACCATTTGTCGGTATATTTACGCGAATAAAGAGCGTCATATGAAGCTGAAACCTTTCATGCGAGATGGCATGAAAAAACGTCGTAAAGCTTATGGCTCAGGGGCTAGAGCATCGAACATTCCTAATCGTATGTGTATTACAATAAGACCTAAGATCGTTGAAGAAAAAACTCGAATAGGTGATTGGGAGTGCGATACCGTGATCGGAAAAGATAGAAAAAGTATCTTGGTAACAGTGGTTGATCGAACCACGCTTTATACATGTTGCTCCAGAGTGTTTGGTCGAACGGCAAAGATTGTTAGTGCAGCAATAATTCGCATTCTCAAGCCTCACATGGCAAAGGTTTTAACACTCACTTTTGATAACGGCTCTGAGTTTGTAGAGCATGAAAAAATTGGTCGAATATTGAAAGCGGACACTTATTTTTTCCCCAAAGGAACTGACTTGAGAAAAGTGACATGGAGAGAGGTAAAAGATGCGGTAGAAAACTTAAATAATCGACCAAGAAAAACAAGAGATTATTTAACGCCTAATCAATTATTCAATAATAAATTTGTACCTCTTATATGAAAATTGCACTTATTACTTGAATTCAGGATTAAACTTCTATAGCTATTGGGTATACAATACTATTATTTTGAAACCTCACGCTTATTGAAACTAGTATGAAAATGAAACCACTTAGTATTCTAAAAATAGTATTATTTTTGACATTTCCTTTAACTTTATCGGCCGCTCCTAAAAAAATCACCATTTTGCACACAAATGATTTGCACTCACACCTATTAGGTTTTAGCCCCACTATTGATTACAGCCCACAAACCCTAAACGATGATAAAACTATGGGAGGTTATTCTCGTATAGCTACCTTTGTTAAAAATATACGTAAAAACACCGATAACCCGGTATTTTATTTAGATGGTGGTGATTTTTCAATGGGAACTCCTTTTCATTTAGGAATTATGGACACAGGGTTTGAGCTTAATATTATGAAGGCAATTGGAGTGGACGCTACCACATTAGGTAATCATGAGTTTGATTTTAGGCCAAAAGGTTTAGCAAAAATAGTTTTATCGGCCATTAAAAATGGTGAAATCCCTGTGTTAACGAATTCAAATATTAAATTTAGTCAAAAAAGTGATGCTGATGATACTTTAGAAGAACTTTTTAAAGACGGAACCATTAAAAATTACTCCATCCTTGAAAAACAAGGCATCAGGATTGGAATATATGGAATTATAGGAAAAGACGCGATAAAAGTACCTCCTAACAGCAAACCAATTGAATATCAAGATCCTAAAAAATAGCCCAAAAAATTGTTGATTACTTGCGACAAGTGGAAAATGTCGATTTAGTTGTTCAACTTTCACATAGTGGAGTGTGGAAAAATAAATCTAATAGTGAAGATGAGATAACAGCTAAAGCAGTGAACGGAATTGATATTATTATCTCTGGTCATACACATTACAAGCTTGATAAACCCATTGTTGTCAACGATACCTTAATTGTTCATACAGGAATGTACGGCGAGTATGTGGGTAAAATGGAATTAGAAGTTGATGATGGAAAAGTAAAACTGATAGATTATAAATTAAATAAAATTGATGATAAAATTATTGGTGATGCTAAAATTCAAGCAAAAATAGAAGATTACATTGAATATATAGATGAAAATTATTTTTCAAAATATGGATTATCGTTTAATCAAGCGGTGGCCGAAACTAGGTTTGACTTATTAAGGCAAGAAGCTGAAAGTACAATAGGTTCATTAGTAGCCGATGCAATTTTATGGCGTGTAAACCAGTTGCAGTACAATCCTGAAGACCCTTCATCTAGAACCCTAGTGGCAATCGAGAGCAATGGGGTTGTACGTGATGATATATTAAAAGGAAAGACAGGTAAAATACAGGCAGGAGATGTTTTTAATGTTTCTCCGTTAGGTATTGGTATGGATGACACACTTGGTTATCCCTTATTGACGTTTTATATTACTGCTGGCGAGATTAAAGATGTACTTGAGGTCATGACAACGGTAGCTCCTTTAAAAAGCTCTCTTTTTAACTTACATGTTGCTGGAATAAAGTTTACCTATAACCCTTACAGAATGTTTTTTGATAGAGTGAACAGCATTAAAATAAAACAAGAAGATGGCAGTTACCAAGAAGTTGATTTTTCTAGTGACAATAAAAAATTATACAAAGTTGCAGCAAATCAGTATATTACCTCGCTTTTAGGTTTAATAGAGAGTTTTACAAAAGGGATTTTAGTAATAACACCTAAAGATAAAAATGGTAATCCAATAACCAATTTACGAGATGCTATTGTTGATAATGATCCTAATTTAGAAGGTATTCAAGAAACAAAACAGTGGATTGCCAATATTAAATACATGCAAAGCTTTACTGATACAGATGGTAATGGCCTTCCTAACTTGCCCGATAGGTATCAAGATATAAATGGACGCAGTTTGGCCATTAAAAGTTGGAACCCTATTAATATATTATCTAACCCTGCAGGTATAACCAAAATTGCGATAGGTATTGTTTTGGGTTTGTTCGCTTTGTTAATATTTATTGTTAGATATATTTTAAAACGAAAATCGAATTGAAAGCACATGCAGCGCAAATTGTACGCAATTTGTCCTCTCAAGTTAAACCTTTGATCATAACGCAGAATGGTGAAGCTAAGGCACTGATGCTGGATATCAAAACGTTTGAAGAATCCCCGGAAATTATGGCGCTTTTGAAAGTGCTKGCKYTNGGKCASNCGTCARRTTNGANTNKCAKGWWRMRYNTSARMMWGCSSGTWATGTTSTYGSYAAAMTNCGWAGWMGKAWTWWWAWNTCKYYMNTGAGKWTYCAGNGWGMKKMWYNCTSWCCGAATGAGGTGGGATGATGTGATGGTCTCCTCCCACTACGGCATCGATGTGCCATGATTAGAGTGTAAACAAATAATCAAATAGGAGAAGACCAAAATGAATATTACAACAATCGGGTTAGATATCGCAAAAAATGTATTTCATTGTGTTTGTACTAACAAAGAAAATCGCCAAGTTAAAAAGAAAATGCTAAAACGTGCTCAAGTATTAACGTTCTTCCAACAGCAGCCTGAATGCTTAGTTGCTTTAGAAGCTTGTGCCACATCCCATTATTGGGCTAGAGAAATTAGAGCATGCGGCCATCAAGTGAAATTGATCCCTGCACAGCACGTCAAAGCTTTTTTAATAGGCAATAAAAATGACTATAACGATGCACTAGCCATTGCGATTGCGGCCAAACAGCCACACATAAAAAGTGTTGAAATAAAAACCATTGAGCAGCAAGACAACCAAGCACAACATAAAGTAAGAGAACTCGCCGTTAGACAGCGTAAATCTCTTTTTAACCAAATCAGAGGGCTGATTGCCGAATATGGTATTAGTATTGCAAAAGGAGTGAGTCATATTCGCCATGCTTTACCTGTTTTACAAGACGATAAAGAAGAACGATTATCGCCTGCATTTAAAACGATGTTAAGCCAATTAGCGCAACAGTTAAAAGCATTCGATAATTGCATCGACACTTACGATATGCAAATAAAGATATTAGTCAAAAACAACCCTATTTGTCGGCGCTTGCAATCAGTGCCTGGTATTGGACCGATGGTAGCCAGCGCCTATTTTAATGAAGTGGGGAATGGTAGCCATTATCGAAAAGGTCGAGATGTTTCCGCTTCGTTAGGTCTTGTGCCGAAACAATATAGTAGTGGTGGTAAGGATGTGTTGCTTGGCATTAGTAAACGAGGCAATAAATCACTCAGGTGTTTACTGATCCAAGGAGCGAAATCCGTTGTTTCTAGAGCAAAAGGTAAAACTGATAAATTAAGCTTATGGATCAATAAACTSGTATTAACTCGGGGGCATAACCGAGCTTGTGTTGCTTATGCCAACAAAATAGCGAGAATAGCGTGGGCTATTACCGTTTCAGGTGAAGAATATTCGCCACAGTACGTCGTAGTAAAGTAGTCAAAAATGCTCTTCAGAGAATTGCGAAGGTAAAAAAATTAGATGACATAACAGGTCAAACCTGCTTATTGAAAACCTGGTATACCCATCGGTAATAAATACCGTGACGATGATAAGGTCAATAGGTGCGGAATACATCGAGGTCAGGAAGTTTTAAACTTCCATTTAAAGACCGTATATATGACAGCAAACTTGTCCCTGTTTTTTAATGATTTAACCTTGCGATATTGGAGGAGACCATATATGGGTATAGTATTATCTATCGTGTCATTGAAAATAACGTTTATGTTATAGTAATGGCTGATGGACGTCGCGATTGCTACAGCGTCGCTTATTGCAAGTTTAAGCGGGTGTGGTAACTACCTTCTGCTGATTAATATGCTTTACAAGAGCAAATAAATGATAAGAATAAATCATTTAAAAAATGTTACGACAAATTGTTCGTGATGAACTTAAAGAATTTAAACAAGCTGGTTAAAAGAAGCCATTACTATTTTAAACTAAAATATTGATTAATTAAATTTGGAGTCATAATTTGAACAAATCACTTAAAATTCGAAAAAGCCAATTGAAAACAGCTTTAGGTATAATTTTTCTATTTGCTTTATCAACTAATCAGAATCTTGCCTACTCTAAAGAAACCAAAGCTGAAAAAATACGTGGGGAAAAATATATCTCCTTTGAAAACCAAATGCAGGACGTTGATAAAACAGTAGCTTTAGCTAAAAAGAATAACAAACTTGCTTTAATTGTTATGGGAGCCAATTGGTGCCATGACAGTCGAAGTTTGGCGAGAAATTTGTTTGCACCGGAAGTAAAAGAAGTGATCGATACGTATTATGAATTACTTTTTGTAAACGTTGGTTTTATGGAAAAAGTTAAACCGGTGATTACACGTTTTGGAATGCCTATTATTTACAGTACACCGACTGCTTTAATTATAGAACCTAATTCAGAGTTACTGATTAATCGGCATAATATTCACTCTATTCGTGATGCAGATTCAGTTTCAATACCTGATACAAAAGCTTATTTCGAAAACATTGCTATCAATCGAATAAAGTTAGTTCAATCGTTATCTTTTTTAGACCCAAATGTAGACCAACAGAAATTAAAACAATTGAATCAAGAAATTGATAACTTTGAAAATAATCAAGCAGWTCGTATTTATCAAGCTTATGAAATTATAGGCCCGATGATTAAGGAAAGAAAATCTGGAGTTAAAAATAAAAACTTTAATAGGTATTGGAAATCAGCTTCTAAACTTAGATATAAAATAACGGGTGATATTGATCGGTTAAGGACTCAAGCTGTTAAGATTGCAAAAAAGAAAGGTTCAAATAAGAAATTAAAATTCCCTATTTATCCTAAGTTTGCGTGGGAATAGGTTGAAAATAATGATTGACAGTTTAACTAGTTAAACTGCAATTCTCACACAGTTTCGGCCAGACTCTTTTGCCAAATATACACCTTCATCGGCTTTTTTTATGAGGTGGTTTTGTACTTCCTCAAAACTCATTCTTTCTGAATGATTAGGTGACCAGGTACTTATGCCGATTGATACAGTAATTTTAAATTCCTTATCGTAGTCATCTTTGATTATAATTTGAGCAATGCTTTTTCTAATTCTTTCGGCTATTTCTTTGGCGTGAGATTGATCGGTTTCCGGTAGCATCACGGTAAATTCCTCGCCACCAAAACGGGATAAAACATCTGACTGTCTTAGTTGTGGTTTAATGGCTTTTGCAACCGCTTGTAATGCTCTGTCTCCAGTTAAATGACCATGTGTATCGTTTACTAATTTAAAGTGATCGAGGTCAAGRAATAAACAGGATAAGCTRGATRARGAKCGACTCGCYCTTGCAATCTCACGAGTAATTGATTGAACAAAATAGCGCCTATTTTTAGTTCTGGTAAGTAAGTCGACCAAACTCAATAGTTTGAATTGTTCCTGAGTGGTAGCATTTTCTATACAAATACTCACTACCGCGGCTAGATGCGCTAAAAAGCTAGTGGCAAGGCCGGGTATAAATCTTTCAGCATTATGACTACCTAAATGTAAGCTACCAATTAGTTCGCCATTTTTTGTAAGGGGTAGCAATACGGCACTTTTTGGACATTTATCCGTAAAGGTGAATATTTTTTCAATATCTGCTTTATCTTGTGTCAGAGTAACCTGATATTCTTTATTGAATTCTTTAGCACCATTTTTAGAGCCGTCTGAATATAAAAGTTCTATTGATTTTGGATGACTAATGTAGCTTAAATTCTCAAAATTCAATTCACCATAAATATCCTTGATCAGTATTTGCATTTCATTATTTGTATCCACTAAAATAAGTTCGACTAATTCTAGGTCAAATCGCTCATTAAGCTCAATTAGCAGGCGTGTGTATAGTGTTGATAGAGAACTTGCTCGTAAGAAGTGAAGTTCTAGATTATGAAATTTAGCTTGTGATTTTTCGTTGTGTTTAGCTTTATTGATTAATGCTGACAAGGTGGCTTTTAATGTGCGGTTGTTCTCTTCACCGGCGATCTTACTTGGGGTAAATATTTCGTCAGTTGATTGTATATACGTCATTTAAATTGATACCTCAGCACTGCTATAACTTAACAAGTTTGGCACATATTGTATTGGCTATTATTTTATTTACGCTATTTATGACTTTAATCACAAACAAATAGATCTAGCTCAATAAATTATGCCTATACTTAATTTAACGGTATTAATAGTGGATGGTTTGAGTGACAAAAGATTTAACAGGCACAGATTTAATGGATTTTGATTTGGATTCCAGAGAATCTGATTTAACAGACTGTAAGCCAAAGGATAATGTCGTATGGTCAAACGAGTATCAAGTGCAAAATATTGATGAACGTCGTTCTTTTGATAGACGAGAGGGAGCCGATCGACGCCAGCATGCGGGGCGTGGTATCACCGTACCCGATATGAGGATAAATGATAGACGTATGGCAAATAATCGCCGTAGAGTGAAACTCACGATTACTGGTCGTGCGATGGATGTTTGAAACTGATTTTTTACAAAAACAACGTTCAATCAGGTACTATTCTCTTTATTCCTTTCAAAAATAGCCTTTCAAGTGAAAAAAACCTTAATCGTTTTTGTATCTTTATTAGTCATTTTATTACTTATTCTCTTTATTAACACTTGGCGACACACTCCGCTAGAAAGAGAGCAGTACCAAGCTCAAAATATTAATGTAGATAGAGACAGTATTGTTCAGCACATGTCTGAAGCGATAAAGTTTCAAACAGTCTCAAGCTCACAAAAAACCATTTCGGAAGCGACTTTTCTCCGATTTATTAGTTGGATAAAGCTGACATACCCTAGTTTGTTTAACAAGCTTGAGGTTAAACAAATCGAGGGTTACAGCCTGTTTTTAAAATGGCAAGGCTCAAACGATTCACTTAAACCAATCCTTTTAACCGCTCATTATGATGTTGTTCCGGTAATTTCTGGAACAGAATCTTTATGGCGTTATCCTCCTTTCTCGGGGAATGTCGCAGAAGGATATGTTTGGGGAAGAGGGGCGTTAGATGATAAAAGTGCTGTAATCAGTATGTTAGAAGCTGCTTCGATACTTGAAAAAGAAGGATTTCAGCCTGAACGAAGTATCTATTTCAGTTTTGGGCACGATGAAGAGTTGGGCGGGATTAATGGCGCTGGCAAGGTGGTTGAGTTTGCTAAAGACAATAATATTCAGTTTTTATGGTCTTTAGATGAAGGCGCTTTTCTTTTTGAGGGTATGATTCCCGGTGTTGAACAAATCATGGGAACGATTAATATCGCTGAAAAAGGTAGTGTTACCTTAAAGGTGATAGCAACAGCAGAAGGCGGACATTCATCAATGCCTCCTAAGCAAACCGCCGTCGGTATTTTAGCTGAAGCTATAATCAAGTTGGAGAACAACCCAATGGCTGGTGGTCTTGATGGGCTTTCTTCGTATTTACTTGATGAGGCTAGTCGGTATATGCCTTTTAGTAAAAGAATGCTTTTCGCCAATCAATGGCTGTTTAAAAAGCTTATTGAGAACAAACTTTCTGACTCGGTAGTCATGAAAGCGCAAATGATCACTACGACCGCACCAACTATGTTATCCGCCAGCCCAAAAGCCAATGTATTAGCGATTGAAGCGGTCGCTACTGTCAATTTTAGGATCCATCCAAGAGACAATATAGAGAGCATTATTGAACATGTTAATCGAGTGATTAGTAATCCAGATGTTCGAGTTGAACAAGTAGAAGGTTGGGGTAATCCGGCCTCTAAAATTTCATCGATAGAATCAATAGGCTATAAAATATTGGTGCAATCGACTTATGAAATACATGATAGTGTAGTTTTAACGCCTGGCTTAATGATTGCGGCATCGGATTCAAGGCATTATAGTCAAATCAGCGAAAACTCTTATCGTTTTAATCCAATGCTGGTGACTCCAGATGATATTGYTTCATTTCATGGTACAAACGAAAAAATTTCGATTGAGAATCTGATTTTAGCAACCAAAGTTTATAGTCGAATTATGGTGAATGGCTCTAAAAAATAAAAAGTCACTTCAAATTAGATTGAATTAAAACAACAAAACCAAAATAACCACTTGTATAAGTAGTATTTGTTTTGGTAGTATACTGCCTGTTGAGGGTAGTTATCATATGATCATTAATCACTTTACTCAGGCATTTTCTCCACAGATTTTGATTCAAGGACGAATTCTGAGTTRGCTCCGATTTGATTGTCTCCACTGTCGATTATTTGATCGCAGGGGTGTGATAACTGAGTTGATAGGTTAAATGATTAGGCTAAGTAGAGTTTTTATTTTGCTGAAATTGATTCCGCTTTTTCAGTGTCTTACTATAAGGCGCTTTTATGAGATAGCTCTGTAATGTAGTTGTACAGATAGATTGATTTTAGTTGATGGCTTTAATAGATAGCTTTAGGTTAACTTTACTTGTTAGATTGATCAGAATCGCTTTAAAGCTCAGTTTGTCAAACAGTCGGCAGTGAAACGGCTACCCTCAACACTTATCATTTTTTAAGGAAGCTCTTGTTATGGTTGAACTTTTTAACCAACCATCCATGCTGATAGCAMYTATTAGYCTCTTTATATTAGTYATTATTTTAATTCTTCAATTTAGGCAAGGTCAGTTTAAGCAACAGACTAAGCAAGACACTGAAACAGTTGAAGAGCGACTAATCGCCGAATTAAAACAAAATCAAGAATCGATCAGCGAGTTAATCACCGATAATCAAAGTAAAAGCCAAATATTATTATTTGAGCAACTTTCTAAAGATCGTGAAAAACAGTTGATGAGTTTGTCTGAACTAAAACTTGATTTAGAAAAACGCTTTGCGGGCTCAGAAAAGTCATCGAGTGAAAATATTCAGAGCTTTAAATTAGAGATGATTGAAAAATTTGAACAGCTTAAACGTAATACCTCACAATCGATGCAACAGGGTCAGGAATCTTTAACCTCTAAAGTAAATCTATTTGGTGAAAAAATTAGTAGCCGTATGCAACAGCATCAAACGGCAACCAGTGAATTGATTAAAAACAATATATCTATTGGGATTAAAGAGATAAGGGAAGAACTCGATAGGAATATTAAGAGACAAAATGAATCAATCACCCAATCCATTGGTACCTTAACCGAGTCAACGGATAAACGATTAAAAGAAATYAGCGGGCAAGTGGAAAAGAAACTATCAGAAGGTTTYGATAAAACYAACAAAACTTTTCATGACGTRATTAAGCGWTTAGCTTTAATTGATGAAGCGCAAAAGAAAATYACYGAGTTATCAACCAATGTTGTGAGCTTGCAAGAGATYTTAAATGATAAACGCTCAAGAGGYGCGTTTGGWGAGGTGCAATTACAGTCTCTCATTAGYAATATCATTCCAGAWGCGCAYTAYAAAATGCAATACAAATTATCCAATGACAAAATAGTCGATTGCTTGYTAACCTTGCCAGAACCSACCGGRAAAATTGGTATTGATGCAAARTTYCCWYTAGAAAGTTAYAARAAAATGACAAAYTTRTCCGTCGCAGAAGTGGATCGMGYTMAGGCWAAYAAGCAGTTTRTTAGAGAYGTAAAAAARCACATTACCGAYATTTCAGAAAAATACGTAYTGCCACCAGAAACATCCGATGGTGCYGTCATGTTTATACCTGCWGAGAGYATTTTTGCGGAGATTCACGGACARTCCCCAGAACTAGTGGAATATGCTTAYCGCTGTAAAGTYTGGATGGTATCACCGACAACACTAATGGCTATTTTAACMACKGCGTCGGCRGTTATTAAAGATGARGCCACTCGTAAGCAGGTYCATATCATCAAGGARCACTTATCAGCCCTAGGRAAAGACTTTGGACGTTTTCAAGAGCGTATGGATAAATTATCCACGCATATCGGACAAGTCAGTAAAGACGTTGACTCTGTACATGTATCAGCTAAAAAAATCAGCTCACGATTTGAAAAAATTGAAAATGTCGAATTAAATTTAGAAGAAGGTTCGACAAGTTCGCATTTATCGGTAGAAAATTAAATATTAAGGTAAAACTAGGAAGTTATTCATAATTTGCACTATATTTTAAATATAGGAATTTTATTTAGGTGAATTACATTGTCGATACCTTCAGCAGTAATAAAAAAACTGGAATCTTTATCTGTTCAATATCAAGTTGTATCAAATCCTTATATTGGTGATAACCCCATCAATACAAGGAATGAAGATTATAAAGAGACACGCTTGCGTGGTGTGGGTATGATTTATGAAGGGCAAAAATTTTTAGCTATCTTGCCATATGAATACTTACTAGATTACCGCCAAATGACTGAGTTGCTTGGCTTTGAAGCAAAAATCATGTCAAAGAAAGAGACGCAGTCTTACTTCAAAAATTGTGATGAAAATAGCTCTCCTTTAGTCTCTGAAGTATTCAATTTTGAATTTCTAGTTGATCCCAGCGTCTTAGATAAAGACGAAATTTTAATTGATAGTGGCGATTCTGAGTCATTATTAAAAATAGATAAAATTGGTTGTAACTTACTCTATCAAGACTGTGACTCCTTTATCTTTACGGCATCACCAGAGAAACTCTATGCGGGTAAAAATAATGAAAAAAGCGATGTCGATTTAAGTTTTACTCCCACTAGGCTTAAACAAAGAATTGATGAAACCTTCGATCTGCCTGCAATGCCTGATATTGCTCAGGATATTATGAAATTACGAGTTGATCCGAGTGCCGATGCTAAAAAACTAAGCCAAATTGTAGCGAGAGATCCTTCTTTGGCAGCACAAGTGATCAGTTGGGCAAGTTCTCCTTATTATGGTTATCAAGGTAAAATTGACTCAATAGAAACGGCTATCGCAAGAGTGTTAGGCTTTGAGTTAGTGATGAACCTTGCATTAGGTATATCAATTGGCAAATCATTAAAAGTTCCCAAAGATGGACCTATTGGTGTAAAAGAATTCTGGAAACAAGCTATTTATTGCGCTAATTTGGCGGAAAAATTATGTAGAGCAATGCCGGTAAAACATCGCCCAGAAAGAGGCTTAATCTATTTAAGCGGATTACTTCATAATTTTGGACATTTGCTCATGGGGCATATTTTTCCGCCTCAGTTTGATTTGATTAATCGCACCATCGAAGCCAATCCCTACACATCGATAGAGGATATTGAGTTTTACATACTGGGCGTGACTCACGAAGAAATTGGTGCATGGCTAATGCAAAATTGGCATATGCCAGAAGAGCTAATTGTTGCCGTTCATCGTCATCATCAAGAAGAATTCTGGAGTAAGCATGCGGTGTACTCAAATTTAGTGTTAGTAGCGAATAGAATGTTAAAACAGCTAGATATTGGCGATTCAGTTTTAACGACTGTGCCAGACTCTACTTTAGAATTATTGTCATTAGATCATTCAATTTTAAGTGATACCTTTGAAGATTTGAAGTTGGAGTCTGAGTCTTTAGATATTATGGCTAAGCAACTAGTTGCATAGGATAACCGTTATATAATTTTATCTAGGGCTCTAGGCTGAAATGTTTAGTGCTCTTGACCAAATATCATCGATGATTTTAGGTGCTAATAGCTAGTCAGCACTTAAAAACAGTCTAACTAGTTGATATATAAAGATAAAATACGTTTTATGATCGACCAATTCATCCAGCAATGTTATAATAGAGTTCAA